>JBKEAM010000134.1:0-108627 GCA_047972265.1 Oscillospiraceae bacterium | reverse complement strand
CGCAGAGCTGCCAGCATCTCTTTTATACCGGGGAAAAGCGTTTGCTCATCTCGCCCATGCTCTGCGTAATACTCTCTAAAATGGCGCACCGCTTCGGCGTGCAGCTCTTGCGGCAGGTTGGAATACTCTGCAAAAGCATCATACAAAGGCGGGCCAATAAATAGTTCAAGCGTTTTTTGGTCCAGCGGGGGCTGGTTTAACTGCGCAAGGGCAAAGGCAACACCCTTTGTAATGCCGAGGGCGGGGTCTATTAGGGTTCCGTCCAAATCAAAAAATATGTTATCTCTCATTGGTATCCTTTTTGTCTTCAAATGTTTTTTCGCCAATAATAAAACGGGGGCGGGCTTTGGCTTCGTAATATATTTTGCCAACATATTCGCCTATAACACCCACGCTTAATAGCTGTATGCCCCCCATAAAAAAGATGGCGCAAAAAGTGCTGCTCCAGCCGGGAACGGTAAGCCCCATAAAGTGCTGTACAATGGTAACCACAATGGCAATAAGGCTTATAACCGAAAATACAAACCCGGCCCAGGTTATCATGCGCAGGGGCTTAACAGAAAGGCTGGTAATGCCGTTGATGGCAAGCGCCAGCATTTTGCCCAGCGGATAGTGGCTTTCTCCGGCCATGCGCTCGTGGCGCTCGTAATATACGCTAGAAAACCGGTACCCAACCAGCGGCACAAGGCCGCGCAAAAACAGGTTTACCTCTTTAAACTCGGCAAGCCCATCTAACGCACGCCTACTCATTAGGCGGTAATCGGCATGGTTATACACAACGTTGGCACCAAGGCGGTTCATCAGCTTGTAAAAGCCCTGTGCAGTGGTGCGCTTAAACCAACTGTCGGTATCGCGCGAAGAGCGCACGCCGTACACAACGTCGCTGCCTGCTTCATACTCGGTAATCATTTCGTCCATGGCGTTAATATCGTCTTGGCCGTCGCAATCGATAGAGATGGTGATGTCGGCCAAATCCTTGGCTACCATCAGGCCGCCCAGCAGGGCATTTTGGTGGCCCCGGTTGCGAGAAAGGGAAACCCCCTCAAAATGTTCTTCGGCGCGGCTCAATTCCTGTATAATGGGCCAGGTATTGTCGCGGGAGCCATCGTTTACAAACAATATGCGGCTGTCGTCAGCAATACGCCCTTCTTTAATAAGCTGTGTAAGCTTCTCTAAAAAAAGAGGATTGGTTACGGGCAGCACTTCTTCTTCGTTGTAACAGGGGATAACGATGTACAAAACCGGCAGTGACATGGCAAACTCCTTACATACATTTAAAGATAAATTTAATGCAAACAAACAAAAATCAATTTACCCATTATTATACAGTAAAGCGCTATGGGTTACAATGCTGCTTCGGCGTTTTGCACAAGGCTTTGCAGCCTTGCAACGTCTGTAATATGTATCTGTTTTTTACTTGTTTGCAATAAGCCGTCCTTTGCCATGCGAGAAAGTTCTCGAGAAAGTGCGCTGCGCTCGCACCCTAAGTGCCGCGCAAAACCGGCTCTGTCAAACGGCAGGGCAATATACTCTCCCTGCTGTACAAGCAAATCCACCAAATAGGTGGCAATGCGCTGGCGCAGGCTGTGTAGCAAAAGCAAAGCAATTCGTTTATCAAGCGTAAAATATTTGCGAGAAATCTCTTCTGCAAGGTTTTGCTGCAAGCGAATATGCAAGTGTTGCATTTGCGGCTGCCCTGCGGGAAAGGCAAAGGGATATTCCAGCAACAATATATCGCAGTTGCTTGCCGCCTGCACGGTTACGGGGCTTTCGGTGCCGCTTACCGCCAGTACCTCTCCAAAAATACCGCCGGGGCCAAGCCGCATCATGGTAAAATCCCTTGTGCTGCCTACTTGGCGCAGGCCCTCTACTTCACCGTTTAAAACTATGCCAATTTTAGGGTTACAATAGCCATACAACATTAAAATACTCTGCTTTTTATAGCTGCAAAAAACAGGCTGCAAAACATCTAAAATATTCAAAATTTCTTTTGAAGAAAATCCTCTAAACAAAGAGGTGCAGGATAAAACAGGCAAGTAATCTTTCATGGCAGGCAGCCCTCATCTAATAAATCAAGTTTAAGGCAAAATGTTGCTGCGGCAACAGTTATTTAAATAACAGTATAGTATACTAGCTTGGTAAAAACAATGGTAGGTGCGCCGCCTTTTGCACGGCGCAAAAAGCAATATAGTAAGGAGAATTTTATTATGAAAAAGCTAATGTCTATTTTTTGCACGCTGCTTATAAGCGCAGGGCTGCTGGCTGCCTGCGCGCCGGCTGCGTCTTCTTCTGTGCCTGTTTCTAGCGCGGCACCAAGTTCTTCGGCATCTGTGCCGGACGAAGTGGCAGCAACCGATATGCGAATTGCAGGCCTTAAAGGGCCAACCTCTATGGGTATGGTAAAACTGATGCAGGAAGCCGAAGAGGGCAGTGCACGCCATAACTATCAGGTTGAAATGTACGGCAAGGCCGACGAAGTTACCGCAAAGCTAATAAACGGAGATTTAGACATTGCGGCGGTACCCGCCAACGTAGCCAGTGTTTTGTACAACAAAACCGAGGGCAAAGTGCAGGTGGCAGCCATTAATACACTGGGTGTTTTGTATGTTGTACAAACCGGAGATGCAGTAAAAAGCTTTGCCGATTTAAAGGGCAAAACAATCTACTCTACAGGGCAGGGCCAAACGCCGGAGTTTGTATTAAACTATCTGCTGCAACAAAACGGAATAGACCCCGAAAAAGATGTAACGATAGAATATAAGGCAGAAGCCACCGAAGTAGCGGCTTTATTGGCAGAAGCTACCGATGCAATTGCGGTACTGCCCCAGCCCTACGCAACGGCGATGCAGGTACAAAATGAAAAGGTAACCGTGGCACTTAACCTTACAGAAGAATGGGATAAGGTGTCGCCAGACAGTGCCCTTGTAACTGGGGTGCTAGTGGTGCGCACCGAGTTTGCCGAGCAAAATAAAGAAGCGTTTGTGCAATTTTTAGAGGACTACAAAGCCAGCATAGACTGGGTAAATGCTAATGTGGCCGATGCGGCCGAGCTAGTGGCTCAGTTTGGAATAGTAGAAAAAGCGCCCATTGCCCAAAAGGCACTGCCGCTTTGCAACATTGTGTATATAGATGGCGAGCCTCTACAGCAAAAGCTGGATGGCTACCTAAGTGTGCTGTTTGCCGAAGCGCCCGAATCTGTGGGCGGTGCCCTGCCGGATGCAGGTTTTTACTTTGCTGCATAAAGGCATTGATTTTGTATTTATAGGTTAAAGATAAGCAGGCCCCGGTAGGCATACGGAGCCTGCTTTATTTTATAAAAGCAAAAGCATGGTGGGGTGTCCTGCAAATATGGTATATTTTATAGATACAAAGTTTGCGGTAGAACCTATGAGGGTTCTGTTTTTGGGAAAACCTAAGCGTCAAAAATCGGTTTTACTAATTTAAATATAAAAGCCGATATTAATTATAAAAAATTAAGATTTAATTAGTTGCTACGTAGGGTAAGTTTTAGGTAAGCAGAGTAAAACTGGGCTTATTAATGATGCAAGGGGGAGCCAAAGAGTAAGATGGAAAAAAAGAATAAAAAAAGGCTTCAGTTTTTGCTTGCAATCTTGTTTTGGGTTGCGGTGTGGCAGGTGGGCAGTATGGCGGTGCGGCAGGTATTGTTGTTGCCCTCGCCCATAGATACATTGCGGGCACTGGCTAGCCTTGTTTTTACATCGGTTTTTTGGGGCAGCGTTTTTAACAGCCTGTGGCATATTGCACTGGGCTTTTTTATGGGGCTTTTGTTAGGAATAATTTTAGGGGTAATAGCAGCATGGAAAAATGCAGTGGCCGTTCTTTTGCGTCCTCTTATGCAGCTAATGCTGGCGGTGCCGGTGGCAAGTTATGTTGTCCTGCTGCTTATATGGGGCGGCAGTGCCTGGCTTAGCACTTATATTGGGCTATTATTGGTACTGCCTGTTATTTATAACAATATGCTTGTGGGCATTGGACAGGTAAACGGGCAGTTGTTAGAGATGGCTAGGTTATTTCACATACCGTTTTGGCGCAGGGTAAGGGCTATTTACCTGCCGGCGCTGCGGCCTTCGCTTCTGTCTGCCATGCAGCTCTCGATTGGCCTTAGCTGGAAAAGCGGGGTGGCTGCCGAGGTGATGGGCGTTACCACCGGCACCATCGGGTACCGCCTGTACCAGGCAAAAATATACCTGCAAATGCCCGAAATGTTTGCATGGACTGTTATGATTGTGCTGGTCAGCTGGCTGTTTGCAAAGCTTACCATTGCGGTAACCCGCCGCCTTTTGGCATGGATAGAAAGGGGATGGGGCAGATGGCAGACATAGAGCTAAAAAATATTTTTAAACAATATTTGGGTGTGGATGTTTTACGCGATTTTTCCCTTACAATCCGGCAGGGGGATACTCTGGCCTTTATGGGCCCCTCCGGCAGCGGTAAAACAACACTAATGCGTATTGTGACAGGGGTTGAAAAGCCGGATGCGGGGCAGATTGCAGGAGCCGAACTTTTGCGTTTTGCCTTTGTTTTCCAAGAAAACCGTCTTTGCGCAGGGCTTTCTGCCCTGCAAAATGTTGCGCTTGTACTGCCGCGGGCTAAGTGGAGTGAAATCCCGGCGGCATTGGCACAATTGGGGCTGGAAAAAGAAGATGTATTTAAACCTGTAAGCCAGCTTTCGGGGGGGCAAAAAAGGCGTGTAGCACTGGCAAGGGCGGTAATGGCAAGCAGCGATGTTTTGGTTTTGGACGAGCCATTTAAGGGTCTCGATACCGTTACAAGACAAACGGCTTTTAATTATGTGCGGCAGCATTTGGATGGACGCACCATGCTGCTGGTAACCCACGATGAAGAGGAAGCCCAGCAGTGCGCGCGTCGGGTAACACTTACAGCAGGATGAAAGATTGAAGCCGAAATAGCTGTGTTTACAGCATAGGATGTAGTAGCAGTGCCTATTTAGCAGGCAATATAAGCGGCCTGTAAGGGCCGCTATTTCCTTGTGTTTTTATGGGTAAGCAGGTATAATATTTTTGTTATTGTGTGCAAATATGCTGTAAAAGAATAGGAGCAGACAGTTGAAACATACACTGGTAGGATATACAGGGTTTGTGGGCGGCAATTTGGCTGCATCACATACCTTTGACAATATGTACAATTCTTCTAACATAACCCAAAGTTTTGGGCAGCAAAACGGCCTTGTGGTGTACGCTGGTATGCCAAGCGAAAAGTTTTTGGCCAATGCAGACCCTGCGGCCGATTTGGCGCAGGCGAAGAATGCGCTCGAAAATATTCGCCGTATGCAGCCCCGGCAGGTGGTGCTTATCAGCACGGTAGATGTTTACCCCCAGCCGGTAGAGGTTTGGGAGGATACCCAAATACAGGACGAAGATGCCCCAGCCTATGGCAAAAACCGTCATACGCTGGAAAAGTGGGTGCGGGAAGAGTTTGAAGACGCTTTAATTTTAAGGCTGCCGGGCCTTTTTGGGCGCGGTTTAAAAAAGAACTTTTTGTACGATTTGCTTACCATTACTCCTTCTGCTCTTACGCAGCAAAAGTATCAGGAACTTTTACCGAAGCACCCTTTGATAGAAAAGGCCTATAAAGAGGGCGCGGGCGGTTTTTACCGTTTGCAGCCGTTAACAGAGCAGGATGCAAAAGACCTGTATGGTTTTTTTGAAAATAACGATTTCAACTCTCTTGCTTTTACAGATTCCCGTGCGGTGTACCAGTTCTATAATCTCAATTATTTGTGGGAGCATATACAATTGTGCTTACAGCAAAACATAAGGCTTGTAAACTTGGCGGTAGCTCCCCTTTCTGCTGCCGAAATCTATAAAGCAATACGAAATGTCAATTTTGAAAATCATCTGCCCAAACCGCCCGCACAGTACGATATGCGTACAAGGTACGCCGAGGCTTTGGGTGCACAGGGTGAGTATCTTTTTACTGCCCAGCAGGTTTTGCAGGACATTGCCTTGTTTGCGCAAAACTGGCAAAAAAATTAAAACGGGGGGGAATATATGAAGCTGGCAGCATCACAAATTGCATGGACACCCGAAGAAGAGCCAAATGCTCTTGGGCTGCTAAAGCAATATGGCTTTTGCGCAATAGAAACAGTGCCCTCCCGCATGCAAGCAGGCGAAGCGCCCTATAACGCACCCCAACTGGCCGAAAAATATGCGGCCACAATGGCGGCGGAACATGGCCTTGCCCTTTGCAGTATGCAGGGCATGTGGTTTGGGCAAAGCGGCAGCATGTTTGGCAAAGAGCGTGCACAATTATTGGAGTATACCCGCAAAGGCATTTTATTTGCCGCCGCGGGAGGCATAGGCAACCTTGTATTTGGCAACCCCAAAAATCGGGTACTGCCCGCCGGGCAGGATGGAAGTACAGCGGTGGATTTTTTTAAGCAACTGGGAGACTTTGCGGCAGAAAACGGCACGGTACTTGCATTAGAGGCAAACGCCGCTATTTACGGTACCAATTTTATAAACGAAACCCCCGAAGCCTTTGCAATGGCAGAACGGGTAGATAGCCTTGGATGCCGAGTAAATTTAGATACCGGAACAATGATTGCAAACCAAGAAAAGCCAGCCTGCATTGCGGGCAAGGTATACAGAATAAACCATGTTCATATCAGCGAGCCTATGCTTGTACAGGTGCAAAAGCGCAGCCTGCACAAAGAGTTATATTTGATGCTTAAAAACGAAGGATATGACCGGTACATTTCGTTAGAGATGAAAGCCCAAGGGCTAGAGGTTTTGGAACGCACACTTGAGTATGTGGCGGAGGTATTTGCATGATTGTATCGGGGCATGCCGGTGTGCCGGAGTTTGAATATACCGAGTATTTTGATAAACGCAGTAAATACTGCCTTCTTATCCCTATTATTAACGAAAAAGGCCGCATTGATGCAGAGCTTAAACGCGCGCAGGATGCCGGGATAGACCAATTGGTAGATATAGCCATTTGCGATGGCGGAAGTACTGATGGCAGCACAGAGAACGAACTGCTGCGGGCTGCGGGCGTTAGGGCGCTTTTGGTAAAGCTTGGGGCGGGCAAACAGGGGGCGCAACTGCGTACCGGCATATGGTGGGCGCTGGAGCAGGGTTATGAGGGCGTTTTAACGGTAGACGGCAACAACAAAGACAGCATCGAAAACGTGCCCCGCTTTATCGAAAAGCTGGAGCAGGGTTTTGATTTTATACAGGGCAGCCGTTTTGTGCCGGGAGGGCTTGCTGTTAATACGCCTGCCAGCCGTTTGTTTGCGGTACGTGCCATCCATGCGCCGGTTATAAGCCTTGTGGCAAAGCAAAAATTTACCGATACAACCAATGCGTTTAGGGCATATTCTCGCCGGTATTTAACCAACCCCAAAGTACAGCCCCTGCGGGATATATTTAGCGGGTATGAGCTGTTGGCGTATTTAAGCACCCGTGCAACACAAATTGGGCTGCGGGCCTGCGAAGTGCCTGTTGCGCGTGTTTACCCAAAAGGGGAGGCAACCCCTACTAAAATTAAGGGTATGCGCGGCAATATGGATTTGCTAAAAATTTTGGCGGCCAATGCTGCGGGCAAGTATAACCCGCCCGCCCTGTCCGCTACATCTCGTAGTAAGTAAACCGGGAGGAAAAAGTGGGATACGATAAAGTCATTATCGGTGCAGGGCTGTATGGCCTGTATGCGGCGCGTTACTGTGGCCGTAAGGGAGAGCGTGTGCTGGTGCTGGAAAGGGATAAAACCCTTTTTCGCCGTGCCACCACCATCAATCAGGCGCGGGTACATATGGGGTACCATTATCCGCGCAGCCTTTCTACCGCATTGCGCAGTGCAGGCTATTTCGAGCGTTTTGTAAAGGACTTCCCCTCTTGCATTGTGGGAGATTTTAAAAAGGTTTATGCCACCAGTGCCCGCTTTAGCTGGACGGACGCCGCCGAGTTCCGCAAATTTTGTGAAGCGGCAGACATCCTGTGCGAGGAAATATCTCCCGATAAATATTTTAAGCATGGCCAGTGCGACGGGGCTTTTATAACAAAAGAATATGCGTATGATGCGGCTCTGCTTTTAAAGCAACTGGTTGCCGATATAGAGAGCCTGCCCAATGTACAATTACGGCTGGGAGAAGAAGTACAAAGTATAGAGGCCTTAAACGAGGACTTTTATAAAGTAACAACTTCTTCAGGCTCGGTAGAAAAGGCCCCCTATGTGTTAAATGCCACCTATGCCTCGGTAAACCAAATTACAGGCATGCTGGGTTTTGAACCCTTTCGCATAAAATACGAGCTGTGCGAAATCATTCTGTGCGAGGTGGACGAAAAATTAAAAGATGTGGGGCTTACAGTAATGGACGGCCCGTTTTTTTCCATCATGCCCTTTGGGCGCACAGGGCTGCACTCGCTTACAAGTGTAACCTTTACGCCCCATGTTACCTCTAACGACGCCCTGCCCACCTTTGCGTGCCAGGCAAAAAGCGAGGGTAAATGCAACCCCCAAAGCCTGTATAACTGCAACGACTGTGTTGCGCAGCCCAAAAGTGCGTGGCTCTCTATGAGCCAGTTGGCGCACAAATACATGAAAGACGAATATGGATTTGTGTATAAAGGGTCACTTTTTTCTATGAAACCGATATTAAAAGCCAGCGAGGTGGACGATTCGCGCCCTACGCTGGTGCGTGTAATGAATGATAGCCCCACCTTTGTAAGCGTGCTAAGCGGAAAAATCAATACAGTTTACGATTTAGAAGAGGTGCTGTAATGGCTGCAAAAGAAAAAAACTTTATATCGGCGGTTATATACCTATCGGGAGAAGAAGACGGGGTTAATCCCTTTCTTTCTACCCTCTGCCCTCTTTTAGAGGCAAGGTTTGCAAGCTATGAACTGATTTTTGTGGAGGATGCCAGCAGGGATGCTTCGGAAGAGCGCGTAAAAGAATTTTTGGCCCAAATGGAAAATCCACCTTCTGTTACCATGATTCATATGAGCCTTAAACAGGGCAAAGAAGTTGCAATGAATGCCGGTATCGACATGGCCATTGGCGATTTTGTGTATGAGTTTGACTCTGTATACATGCCATACCCTGTAGAAATGATGGAAAAAGCCTACGAAACCTGCCTTGCGGGCAACGATATTGTAACGGTATCTCCGGGCAAAAACCGCAACATGGTTTCGGGTTTGTTTTACAGTGTTTTTAATGCCAACAGCAAATCCAAATATAAGCTGCAAACCGATTCGTTCCGTTTGTTAAGCCGCCGTGCCATCAACCGGGTGCGGTCTATTTCAGATACAATGCCCTACCGCAAGGCAGCTTATGCGGCCAGCGGCCTTAAAATTTCCACCCTTACTTTTAGCAGTAAATTGGCTAAAGGCAAAAAAGGCGAAGATATGCGCCTTTCTAAGGCGGTAGATTCTTTGGCTTTATACACAAATGTGGGCTATCGGGTGGCGTTTGGTATTTCTATGCTAATGCTGCTATTAATGCTGGCGGCGCTGGTGTATACCGTTGTTGTGTTTTTGGGCGGGGTAAATCCGGTACCCGGATGGACCACCACAATGTTGCTGCTTACCGGTGGCTTTTTTGGCATGTTTTTATTGCTTACCATTGTGCTCAAATACATGTCTTTGCTTGTGGGGCTGGTGTTTAAAAAGCAGCAATATTTGGTAGAGTCGATAGAAAAAATAACTTGATATACCTGTAAGGAGAATAGCCATTGCTCTCTGTATACAAAAAAAATGAAAAAGACCTTTCTCGCCTTTGGGTAATACTGTTTGCGCTTGCCCTGCTTGCGGTAAAACTTATTTTGGCCTCGGCGCAAAAGGTGTATTTAGACCCAGATGAAGCCGTGCTGGATGATATGGTAATGTACAATGCGGCGGTTTCTATTTCTAGGGGCAATTGGCTGGGCGCCTATGGCTTTCTTACCCTTGCAAAGCGCACTTTTTTTTCTCTGTGGCTTTTTGTGCTGCACACCCTGCGTATTCCATACCTTTTGGGCGGGCAGCTATTGTGGGCAGGGGCAAGCCTTGCGGCTGCGGCAGCCTTTTTGCCTGCACTTAAAAAGCGGTGGTTGTCGCTGGCTTTATTTGCTCTACTTTTGTTTAACCCGGCATCGGTGGCAAACCCGGCGCCTTTGGCGTATATTACCCGTGTTTACCGAGACAATATTTTTCCGGCGTTGTGCGTTTTGTGCGTGGCGGGCATGCTGGGCTTTGCCCTGCGCAGCCATTTGCGCCTGCGCCGCAGTGTTTGGTGGCTGGTTTTGGCCGGGCTTGCCTTTGGGGCCTGCTGGCTTACGCGGGAGGATGGCTGGTGGCTGCTTCCCTTTGTGGTGGCGGCTGCCATTGTAACGGTTATAGGCGTTGTAAAACAAAAAATAAACCTTAAACAAAAATTGATGCGGTGCGCCGCTTTGGTTTTGCCCTTTGTTATTTTGGCAGGCACACTGCTGGGGTGGATGGGCATGAACCAACAGTATTATGGGCGCTTTGTTTTGGATGATTTTCAAAGCGGAGAATTTGCCGATGCCTATGGCGCGATGACCCGTATAGACCATACCAATTGGGATCCGCAGGTGGCGGTGCCGCGGGAAGTAATAGATAAGCTATACGAAGAGGTGCCACAGTTTGCAGAGTTGCAGCCCTGGCTAGATAGCGAGCGGTTTTTAAGCAAATATACCCGAGACGATGGTGAATATACATCCGGCGCCTTTTATTGGGCGTTGCGCGAGGCTGCGGGCGAAGCGGGATATTACGATACCCCGCAAAAAGCGCAGCAGTATTTTTCTTTGTTAGCAGATAAAATCAATTTATTGTGCGATACGGGTGTTTTGGCGGCAGGGCCGGCACGCAGTTCCGTCAGCCCGCCCATACGGGCTGAGTACGTTGTGCCTGTTTTGCAGGAGATGGCGCACGAAATTGTATTTTGCGCTACATTTCAGCAGTGCAGCCCCTACTCAATGCGTACAATAGCAGCTTACGAAGAAAAAGTGCTGCCGATGGAGCAGTTTTTGCATGAGGACGCTTTGATGGCTGCCCGCGAAAACAGTGATTTGCCCTATTACAGCCCTATAGAAGAGATGTCGTTTTTCCTTTTAGAAGCCGTGCGCGTGGTTTATTCGGTATTGTTGCCCCTTGCTCTGCTGGCGGCGGCAGCGTGGCTGATACTCGGCGCAAGAAAGGCGTTTAAATCGCTTAAAGAAGCCTCGTTTACCCCATTTCTAACATGGATGATTTGCGTTGGTGTGCTGTGTTGCATTCTACTGCGCGCCGCAATGATTGCCTTTGTAGATGTTTCCAGCTTTGCCATTGGCACCTATGTTATGTACCTCGCCAGCATTCATCCATTAATGATTATGCTGGGTTTTGTGGGCACGGTTGGGCTTGTTCGTGTATTGTATGCAAACAAAAAACAAAAGCAGGCAGCAGCCGGGGAGGCAAAATAATGTCTCATTTGGCAATTGTAGGGGCAGGGGCGGCCGGGCTGTATGCGGCGGGAAGTGCGCTTGCCTTGGGGCATAGCGTAACCCTGATAGAACATATGGAGTCTCCCGGTAAAAAACTGCTGATTACGGGCAAAGGCCGTTGCAATGTAACCAATAACTGCGATGAAGAAGAGTTTTTGAAAAATGTAAGGCATAACCCACGCTTTTTATATTCGGCACTGTACGCTTTGCCGCCTCGTGCGCTTATGGAAGTACTGGAAAACGAATACGGTTTGCCCTTAAAAACCGAGAGGGGCAGGCGGGTGTTTCCGCAAAGCGACCGTGCGGCTGATGTTTTGCAGGTGCTGCAAAAACGTGCGCAGGGCGCCAAAATGGTGCATGCCCGCGCCAAAAGCCTGTTGATAGAAAACCGGCAGGTAACAGGAGTGGCTTTAGAGGGAGGGCAAACAGTACATGCAAACGCGGTACTGGTTGCCACAGGTGGGTTATCTTATTCGGTTACAGGCTCTACTGGCATTGGGTACACAATGGCGCGCGGTGCGGGACATGCAATTGTACCGCCAGAGCCAAGCCTTGTCTCTTTGCTAGAAAAGGGGGGTGCCTGCCGTAAACTAATGGGCCTTTCTTTGCGCAATGTTACGCTAACGCTGTTAGAAGATAACAAAGCCGTATTTAGTGAACTGGGAGAAATGCTGTTTACGCATTTTGGCATTTCGGGCCCGCTTACCCTTTCTTCCAGTGTCTTTGCAGGCGATTTTAAAAAGCACACCTATGTGGCTTCGGTTGATATGAAACCCGCCCTTTCTGCCGAAAAGCTGGACGAACGCATTCGCAGAGATTTTACCGAGGTGGCCTCTAAAAATGCCGCCAATTGTTTGGATAAGCTGTTGCCGGGCAAAATGCGCTCTGTTATGCTGGAGCGCTGGGACGTGCCGCCCGATACAAAGGTAAACCAGATTACCCGCCAGCAGCGGGAAGAACTGGTAAAGTTAATAAAAGGCTTTACCGTGCCGCTTGCGAGCAGGGGAGATTTAGCCCATGCGGTTATCACCTCCGGCGGGGTAGATGTAAAGCAGGTAGACCCTAAAACAATGCAAAGCAAGCTGGTGCAGGGACTTTATTTTGCGGGCGAGGTTTTAGATGTGGACGCATACACAGGCGGCTACAACCTGCAAATTGCTTTTAGCACCGCCGATGCTGCTGCCAGAGGGTTTGACGCAGCACAGATGTAAATGCCATATTGTGTGGAGGAAATTATGATTTCGATTGCAATCGATGGCCCCTCGGGGGCAGGCAAGTCTACCCTTTCGCGCCGCATAGCGCAAGAGCTAGGGTATTTATATGTGGATACGGGCGCACTATACCGTGTGGTGGGGCTTGCAGCCCTGCGCGCCGGGGCAGAGGTAACCAGCGCAGAAAAAATAGAGGCCTTGCTGCCGAACATATCGGTTTCTTTGCGGTACATTCAAAACGAGCAGCATGTTTTTTTGGGCGAAGAGGATGTATCTACGGCCATCCGTGATGAGGCTGTTTCTATGGCAGCCAGCCATGTTTCGGCACATCCCGCAACCCGCGCATTTTTATTAGAAACACAGCGCCGCCTAGCGCGCGAAAACAATGTACTAATGGATGGGCGGGATATTGGCAGCGTGGTACTGCCCAATGCCGCTGTAAAAATATATCTCACCTCCACTGTGCAAGACAGGGCAAAAAGAAGATATGACCAATTGCTGGAAAGTGGGCGACAGGCCGACTACGATACCATTTTAAAAGATGTAGAGCAGCGGGATTATAATGATACCCATAGGGATATTGCACCTTTGATGCAGGTGCCCGATGCGGTGCTGGTAGATACCACCGGCCTTAGTTACGAAGAAGGCTATAAAAAGTTGCTTTCGGCTGTAAAGAGCAGGCTGGGGGAACTGTAGGATGAAAAAATTAAAACCCCTAAAACCACTGTATCTTTTTTTGTTTTACATTATTTTGGGTTTGGCACAGGTGTTGGTACGTATTTTGTACCCTGTGCGTACCCTGGGGCGAGAAAACCTGATTAAAGACCGTGGTTTTGTGCTGGCTGGCAATCACCTGTTTGCCATAGACCCATTGTTTGTGCTTTTAGCCCGCGGCTTTAGCAAAAAAATGCTGATTATGGGCAAGCAAGAGCTATTTGGCCTTAACCCTGTGCTCGATTTTTTTTGGAACGTTGCCGGGGTGTTTCCGGTGCGCCGTGGCACGGCAGACCGTTCGGCCATAGAGGCCGCGGTAGAGGACGTAAAAGGCGGACGTGGCCTGCTTATTTTCCCGGAGGGAACACGCTCTAAAGACGGAAAACTGGGTGCGCTTAAAACGGGTGCCTTTGCGGTTGCCATGATGGCGGAGGCCGATATTATTCCCTGTGTTATTTGGTATAAAGGGGGGCGGCCTCGTCCGTTCCACCGTATAACGGTGGTGTTTGGCAAACCCCTTACACAGCAGCAACTTGGTATAGAGGGAGACTACAGTACCAAAAAAATGCGTGCTGCCAAAGAAGCATACGCAGAGGCTTTACAGCAAATGCAAATCGATTACGAAGGCAAAATGTAGGCGTTATAACAGAAAGTGTAGCGGATATGGAAAAACAAGAGTTTAGAATTTTAAATATAGGACCGGTTACAGTAGAGGTTGCCCCTACGGCGGGTTTTTGCTTTGGGGTGGCCCGCGCTGTAAAAATGACAGAGGATTTGCTGCAGGCAGGCAAAAAGCCCTACACATGGGGAGAGTTAATTCATAATCCGCAGGTAGTGGCATCGCTGGAAGAACAGGGAGCCACCACGGCAGAAAAGCTGGAAGACATCCCGCAGGGAGAGGTGGCGGTTATCCGCAGCCACGGCGTTTCCGAAGAAGTTCAGCAGCAGTTGACAGGGTGCTGCGCTACCGTAATAGACGGCACCTGCCCCTATGTTTTAAAAATACACAAAATAGCTGCCCGCTGCAGCCAGGAGGATGGAATACTGCTGATTGCGGGAGATGCAAAGCACCCCGAGGTGCAGGGGATTGCAGGCAGGACACACGGCCCGGTATACGTTTTTGGCGACGAAAAGGAGCTGGAAGGTGTTTTGTCTGCCTCAGACACACAAAAACAGGTGTTTGTGGTGGCACAAACCACCTTTGAGGTTACAAAATGGTTAGAATGTGTGTCTTTCCTTAAAAAAGTGTGTACAAAGGCCTTGGTTTTTGATACAATATGTAGTGCAACATGGACGAGACAACGGGATGCAGAGGAATTGGCCCGCCGGTGCGATGTTATAATCGTGGTAGGGGGGCGTGGTTCTTCTAATACCCGCAAGTTGATGCACGTGGCCGGAGCCCATACAAAAGTACATTTGGTAGAAACTGCCGAAGAACTGAAAAAGCAGTGGTTTAACAATGTGCAGCGGGTGGGCATTACAGCCGGCGCTTCCACGCCATCGTCCGCAATCGAGGAGGTACTAATCAGGATGAGCGATGTAATTCTGGACGGAGAAAAAAGCTTTGAAGAAATGCTGAACGACTCGATGAAGCCGGTATATGCCGGACAGGTGGTCAAAGGCATCGTTGAGGCTGTTTCCGTGAATGAAGTCACGGTGGACATCGGAACCAAGCAGACCGGCATCATTAAGCTGGAAGAGCTTACTGACGACCCTGCCGTGCGCTCTGCGGACGAAGTCGTAAAAAGGGACGAAGAGCTGGAGCTGGTTGTTGTAAAAGTAAACGATCAGGACGGTATTATTTACTTGTCTAAACGGCAGATGGAAAGCCGCAAGGGACAAGAAGAGGTTGCCAAGGCGGCCGAAGATGGCACCGTAATGGACGGTTACGTTATAGAGTCTAACAAGGGTGGCGTTGTGGCTTTGGTTAAGGGCGTAAAAGTCTTTATCCCGGCTTCTCAGGCTACTGTACGCCGCGGCGAGGACTATACCGCATTGGTGCGTACACATGTAAAACTTAAAATTAAAGAGTTTACCCATCGCCGCGTTATCGGCAGCATTCGCGAAGTGCTGGCAGAAGCGCAAAATGCTCTGCGCGACAGATTCTGGAGTGAAGTGGAAGACGGCAAAACCTATATTGGTACCGTTAAAAGCCTCACCAGCTATGGCGCATTTGTAGACATTGGCGGTGTAGATGGGCTGGTTCATATTTCTGAGCTTTCTTGGAGCCGCATCAAGCATCCCAGCGAGGTTGTAAGTGTTGGCGACAGCATTGAAGTATATGTTAAGGAAGTTGACCGCGATAACCACAAAGTTTCTTTGGGCTTTAAAAAGCGCGAGGATAATCCGTGGGAGAAACTGCGTGCCGAATATCCTGTGGGCAGCGTATTTACCGCTCCGGTGGTAAACGTAACCCAATTTGGTGCTTTTGTACGCATCCTGCCCGGTATCGACGGTTTGGTTCATATCAGCGAAATTAGCAACGACCGTGTAGAGAAGGTTGCCGATGTGCTGAAAGTAGGCCAAGAAGTAGAAGTTAAGCTGATGGACGTAGACTACGACCGTCACCGCATCAGCCTTTCTATGAAGGCCCTTTTGCCGGAGGAAGAAGTACAGGATGGCGCCGATGAAGTGGTTGCCAGCGCCTCGGCAGAAGAAACTGTTATTGCTCCTGAGGTTGCTACCGAAGAGAGCGAAAGCTAAGATACTTAAATTGTAAAAAGCAGGGCTTTTGCCCTGCTTTTTTGTTATGCCGTAAAGCCTTGCGCAAGGGGCGGGTATCTTGCATATATGCGCATTCTAAGTTATAATGTACACGGGGAAGGTGGACTTTCTCTTCAAGCAAGTTTACGCATTATCGAAAGCGAGGACAATTGATATGACCATTACCAAAAACACCGTTATTGGAGATATCCTGGATTTGGATGCTTCCACCGCACCTTTGTTTTTAGAAATCGGCATGCACTGCCTGGGCTGCCCGGCTTCCCGTGGGGAAACTTTGGAAGAAGCCTGCTATGTGCATGGTACAGATGTTGAACAGCTTGTACAAAAGCTGAACACTCATATCGGTGCATAATTCAATTGGTGAGATGTATCGCGCCGGGCAACCAAAGCCCGGCGCTCGTCTTTTGGCGGCGGTCTCTTTATTAAACAAGGGGCGTGTTGTTGCTGATATTGGGTGTGACCATGGTAAGCTGGCAGTATACCTTGCTATGGCAGGTATTGCACCCCATGTAATAGCGGCAGATGTGCGGCCCTTGCCCTTGGCAAAGGCGGCTGCTTTGGTGCGCCAAACCGGCTGCAAAGATATTGTAGAGTGTAGGCTGGGCAATGGCCTAGAGCCGTTGCGCGAAGGGGAGGCGCACGAGGTTGTAATTGCGGGCATGAGCGCCGAAACCATTATAGAGATATTGGAAAACAGCCCTGTAGATATAACCCGCCTGCACTTTGTATTTGTGCCCGCAAGCCGGTCAGAACTATTGCGCTGTTGGCTGTTGCAGCATGGGTTTGCACTAGAAAAAGAAATTGCGATTGAAGAAAATGGTAGGTATTATACGGCTTTTTCTGGCCTATATACAGGAGAAATGGTTGAAAGCCCATCAGCCTTGTTGTGCGAGCTGGGCTTGCTTTGCGGGCTAAAAGATAAAGCAAGTATTGGTTATATAAACAAGCGGGCGGGGTATTTGCAAAGCAGGCTGCAAGCCCCTTTACCGCAAAAAGAACAACAACAATTGCAACAACTGTTACAGGAGGTGCAACAATGCCTAAACTAAATGAAGTATGGGATTTTATAAAACAGATTGCCCCGGCAGAACTTGCAGAAAGCTGGGACAATGTTGGGCCATTGGTGCGGTGCCAAAATCAGTCAAATTCTATTATGGTGTGCCTGGATATTACTAAAGAAGTAATAGAAGAAGCCGCGCAAAAAGAGTGCGGTATTTTGGTTTCGCATCATCCGGTAATTTTTTCTCCTCTTAAACAAATGGATGAAACAATGTCCGCTTGGCATTTGGTAAGGCATAATATATCGGCAGTGTGCGCGCATACCAATTTAGATGCGGCAATTGGCGGTGTAAACGATGTGCTTGCCGGTATTTTAGGTCTGCAAGATATAGAAGAGTTTGGAAGCGGCGGGCGCATAGGCAACCTGCCGCAGGCAAGTACACCAAAACAACTGGCAGCATTGTGCCAAAAAACGCTGGGCAGCCCGGTGCGCATGGCAGATGCAACGCACCCTGTTAAAAGGGTTGCTGTTGTGGGCGGCAGCGGTGCTTCTTTTATACAAGATGCTTTACGGGCAAAGGCAGATTGCCTTGTGACAGGGGATGCAGATCATCACGATGGGCTGGATGCTTTGGCACTGGGCCTTACTTTGATAGCGGCGGGTCATCATGCTACAGAACAGCCTGTTGTGCCGGTGCTTGCACAAA
The DNA here is from genome assembly GCA_047972265.1 of Oscillospiraceae bacterium. Taxonomy (GTDB): domain Bacteria; phylum Bacillota; class Clostridia; order Oscillospirales; family Ruminococcaceae; genus JAAYCI01. Next base: position 90,802 of record JBKEAM010000134.1, on the reverse strand, counting down.
AGCTGCGGCAGCACTTTACACAGGCACAGGTATTGGTTGCCACATGCAGTACAGACCCTTTTTTGGATAGGGAATAAACCACAGCAGGAGGAAATATGGCACTGGATGCTGCCGTGCTGTCGCTTACTGCGGCAGAATTAAAACAAGAACTTTGCGGTTTGCGCATTGATAAAATATACCAGCCTGCGCGGGACGAAGCAGTTTTTTTATTGCGCGGGCCCGGCATTAGCTGCAAGCTGCTGCTTTCGGCACGCAGCGGCTCGGCAAGGGTTTGCGTTACCCAAGAGGCATACGAAAATCCGGCGGTACCGCCCTCTTTTTGTATGCTTCTGCGCAAGCATCTTTCTGGCGGAAAGCTGGAAGATGTGCGTACGGTGCCCGGAGAGAGGATTGTGTTTTTTGATTTTACCTGTACCAACGAGATGGGTGACAGGGTGGTTTGCGCGCTTGCAGCCGAGCTGATGGGAAGGTACTGCAATCTGGTGTTAATTGCCCGTGGCCCCGCAGAGGGCGCGCCGTATGATGTTGGCGCCGGTAAAATACTGGATGCGCTGCGCCGGGTGGACTTTGAAGATTCGGACATACGTCAATTGTTGCCGGGTTTGGCATATACCCTGCCGCCACAGCCTAATAAAATAGGATTTTTTGAAACACAGCCAGTAGATTTGTGGGCAGCTATTGAAAAAGAAGACCGCCCCATTGCCCAGTTGTTGGGTCGCAAAATGTGGGGTATTGGCCCCGTGGTTGCCAGAGAGATAGAGTGGCGTGTTTTACAGGGGCAGGATATTTTTGCCGGTAACCTAAACGCGGCACAGCAAAAAAAGATACAGAATACTTTTGCAGAGGTGCAGCAGGCTTATTTGCAGGGTGGCAAGCCTACGGCAGTAATAGACGCACAAGGGGACGGCATTGAGTACAGCTTTTTGCCCCTTACACAGTATTTGCCGGGGGCAGAGCTTAAAGAGTATGAGAGCTTTTCTTTGATGCTGCAAGACTTTTATGCGGCCAAAGACAAAAAAGAAAGATTGCGTCAACGTTCTAAACAAATGCACAAAACGCTGCATACCATGTACGACCGCGCAGTGCGCCGACAGGCAGCCAGGGAAGAAGATTTGGCGAAAAGCGAACAGAGTGAAACCTGGCGTGAGTATGGTGAATTGCTGCTTGCAAATCTCCATACATTTAAAAAGGGAGATCCCTCTGTTGTTATTACCGATTGGAATACGCAGCAACCTAAAAAAATTAAGCTGGATGTTGCGCTTACCCCGATAGAAAATGCGCAAAAATATTTTAAAGAATATAAAAAACGACAAACTGCGGTTAAAAAACTAAAAGAACTGTTGGTGCAGGGCCAACAAGAAGTAGAATACCTTGCCACAGTTTTGTACGAGCTGGACGCCGCAAGTGACGAGGTGCAGTTGGCAGATATTCGGGCCGAGCTGCAGTCTCAGGGGCGTATGCGTCCCACAAAAACAAAAGAGAAGAGAAGCGCTCCAGCAGATTTTTTGCGCTACATATCCTCAGATGGATTTTTAATTTTAGTAGGGCGCAACAATGCCCAAAATGACAGGCTTACCATAAAAACTGCGCGCGGCAAAGATATGTGGTTCCATATTAAAAATGCACCGGGCAGCCACGTAGTGGTAATGAGCGAGGGCAAAGATATTCCTCTGCCAACCCAAAACGAAGCTGCGATGCTTGCAGTTTGGCACTCCAGCCAAAAAAAATCGGCAAAGGTTCCGGTGGATTATACACAGGTGAAAAATATACGTAAAACTGGAGATTTGCCGCCCGGGATGGTGCTGTACGACCACTATGAAACGGGATATTTAACAGTATCGGAAGAAGATATTTTTGCAATAAAAAAAGAAAAAGAGTAGGCGATACATAGCTATAAAAGGGCAGGCATTTGCGTGTAAAACACAAAATGCCTGCCCTTTTTGCATGGCTTGCCATTATACAAAGGGAATGCTATAATTCTGGTACAGAGATTGACGCAGAAGTAACAATCTTATTTACTATAAAAAATCGAAGCAATGTGTTAAAATAAAAGGTATAATTTAAAACCTTACTCAAACAATGCAATCGAATTATAAAAAAACAGTTTATCGTAAACGGCATTTTTGCCTTTGAGGAGAAAATATGAATAATGTTTTTAAAAAGACACATAACCAATTTTCTTGGACGGACATGGGCGACATAAAAGAAGGCCGCGGAGATTTGGGTGAGGATATGCCGGTACTGGTATACCGCTTAATGCAATATACCATGCTGGATGTTTTAACCCGCAAGTTTGGCTCGGATGAAGCAAATGTATATTTTAGGCAGGCAGGAGACTTGGCTGGCAGTGAACTGACCAAAAACACCCTGGATGTTAACGCGGATTTTGATACCTTTATTGCCGCCCTGCAAGAAAAACTAAAAGAATTTAAAATAGGCATTTTACGCATGGAAGATTACACGGAAGAGGATGGAAACATTGTGCTTACCGTAGCGCAAGACCTGGATTGTAGCGGCCTGCCCGTAACCAACGAAACGGTTTGCAGTTACGACGAGGGCTTTATTGCCGGTATTTTAAAAGCATATTTTAAAAAGAACTATGTTGTACGAGAAGTAGACTGCTGGGCAAATGGAGATAGAGTGTGCCGTTTTCGTTGTGAACCGGCATAACTTTTAAATGCAAATGTTGCAAATCAAATGCGGTTGCAGCATTTGATTTTTTGTTTGTGGTAAATATTTATGGAAAACGAGGCAGAGGGCAATGGGGAAGACACCCGATATTTTGTTTGAATATTTGCGGTGTATTTTATACGATCCCGCAAATGCAAAAATGAATATTGCGGATTTGGACCCTGAGTACAAGCTTTTGGGCGAGGGCTTTATATTTTTAGGCCAGTGCATTCAAGAGCAACGGGATCTGGCGCAGGCTTTGGCAAAAGGAAAACTGAGTGAAGGTCTTCCTTCGCCCGAAAACGAGCTGGCAGCCCCTTTAAAGGCGCTGCACGCTTCTTTACGTCACCTAACTTGGCAGGCAGAGCAGGTGGCCAAGGGGGATTACCAGCAGCGTGTGGATTTTATGGGTGATTTCTCGATTGCGTTTAATGCTATGATTGTTCAACTAGATCAACGCCAACGCGCATTGAAAGCAGAGATTGAAAGCAGTAAGCGCGAAACCCTGGCTGCCGAGCAAAGCAACCGGTTTTTGTTTTCTGTAATGGAAAAAGTAGAGCAAATTATTATGGTGCTGGATTGCAGCACCCATGATATTATGTTTTACAATAAAGCGGCCGAAGCGCTTGCAAATGGAAAAAACTCCCAGTCTACATCTTTTTTTGCAGGTGTAAATGCCCTACTTAACACCCGTAAAGAAGATAACGATGAATATGAGATGGGTTTTGTAGACGAAAACACAAAAGAAATGCGCTACTTTATGGTTCGCATTTGGCCGGTACGGTGGAACGACAGCGAGGCGCTGGCCCTTGTGTTTGCAGATGTTACAGAGGAACGCCGCCTTGAGGGATATGCCTTTCAGGATTCTCTTACAGGGGTTTACAGCCGCTTGTACGGGATGGATGCGTTGAGAAACTGGATGGAAGAAAAACGAAAATTTAGCATCTGTTTTTGTGATTTGGATAATTTAAAATATGTAAATGATACGTTTGGGCACAGAGAAGGCGATAAGTATATTTTATCTGCCGCCCATATACTATCTGCAAATATTTCTAATGGCATTGTTTGCCGCTTGGGGGGTGATGAATTTATGGTGCTGCTTGCCGACACTGCCCGCAGAGAAGCGGAAGCTTTGATGGAATCAGTGTGCAACAAATTAAGAAATAAGGGTCAAGAGAAAGAGTACAGGTTTAATTACAGTTTTAGTTACGGCGTTGTAGAAGTGGGTGCTGATAATATCCTGCCTTCTGCCGATTTGCTTTCTCTTGCGGACGAGCGTATGTACCATTATAAAAGAACACATAAACAGGGAAGAGGCCCATTGCAGAAAAATTGATTTGGAAAAATAAACGCAAAATAATTGGCCTTGTTGCAGTGCTTTTTGTGCTGGCATTGGTTATGGGCCTGTTATGTATATTTAACCCCTTTGCGCCCTTAATTGTTGTATTGTCTTTGCTTATACAGGCACCCCTTATATATGGCATTGGGCAGGTGGTTTTTGGCAAAAGCTACCAAAAAAGAACTGAGGAGCGTAGGGAGAAATTTCTAAAAGACAATAATTTAGACTCTTTCCTTTTAGAGGAAGAGAAAGAAGCCAAAGGCCCCGGTTTTGCCTATTGGTCTTTGGCGGGCAAATACACAAACTATCTAAACAGGGCAGAGCTTTTGCTGCTTGCGCAAAGGCAGGAAGACGCAATGCAACTGCTTGCACAGGTAGACCCCCGCCGTTTAAGGCAGGAGGATAAAGAAAGATATTTGGCTATTTTAAATAACGACAAAAGTATACTGCCCGATTGATAAAAATGTAAAAATACAAACAAAAAGCCTCCCGCTGTTGGCGGGAGGCTTTTAAATATACTAGCGTCTTTGTGCTGGGCTAAAAGGGGGTATAGGCACGGTATTTTGCCGGGGCAAAGCAGCGGTGCCGCGTGGTGGCGGAATGGGCGCTGTTGCCGAGAAGGGCTGTGTGGAAGAAACAGGGAAAGCAGAGGTGCCTGCTGCCGGGTTTCTTTGCGGCGGTACCGGCGGTACAACCCCCGTAGCGCCATTGTACCCAATTGGCGCAGTGGCAGATCGGGTGGGTGAAACAGCAGAATTAATGGCAGATAAATCCAACGGACGTGTACCGGACAATGCGCGGTTTGCGGCCGCCTGCTGTGCAGGAGAGCTGGTGGTGGGATGGGTTGCATTGCGGGCAGCTTGGGCAGCACGCGCAGCCTGAATGGTGTATTGGATTGTTTGCGAAACCTTTTCGGGCGGAGTGGTTTGTGCCGTAACGGCAGGACGCACGCCCGAAGAAACACCGGTGGTACGTGTTAAGCGGATATTGCCGGTATGCTGGTTTGCATAACTGCCGGAGCCAGGTCCACCACCATATTGAGGAGCAGATTGCCGCACCTTCATTTTATCCCAAACAGATTCGCTGGAGGCATCAAGCATTTGCTGCGGCTGTTTAATGGTTTGAGTGTTTTCAATAGTAGGCTTTTGAAATACCTGTGTGCCAGATGGCCTTTGTGGTGCAGGGGTAAAAGCTGCTATATTGCCAATTGCTGCACTGGTGGCCGAAGTTGGGATGATTCTGGGCAATGGAGCGGTACCTGGCGGCACCCCAACAGACAAAGGCTGCGTATGAGAAAGAGTAATTGGGGCCGTGTGAGAGGTAACAACCGCGCCGGTTTTTTCGGCGGCAGCTTGTGCGGCGCGTCGCCGTGCAATGGCGGCGGCTTCGGCCTGTTTGCGCATACTTTCTATCGCCTGTGTTTTGCGCAATTCGGCTTCTTGCTGTGCAGCGCGTTCTTGTTTTTTGGCCTCTTTTAGGGCGCGTTTTTGCTCTTCATCGTTTTGTTTAAGGGCTACTTGCAACTCTTCGCTTGCGCGTGCAAGTGCTTCCAGCTCTTTGCGGGCCAGTTGCCGTTCCTGCTCGGTAGGGGCGGTTTCGGCCCGTAATTGGGCAGCCTCAACGGCTTCGGCAGTGCGCTGCTGTTTGGCAATCAGCTCGGCGCGGTAGCGGGTGGCAGCTGCCTGTTGGCGCTTTTTCTCCAGTTCGGCTTCGGCGGCCATTTTTTCTTCGTATTCCTGCTGGCTGCGTGTTTCAACGCTTTCTTGTTCAATTTTTATTTTTTCTTGCAGGTGGTGCGCCTCTTCTTCGGCGGCACGCTGTACTGCGGCAGAATGGATGGTTTTTTGCTTAATAGCGCTGGCACCCGAAAAAATCTTTTCGATGTGTTTTTCGCTATAGGTTTCTTCGTCGTGCCGCCGCATACGCGCCAGCTCTATCAAACGGGTAATCATTAAGTAAAAAACAAACAATATAAGAATACCTACGCAGGTGCATAGCAGTATGGTAATAGCTGTTCCTAAAAAAGAGGAAGCAGAAATAAGCCAAACCATAGCCCCCAGCAAAACAAGGGCTAGCAATAGCGAGGAAAAAATTGTAGAAAGCAAGCGTTTAAACAAATGAGCACACTCCTATCTGTGTACAAAAGCAGACAATTTACATTGTGCCAAAAATACGGTCTCCGGCGTCGCCCAAACCAGGTACAATGTAGCCATGGTCGTTCAGGCGCTCGTCCAATGCAGCAAGGTAAACCTGAACATCGGGATGGTCTTTTATAAGGCGGTCAAGGCCTTCGGGGGCGGCAATAATACCAATAAATTTAATGCTTTTGGCTCCGCGGGATTTTATCATTGTGATAGCGTCACTAGCAGAGCCGCCGGTGGCGAGCATTGGATCCAAAACAATCACATCGCGCTCGGCAATGTCGTTGGGCAGTTTGCAGTAATATTCTACTGGCTGCAGGGTCTCGGGGTCTCGGTAAAGGCCAATATGGCCAACCCTTGCGGCAGGTACTAAGGACATCATGCCGTCTACCATGCCAAGCCCGGCACGTAAAATGGGTACAAAGGCAAGTTTTCTGCCGGCCAGCATTCTTACATTGGCACTGGCAACAGGCGTATCAACGGTAACTTCTTTGGTTGGCAAATCGCGGGTGGCTTCGTAGCACATCAAGGTAGAAAGCTCGCTTACAAGCTCTTTAAATTCTTTTGTGCCGGTGTTTTTGTCTCGCAATAAAGCAACCTTGTGCTGTACCAATGGATGATCGATTAAAATCATAGGTTCGTTTGCCATACACATTCCTCCCGCGCCATTACAGCGCCCCTTTAATTTGTGTTTTGCAACTATATCAGGATTCCTGCTCGATGGCAGTAATCTTGTCTACACGACGCTGGTGGCGTCCACCCTCATATTCGGTGGCCAAAAAGATATCCACCAATTTACCTGCAAGACCCGATGCGATAACCCGGCCGCCCAGGCACAATACATTGGCATTGTTGTGTAGGCGGGTCATTTCGGCGCTAAAAATATCAGAGCAGCAGCAAGCGCGAATCCCCTTCATCTTGTTGGCCGCCATAGACATACCTACCCCTGTGCCGCAAAACAAAAGGGCAAACTGGCATTTTCCGTCCAGCACAGCCTGGCAGGCTGGCTTTGCATAATCGGGATAATCGCAACTGGCAGTGGAGTCGTTGCCAAAATCGGTTACGGTAAAACCGTTTTCAAGCAACTGCTTTTCAATCTCCTTTTTAAGCTCGTAACCAGCTCCATCGCTGGCAATCGCAATAGCAGGTTTCATAAGTACGCCGCACTCCTTTTATATGGTTATTTACTAATAACAGCTTTTTTAAGTTTTTCGGCACGTTCCCGCTCTGCCTGCGAGAGACGCAGATAAACCGGCTTTAGGTCTTGCGCAGGTATTGGTTTGCAAACCTCTGCAAAGGCTGTACAGGCCAAAGCAGCGCCCCGGGCGATAGAAAAAGAGGGAAAAATAGAATAAGAAAGTTCTTTTTCTGTAAAAAAGCCCCAACTATTATAACACAATTCCGCTCCATCGCCAACTAAGTGCAAAGGCGGCGTGTTATTGCGGGCAAAAACGGCGGCATCTTCAATGGGTCCGGCAGTATCGGGGGTAAGGCGCTCGAGTACCAAATCGACTGATTTAAACGCTGCCCAGTACACTTCTTTTCTGCGTGCATCCAGCGAGGGGATTATAATGCCGTTGTACGGGGTGCTGGCAAGCGCCAAAGCCATAAGGGTAGAAACAGGTACACAAGGGGTGTCAAAAGGCAGGCTAAGCCCCTTTATAAGGGCAAGTCCAATCCTCAACCCGGTAAAACTGCCCGGCCCGCAGGTAACGGCATAACGGTTAACCTTTTGGGGAGAAAGCCCGCAAGAAGTAAAAGCTTCGTCTGCAAGAGCTAAGAGTGTTTCGGAGTGGGTAAGCCCTTCGTTTAAGGTTTTTTCAAACAAAACAGTGCTATTATATAGTACACACACACTGGCGGTTTTTCCGCTGGAATCCAGTGCAAAGGTAATCAAAAGCCATCGGCCCCCTCTATGGTAATCTGGCGGGCATTTTCGCTTACAGCCTCCAGAGACACGCGAATATACGGAAACTCTAAAAAAGAAAAAATGTTCTCGCTCCATTCAATGACAAGTACCGCGCCCTGCTCGTGGTAATCGTAAAAGCCAGAAGCTTCAAGATCATCAGCAGAGGTGATGCGGTAAGCGTCAAAATGGGCCAAAGGAGTAGGCCCGTTGTATAAGTGCACAATATCAAATGTAGGGCTGGATACGTGCCCGCTGCACCCAAGGCCCTCGGCAAGGCCGCGGCAAAAAGTGGTTTTGCCGGCACCCAGCCCGCCAAACAGTGCAACTACGTTGCCGCCTTTTAGGGTTTTGCCCAAGCGTACGGCCAACTGCTGCGTTTGCAGCGAAGAAGTAGTGGTGTAACTTGCCAGTGAAAAAGACCCCTTTCGGCAAAATATATACTTGTCTATTATACGTCTTTACAGGGGGATGCGCAACCAAGCAAGTACCCTAAGTATATACCCAAATTATTAATATAGAGTGAATAAACCATGCGTATTTGGAATATAAAATATTTTGGAATGCAACTGTAAACTAAAACAAACACAACTTTACCCATACGTTAGGGTGAAGCATGGCAAAGCCGCAAATCGTTGTATTATAAAGAAAAGTTGGGTATACTAAATAAATATCACCAACAAGTGGGAGGGAAAAATGGCCGATAGAATTGCCGAAAAGATTAAAAGGAACTGGAAAAACACAGATAAGGGTTATCTTGTTTTGTGCATATTGTTATCCACCCTTTCGGTTATTACTTTGTTTTCTGTCGGCATGTACGGCGGGCTTACCTATGGGGGCGTGTTTGGAAATATGCGCCCGGCCTACACACAAATAGTTGCCTCTTTATTGGGTATTTGTGCGGCAGTTGTTATCTCTTTAATAGATTATCGACGCCTTATGAAGCTTTGGCCCCTGCACGTGGCCATTTGCTGGGGTCTTGTACTTCTTACTTTTATTCCGGGCATTGGGTACGAGCCGGGGCAAACCGGTAGCCAAAGCTGGATTGCCATGCCGTTTGGCATGAGTTTTCAGCCTACCGAAATTGCCAAAATTAGCTTTTATCTTACCTTTGCCATGCATTTAAACCACGCGTATAAAAAGCTGGGCAAACTACGGGTACTTATCCCTGTGTTGCTGCATATATTGGCACCTGTACTGTTGGTGCATTTGCAGGGGGATGATGGAACGGCCATGGTATTTTTGGCCATTGGGGTAATTATGCTGTTTGTAGCGGGTATTAACCGTTGGGTGGTTATAAGCATTACGGGGGCTGTTTTGCTGGCGGTACCCATATTGTGGAATTTTTTGATGGGGAATTACCAAAAAGAGAGAATTTTGGGTCTGTTTTTCCCCGATAAATATGCAGACTCTACCATGTACCAGCAGCTGCGGGCACGGGTTGCCATCGGGTCTGGCCAGTGGTTTGGGCGTGGGCTGTTTTCGGACGGGCAGTATTATGTTCCAAGGTCAGAAAACGACTTTATCTTTAGTTATTACGCAGAGGCCTGTGGCTTTATAGGTGCGTTAATATTGCTGGGGCTTTTGGGGGCTATTTTGTATAAAACCTTGTCTGTCGCTTCCAATGCCTCTACCCGGGCAGGTGCGTACTTGTGCACAGGGGTGTTTGCAACTCTGTTGTTTCAAATTGTAATTAATGTAGGGATGAACCTTATGCTTCTGCCGGTGGTTGGCCTTACCCTTCCCTTTATTTCGGCGGGGGGCACGTCGGTACTAATGCTTTATATTTCGGTAGGGCTGGTGCTAAGTGTTTCGCGCCATACCCGAAGAGACCGGGGAGAAAGCAAACTTTGTAAAGCCTAAACAAAAAAGCATAAAGCGAGTTTGGCTCGCTTTATGCTTTTGCTATATTACTGTAAAGGATGATTGTTTTGAAAGAATTGTATTTGCAATGCGCAGGCGGCTTTATGCGTTACCATGATTTTGAAGGAGAGGGAACACCGCTTGTTTTTGTGCACGGGCTTGGGTGTGCATCTTCTTTCGATTATCCGCAGGTTGCTTTAAACCCTGCACTGCGTGGCAGGCGCATGCTTTTATGCGACTTGATAGGCAGCGGCTACAGCGATAAGCCGCAAGAATTTGAATATTCGGTATCGGCTCATGCCCGTTGTTTGGCAGAGTTTACAGATAAGCTGAATTTAGATAAAATTATTTTGTTTGGGCATAGTCTTGGCGGGGCGGTGGCGCTGGAACTATACAAAAACCACCCGCAAAAAATTGAACGCCTGATTTTAACCGAATCTAATTTGGACGGGGGAGGCGGTAGCACAAGCCGTGCAATTGCAAGATATACCCTAAATGAGTTTGAAGAAAAGGGTTGCGCAGAGATACTGCGCAGTGCACAAAAACATGGCAATACCCTTTGGGCAGCCAGCCTTGCAGTTACTCTGCCGCGGGCAGCCTGGCTTATATCGCAATCGGCCATACAGGGCGGTGTGCCTGCGTGGAGAGATATTTTGTATAATGCAAATTGTCCCAAGACCTATATATACGGAGAAAAATCTTTGCCGGACAAAAACGAGCCGCTGATAAAGCAGCACAGGGTGCATATAGAGGTGGTGCCCGGTGCGGGGCACTCTATGGCGTGGGAAAATCCGGCGGGCCTTGCCCAGTGTATTTATAAAGGCATTTGCCTGTGAAAACAAATAAAAGAGCCGGAAATTTTGGATGCAAAACCGTTGCATGTGGGCGCGGCGGTTTATTTTTATAAAGTGCATGTTTGCATCCGTATTCTGGCCTGTGGGGGCAAAGGGGAACTTCCGGCCCTTTGTAATTTAAAACGATATTCTGCAATAAATATCTTCAAATTCCCTCATGCTAAAGTTATGTATTTTATGCCCTTTGTTCAGGTGCATTTTTACTATAAAAAGGGAATAAATATAAATAGACAAGTTCACCAAAAATAAAGCAGTGTTTTTTGTTTTGCATAAAAGTTTGTTTTTTTGTTTTGTTTACTATATAATGTTGTACGGCGAGCAAACCAGACGGCAGCGCTGTGCTTTGCACGGTGAGGAAAGTCCGGGCTTCGTAAGGGAATGGTAACTGCTAACGGCAGCCGGGGGCAACCCTAGGGATAGTGCAACAGAAATAGACCGCCGAACGGCCCTGCGAGGTGCGTGGCAAGGATGGAAAGGCGAGGTAAGAGCTCACCAGCGCACTGGCGACTTTGCGGCTATGTAAACCCTACCAGAAGCAACACCCGTATGGAACATTAAGCGTCCCCTGCGCGTTCCGGAGGTGGCAGGAGCTGTGTAGCAACATGCAGCCAAGATAGATTGTCGTTTAATACAGAACCCGGCTTATGGTTTGGTCGCCCAAACAAAAAATTACAGCCCCGGCTTTGGCCGGGGCTGTTTTTATTAAAACCTTTTTGTGCTTAAACCGGTGCGGTTTTTGCAGCGTAATCGGCGTGGGCACTGTCTACGCCCTGCTTCTTCTCGTTGCGCTTTTCAAAAAACTTGGGGGCAACCTGGGGGAACATGGCATAGGTAAGTGCGTCTTCGGGCTGCTCGGCCCATTTGGCGGCTTCCTGTGTCAGCTTATCCAACTCGGGTGCCAAGTCGTCTGCCGGGCGGTGGGTAATGGGGGCATCGTCGCCCAGTATTCTTTTCGAAAATTCGGGGCTGATGGGAGCCGGGGTTTTACCGTAATCGCCATGCACTACGCCGCGAAATTCTTTACTTACCATTTTATACCGCTCGCCGGTAATTACATTTAGTGTTGCCTGTGTGCCCACAATTTGGCTGGTGGGGGTAACAAGGGGCGGATAGCCGGATTCTTCGCGCACACGTGGAATCTCTTTTAACACGTCTTCCAGCTGGTCCTCTTTGCCTGCATCCTTTAGCTGTTTTAGCAGGTTGCTAAGCATGCCGCCCGGTACCTGGTACAAAAGGGTGTTGGCGTCTACGCCCAGCATTTTGGGACTTAGCAAGCCGTTTGCCAGCCATTTTTCGCGCAGGGTAGAAAAATATGCGCGTACTACATCCAGCTTTTTCAAATCAAGGCCGGTGTCATATTCGGTACCCTGTAGGGCAGCTACCATGCTTTCGGTAGGTGCGTGGCTTGCGCCAAGGGCAAGGGGGCTAATGGAGGTATCTATAATATCGGCACCCGCTTCAATACCCTTCCAAAGAGACATGGAGGCAAGACCACTGGTGTAGTGAGAGTGAAGGTCTATGGGGATGTTTACAGCCTCTTTTAAAGCTTTGGTAAGCTCGTAGGCAGAGGTGGGGGTAAGCAGACCGGCCATATCTTTTACACAGATAGAGTTGGCACCCATTTCTTCCAGTGTTTTGGCGTAACGCGCAAAGTGCGCATTGTCGTGTACCGGGCTTAGAGTATAAGAGATACAGCCCTGTACATGCGCCTTTTCTTTAATGGCGGCCTTAATAGAAGTTTCTAGGTTGCGTGGGTCGTTCAATGCGTCAAAAATACGTAGAATATCAATGCCGTTAGCAACACTGCGCTGTACAAAATACTCTACCACATCATCGGCATAGTGGCGGTATCCCAGCATGTTTTGCCCGCGAAACAGCATTTGCAGTTTGGTATTGGGGCAGGCTGCGCGAATTGTGCGCAGACGCTCCCACGGGTCTTCGTCTAAAAAGCGGATGCAGGCATCAAACGTTGCACCGCCCCAGCATTCTAAAGAGTAGTATCCAACTTCGTCCATAGCGGGCAAAATGGGACGCATCTCGTCGGTTGTCATCCGCGTGGCAATTAAAGACTGGTGAGCGTCACGCAGGCCAACCTCGGTTATCTTAATGGGTTTTGCCATGCTATTCACCTCATGCATTCATTGTAAGGAAAAGGTCTCCTGCGTTTACAACATCGCCCTTGGTGCAGCGCACGCTGGCAATGGTGCCATCCTGCGGCGCAACAATTTCATTTTCCATTTTCATGGCTTCCAAAATTACCAAAACGTCGCCGGTTTTTACTGCCTGCCCTACAGATACTTTTACGTCCAGCACGTTGCCGGGCATTGGGGCTGCAATTACAATAGAGCCATCGGCACCACCGGTGGCAGGTGCAGCAGGGGCCGGGGCTACAGGTGCGGCGGCTGCCGGAGCAGCAGCAGGAGCAGCGGCGGGAGCAGCAACTGGAGCAGCGGCGGGAGCAGCAACTGGAGCAACAGGCGCAGCGGGTGCGTGTGCGCCAGCATCTTCTACAACAACGTCATAGGGGGTTCCGTTTACTGTAATGGTGTAACGTTTCATACAATATACCTCCATAAATTTTTGTATTAAGTACAAAATTAAACGAGCACAAAAGCCTTATAAAGGCATATTTCCGTGTTTTTTGGGCAGGCGACGATCTTGTTTAGAAACAAGAATATCCAAAGAGCCTGCAACAACAGAGCGCAGGGTTTGAGGTGTTGCAACAAAATCGGCAAGTCCATTTTCCATTGCGCTGGCAGCGCCGGCAGGGCCCTGTTCGTAAGCTTTGGCACGTGCGGCGGTTTCTTGTGCAATGGGGTTGCCTGAGACGTTAATTTCGTCCCGCTGCAAAATGGTAATGGCGGCGGCAGGTTCTAGGGGAGAGATAACAGCGGTGCTTAGCGCAATGGTAAGGTCTGCATTGGCAAGTGCCGTGTAGGTGGTGCCCACAGCGCGCCCTGCAATAACGGCAACCTTGGCGGTGGTGGCGTCGGCATAGGTAGCTGCAAGGCGGGCGGCAGCGCGCAGGCCACCGGCAGCTTCTTCGCTGTTGCTGCGCACAAACCCGGCCGAATTTACAAAGGTAAGTACCGGCAGGCCAAAGGCATCGCACAGGCGCACAAAGCGGGCCGCTTTATTGGCGCAGTTGCGGCCAAAGTATTTTTCGGGGCCATTGGTGGCAACCACGCCTACGGCAGTGCCGCATAAGGTTGCCAAATAGGTAGAAATTCCGCTTCCAAAACCGGCAAAAACCTCTACTTCACTGCCATAGTCTACCACTGCGGCAACGGCTTCGGGAGCAGTGTAGTTTGCCAAGTTCAATGCGGCGGCGGGTTCTGCATATTCAAAGCTGGCGGCCTCTGACAAATTGTTAGAGGGAAGAAGTGCAATTAGCTTTGCGGCGGCAGCGGCGGCTTCTTCGGGGGTTTCGCATACCAAAGCGGCAATGCCTGCTTTGGCGGCATACTCTGCACTGCCGGCGGCAGAAACTTCGTCTCCTTCGTTGGCAGACAGTTCGGGTGCGGTAAGAAAGAACTCGGCAGATTTAGCAACAATGCATAAATCGGCCTGTGCAGCGGCCAAAGCAGCCGAAGCACCGCATGTGCCTGTAACAACGGCAATTTGAGGAACAACGCCGGACAGGTTGGCAGCAGCAGCGCTTAAACGTGCGGCCGCAGCCAAAGTTTTTTGGCCGTCTTGCAGGGTAGACCCCTTGGAATTGTAAAAAGTTACCACGGGATTGCCTGTTTTGGCAGCCAAAGCAAGTGTTTTACAGCAAATATCTACATGGTGTGGGCTTAATGCCTCTCCATTTTGCCGGATAACATATACGGGCTGCGCCCCTGCAAAACCATAGGCAACGCTTACCGCGCTTTGTTCTTCGGCAAATAGAGGAGCATATGCGCCGTCATCGAAAAAAGCAGCGAGAACACCGATCCCGCCAGTCGCATCATTAGCCATTCCCAGCCCTCCTAAAAATAAAATTCGGAATCAAAATTATTATACTACAAAAATGGCACTTTTAACAAGGCGTGCAAAGCAGGTTTTAAAGCGCAAAAGCAATAAAATTGCGCAAATAAAATGGTCATATTGGCAAAACCAATATGACCATGCATAGCTGTATACGTATTAAATAAAAAGAACTTTAACTTAATTTTTATGAAAAATAGGTTGGGTGATTAACAAATAGCAATTAGCAAAATGTAAAAAGATGGCCGGTTTCAACAGGACCTTCTTTTTCTTTGCAAAAAACATCCCACCATTTGGCAAGGTTTGCCTGTTGCTTATTTACCAAAAACAGTTTGGCCTCGCGGTTGTCTCCCGCGGCTATACAGGCACGCACAATGCCGTCAAGCTGCTGGTGGTCTTGTATGCTAGAGTCCAGTACGGTGGTAACCCCATTTTCTACTTTAAACAGGGCATGCCCAAGGTAGGTGGGGCCATCCATCATAATATAGCCCTCAATGTCGCCTTCAAAGCGGCCATCGTTTAAAAGGTCAATTACATCGGGTTCATCTATGGGGCGCATTGCAAGCATGGTTAGTGTACTCCTTTGGCAAATAGTTTAAAATATGCAAAATTTATTTTTTGCCGGGATCTTGCGCGCTGCTGCGCCCTGCTTTGGCGGCAGCGGCTTTAAGGGCGGTTACCTCTTGGGGGGTAAGCTCACGCCATTTTCCGGGCTGCAGCATTCCCAGCCGCAGGCTGCCCTCTGCAATGCGCTTTAGGCGAATAACAGTAAGGCCTACGGCCTCACACATGCGGCGTATCTGGCGTTTTTTTCCTTCGCGAATAGCAATTTCGGCTACAGTGCGGCCTTCTTCCTCTACCGTTACACGCACAGAGGCAGGCAGGGTTTTTTCGCCATCTTCCAGCACAGGGCCAGAAGCAAGGTCTGCCAGTTGGTCTTCGGTTGCTCGGGGGCGCAATGTAACCCGGTATAGTTTAGAAATCTCGTGGCTTGGGTGGGTAAGCATATTGGCAAAATCACCGTCGTTGGTAAAAAGCAAAAGGCCTTCGCTGTCTTTGTCCAACCGCCCCACGGGGTAAACGCGGTGTTTCACATCTGCCAGCAGTTCCATTACGGTTTTGCGGCCCAAATCATCTTTTACGGTGGTTACATACCCGCGTGGCTTGTTTAGCATTACGTAGGTATATTCAGAGGGGCCGCGGGTTTGAATGCGCTGCCCGTCCACCACCAGTACATCGGAGGATACGTCCATTTTATCGCCTACGGTAACGGGGTGGCCGTTTAGCTTAACACGTCCCTCGGCAATAATTTGCTCGGCAGCACGGCGGCTGCAAAGGCCGTTATCAGCCATTACTTTTTGTACACGTTCTAGCTTGCCCAAAGTTTTCCTTCTTTCTTTTGCTTGCAGTTAATATGGGTAAAACTTGCTCTTTTTTCGTTTTGGTTTTTTAAATGCGTGGATAAGAATTAAAACGGTGCCCAGTAAAACAACAATAATGCCGGCTAAAATCCATTTGTCACCGGGATTTAGGGTGTTATTTTGCATGGCGGAGTTTAATAGCTCGCGAAAATCGTTGTTTTTGTAAAGCCCATACAATACACAGCCAAACCCTAAATAATTTGCCACCAATCCAATCATAGTAAGCATCGTATTTCACGCCCTTTTTCAAAAATAGTTATATATGCAAAAATTATAAAAACCGGTTTTGAATAGCAGGGAAAAAGTGCTTTTAAAAGCCTAAATAATATACCACAAATAAAAGAAGCTGCAGTTGCAAACGAGAATTAAAAGACAAAAAACGCAACAACGCACATATTTTACTAAGGGCTTACATATAACAGCGGCCGCGCCCACAGGGCCCGACCGCAGGATAAAGTGCAGTTTTATTCTTCGTCTGTATCCAATATATCGCCAATATCATCCTCTGCCGTATCCGGCACGTCGGCAGGGGCGGTGTCTTTTTTGCCCTTATTCATAAATCCGGTAACGGTGTCCATTACCTCAGGCACAAGGTTTAAAATTCTGTCCATAGGGGCCGATTTATCGGCAAGCTGCAGCAAACGAACATTTCCATCGTTTATTACCAAAAAAGCAACAGGCACAATGGACATTCCTGCGCCAGAACCACCACCAAACAAATCTTTGGGGGCGCGCTTAGAAACAAAATCGGAACCGCCCGAAGCAAACCCAAAAGAAACACGGCTTACAGGTAAAATTGTGGTACCGTCTGCTGTGTTGATGGGGTTGCCGATAATAGTGTTAGAATCCGCCATCTGGCGTATTTTATCTAAGGTAACGCCCATTAAACCATTGATGGGATGTTCTCCGTTTGGCATGTCGCTTACTCCTTTTGTGTTGTCTTATCTTTGCGCGGGGCAGGCGCCCCTTTTTTTGCAGGCCCTTGCCCGCCCGAAACCGGACGAAATACAAACTGCCGCAGGCTGCGGTCGTAAGTAAGGTAGCGCTTAAAAGCTACAAATGCGGTCGCTAACATTATAACCGGAGAAGCCACGATTTTACAAGAGAAATATATTCCGGCAGCGTACTGGCCGCTAAAATCGGGGTATACCTGCAGCATCTTGTAAGAGATATTAAAAATGTTACCCAGTACAGCGCGGGTGCCGCCAATTAAGGCTTGAACCTGGCCAAACTGCACGGCAGTGTCGCCTGCATCTTCGGCGTGCACAGGCACCACAAGCTCTACCCGGTGGATCCATAAAAACTTTAACAAAAACTGCAAACCGGACGAAGCCGAGGACACAATTTTATTTACAAAATGTAAAAGCTCGGGCAGTGTCGTCTTTTTTTTCTCTTTTTTGGGGCTTTGCTTTTCGTCCTCTTTTTTATCTTCTGCATCTTTGTCGTTGCTTTTTTGCTTTTTCTCTTTTGGAGGAAAAATGAGGAACTTTAAAAACAAATAGCGAACCGAAAGATAAAATTCCTCTTCCTCAAAGCGCACCAAGGCCGAAGCGGGTATAACAAGCAGCAACAATAAAAGCCCCAAAAGGCCAAGCAGCACCCACAGTATTATTTTTATAACAAACACAATGGGTGGCCTCCTTTTTGTGGCTTATTCGCTGGCAGAAAAAGATTCTTGCTCTAAACTAGACAAATCCTCTTCAAAAGCATCTTCGGGCAGGTACTCATCGGGCAGGGCATACATGGCCGATTCGTCCTCGGGTTCTTCTTCGGTATGCAGGGGTGGGAGCTCGTTTAACGAAGAAATGCCAAAGGTGCGCAAAAACACATCTGTGGTAACAAAGGCAATAGGCCGGCCCGGCAAATCTAAGCGTCCGGCTTCGGCAATCAGCCCTTTTTGGGCTAAGGTAGAAACGGTAGAAGAAGAATCTACCCCGCGCACCTGTTCTATAAAAGAACGGGAGACAGGCTGGTTATACGCAATAATGGCAAGCACCTCTAAAGAAGCAGGGGAAAGCGGTGTGTTGCGGCGTGTATCCAGCGCTTTTTTTATAATGTCCCCGTGGGCAGATTTGGTGGCAAACTGCCATGCGCCCTCTAACTGCAAAAGTTGTATGCCGTGTTCTGCGGCCAGCAGCGCGTCGCGCATATTCCACAACACGTTTTCTACCACGCTCTTTTCAACCTCTAACAGTTCGGCCAGTTTGGAGGAAGAGATGGGCTCGGCATAGGCAAACAAAACAGCCTCAATTGCGGCTTTTATCTGGGTCAATTCCATGCGGGTGTTTCCTCTCTGCTTTCTTGTGTGCGCGCACGCACAGAACGACCCTTTTGCAGCACAATATCGCCATCGTTCTGCACCGTAATGCGCCCACCGCGTATCAGTTCTAATACGGCCAAAAAGGTGGCAACTGTTTCTCCGCGGGAAGAACAGTGGGCAAATACCCCCCGCAGCTTGTTTACTTTGCCGGTAACAAGGCCGCGCAAAACATGAATGACCCTAGAGTTAACAGAAACAAAAGGTGCCGCTACAATTTCTTCAAACTGCTCTTGCTTTGGCAGGCGGCGTGCGTTAGAGCGCCCCATTAATAAAGCAAAAGCATCGGTAAGTTCTTTTAAGGTGTGGTGCCCGGTGTAGGTGTTATCCAGATCTACCACCTGCGGCTGACGCACCGCAATATATACCCCTTTAGACATTTCTCCCAGTTGCCCGGCAATGCGCTTGCAGGCACTGTATTCTACCAATAGGCCGGTTAGTTCCTCGCGCATCCGCTCGGCTTCTTCACTTTTTGGCAGTAGTAAAAAGCTTTTCATCTGCACAAGGTGGGCGGCCATGCCTATAAATTCGGTTACATTTTCCAGCACAACATTGTCTGTTTGTTCTATAACAACAAGGTACTGGTCTATCAAAGTAAGTATTTCAATGTCGTACAGGCTCATTTTGTTTTTAGAAACAAGGGCCAATAGTAAATCCAGCGGGCCTTCAAACTGTTCTAAATGAAATTGCACAGTGCTTTCGGCATGTTCCGGCAATGTAAAGCCCCTCCCTTGCTGCAAAATGAAAACGGTACCTGCCTGCGTTGCCGCAAGCTATAAAACAAAGCGCAAAAACAAGAAGTCTACATAGCCGGTGGCCCAGGACATGCCCCGTAACACATAGGTATATGCAGTGGACAGCACCCCCGAAAAAGCCCCAAGCCATAATAAAATAAGGGTGCCAAACATAATATAACGCTCGTACTTTTGTACCGCAAAATACCATTTGGTAGGTAAAAAAAGGCCAAAAATACGGCTGCCGTCAAAGGGCGGGATGGGCAGCATGTTAAACACAGCCAACGTTACGTTAATAACCACAAGTGTTTCGATAATCGAAAGAACAATCACCGCCCACTCTGGCTGGGCACTGCCCCAAACAGAGTAAGAAAGATAAAACCCTGCCTTATATATAACCATATTAATATAGGCAAGCAAAAGGTTGGATATTGGCCCGGCAGCGGCGGTAATGGCCATGCCTGTTTTTGGGTTTTTATATGCCCCCGGGTTAATGGGAACAGGTTTTGCCCAGCCAAACCCAATGGTAAGCATGGCTAAAAGGCCCCAAGGGTCAATATGCCGTAGGGGATTAAGCGTAAGGCGGCCAAGGTTACGGGCGGTATGGTCTCCCAGTTTATCCGAAACAAAAGCATGCGCCGATTCGTGAAACGGAATGGCGGTTGCAAAAGCCAGCAGGCGGGCAATAATATCTATGCCCTGCTGCGAAAGTGTAAGTTGCAAAAGGCGCTCCTTTATATAAAACATTTTTAAGGTAAAACGTGCATAAAAACAATCTGCACAACTGTTGCACAATATTATACCCTGTTTATAAATGGCGCGCAAGCAAAGAAAAAGGGCGGCCTCAGCCGCCCATCATGTGTTCTATAAATATTTTAAGCCCTATACCAACCAGTATTATGCCGCCCGCTATTTGGGCCCAATCGCCCAGTAATGGGCCAACGGTGCGCCCTAAAAAAGCGCCAATCATGCACATTACAAAAGTAATTACGGCAATAATGGCAACGGTAGAAAAGATGTTGGCAGAAAAGGCCACAAGGCTAATGCCTACGGCCAGTGCATCTATACTGGTGGCAACCGCCTGTATCACCATGGATTTTAGACCAAATTGACGGCCTTGCGGGCAGCTTTCGGGCTGTTTAAGTGCTCGTATGCCCTCTACCAGCATTTTACCCCCAATAAAGCCCAGTAAAACCAGCGCAATCCAATGGTCTAACGCTTGGATAGGCCCCGCAAACAAACGGCCCGCAAAGTACCCCAAAAGGGGCATAATTCCCTGAAATATGCCAAAGCAAAGTGCGTTTAGGGTGCCCTGCTTGTGCGTCATATTGTCGTAACAAAGCGCGTTGGAGATAGAAACAGCAAATGCGTCCATAGAGAGCCCTAAAGAAAGCAACAGTACAGTAACAAAACCCATTTTGTTCCCCCATTTATGTATTGTTCAGCAGCAGGCTGCGCTGTTTGCAGGGTTTAGACAAACAGAAGACCCATGCACAGAATTTTCTGTGCATGGGTCTTGTTATCGGCTAATAATACTTGCCTTAGCCAAGCCAGGCAAAATGCCAGCGTGTTGACTTGGCGCGCAAAGCGCAAACTACTCCCCCGTGAACTGAAACCAGTATATAAGAAGCAGGGTGAAAAAGCAAGCTCTTAGATTAAATAAATTAATTAACGTAATTTTTATGTTAATTATTTGTATAATACAGGGATTGTATTTATGTTGTACAACTAAATAATTTTTTTAATATAAGCCGGATGATGAAGTGAGCACAAAATAAAACAGTCCTCGTGCAAAAGGCAGAGCATCAAGGTTTATGGATGATTTGCAGACAAAAAAATATATGGGTGTATCGCAAACAAACACAAATTTGCGCCTCCCAAAGCAAATAAAAAGTATTAAAACAGGGCATAATAGCGATAAAAAAGCAAAAAGACATAACACTTGTATAAAAATAGGTGCAAACCTTGTAAACACAATGTAAAACTGCTAAAATTTAAAAAATACTATTGGCAATATGGAGTATTGTCGGTAAAAGAGAGGAATGGCTGCATGGCGCTTAGCATGACAGGCTATGGACGTGCACAATCCACGGTAAATAACAGGGAAATTACGGTGGAAATTAAAAGTGTAAACTCGAGGTACTTCGAGTATAATTCCCGTCTTCCACGCAATTTGGGGTATGCGGATGACGCCCTGAAAAAAGCACTTGCGGCAAGTATGGCGCGCGGAAAGGTAGATTTGTTCCTTTCGGTACGCACGCTGGAGGGCTCGGTTGTAGAGGTGGAGCCCAACCTTCCGCTTGCGGCGGGGTACTACAATGCAATGCGAAAAATGGCAGATTCTTTGGATTTGACTATGGACGTAAGTCCGGCCGTTTTGTCTCGTTTTTCGGATTTATTTTCTTTAAAAAGCGAAGACAGCGAAAACGAAGCCTTGCTGAATGATGTGCTTATGATAGAAAACGAAGCCATAAAAAGACATACCACTATGCGTGCAGCAGAGGGCCAAAAGCTAACCGAAGACATAAGCCAAAAGCTGCAAAAGTTGGAGGGAATGCTGGCGCAGGTAGAAATTGGCAGCGAGGGGCGCGTGCAGCGTTACACCCAGCGCCTGTACGAGAGGCTGCGGGAAGTGCTTGAAAACACATCGATTGAAGAAGGACGTATTTTAACCGAGGCGGCTGTTTTTGCCGATAAAACAGCAGTGGATGAAGAAACCATGCGCCTGCACAGCCACATAAAGCAGTACCGCGAAATATTGCAGGGTGCCGACTCGATTGGGCGCAAATTAGACTTTTTAACTCAAGAGCTAAACCGGGAAGTTAATACCATTGGCTCTAAATGCCAAGAGCTGGAAATTACCCGTCTTGTGGTGGATATGAAGGCGGAAATAGAAAAAATACGTGAGCAAGTGCAAAACTTAGAGTAACCAACGGCTTTTTTAAGAATAGGGGAGCATGTATGAGGCTAATTAACATTGGTTTTGGAAATATGGTAAATGCAAGCAGGCTGGTTGCCATTGTCAGCCCCGATTCTGCGCCAATTAAGCGTATTATGCAGGAGGCGCGTGATAAAGGAATGCTCGTGGACGCCACGTACGGGCGGCGTACGCGGGCGGTTTTGCTTACAGACTCCGACCATGTAATTTTGTCGGCAGTGCAGCCCGAAACGGTAGCCAACCGTTTTAACGAAGCACCGGAGGAGGAAGCAAAGGATGGGGAAGAAGATGAATGATGAACGATGCTTGTTGGTGGTTTCGGGGCCGTCGGGATGTGGAAAAGACACGGTGGTACAAAACCTGATAGGACGGCATCCGGAAATTGAGGTTTCAGTTAGTGCAACTTCGCGCGCCCCGCGTGGAAGCGAACAAGAAGGGGTAGACTACCACTATATAACCAAAGAGGAATTTGAAGATTACATTAAGCAGGATATGCTTTTAGAATATACCGAGTACGTTGGCAATTATTATGGCACCTTAAAAAGCGAAGTAGACAATAGAATATCCAAAGGGATAGATTGTGTGCTGGTAATTGAGGTAAACGGCGCAGCGCAGGTAAAAAAGGCTTACCCCAACTGCACAACCGTTTTTATAATGGCGCCCAGCATGGAAGAATTGGAACGCCGCCTAAAAAAACGCGGAACAGAAACAATGGAATCTATGATGAAGCGCCTGCACCGTGCCGAGCAGGAAATGGAAGAAGCGGGTGCCTACCATTACCAGCTTATAAACGATGACCCCGCCGAGTGTGCAAAAAAATTATACGAAATATTGCAGGAAAGAAAACAAGAAGAGTAAATTTTGCTTTTAACAGGGTAAAAGCATGCTATAAAAAAGGAGCAGCCCATGCAGATAATGGTGGCGGTGAGCGATGCCACCGTGTACTACGACAAATTGTATACATATGCTGTGCCCGCTCCTATACAGGAGCGTGTTTTTGTTGGCAGCCTTGTGCTGGTGCCCTTTGGGCGCGGCAAAACAAGGCCCCGCATTGGTGTTGCAATAGAGATTGCGGCAGAGGACAGGCAGGATGGGCGCATTAAGCAAATATGGGATGCGGCCCCCGAAGAAGCGGCTTTAAGCGAAGAGCTGCTGGCAATTGTGCGGTATTTAAAAGAGGCAACCTTTTGCACATGGTACGAGGCTGTGCGCGCGGCGCTGCCCTATGGGGCGCAGTACCGTGTGGTGCAAAACGATGGGCAGTGGGCTTTGCAGGCACAGGTACAGCGGCACACCCAGCAGGTTTATGCTGCCGGTGATACCGGGCAGGCTAAAAAGGTTTCGGCCAAGCAGCAGGCAGTGTTGGATTGCTTGCGTGAGGGGCCGGTCCCCCGTAAAGAGTTGCTGGAAGCCAGTGGTGTAGGCCCCGGTGTTTTGCAAACCATGGTAAAAAACGGCCTGCTGTTGCAGGACGAGCAGGATAAAGTGCTGGAGGTAGAAACAGAGGCCGCACCGGAGGTGGAAAAACAACCCCTGCCGGTGCTTACTGCTGCGCAAAATGTGGTGGTGCAGCCGTTGTTGCAGCAAATGAAAATGCCGGAGCCCCATCCCTCGCTGTTATATGGGGTAACGGGCAGCGGCAAAACGCCTGTTTTTTTACATTTGGCAATGCAAGCCCTGCAACAGGGCAAGAGTGCCATGATTTTGGTGCCCGAAATTGGCCTTACCCCCCAAATGCTGCGCCAAATGCGCGCCATTTTTGGGCAGCAGGTTGCGGTGCTGCACTCGGGCCTTTCTAATACCGAGCGTTTTTTACAATGGAGGCGCATCCGCCGGGGAGAAGCCCCTGTTGTGGTGGGTACCCGCAGCGCTGTGTTTGCACCCTTGCAAAATATAGGTGTTTTAATTGTGGATGAGGAGCAAGAGCATACCTACCAAAGCGAAAGCGCCCCCCGCTACGATGCTGTACAGGTGGCAAAGCGACGGGCGGCGCGGCATGGCGCGCTGTTGCTGCTTGCCTCTGCAACGCCCGCAGTAGCGGATTATTACGCGGCAAAACAGGGCAAGTACCAATTGTTTACCCTGCGGGGAAGATATGGAGAACTGCCACTGCCCAGCGTAGAAATGGTGGATATGCGGGCCGAGTTGATGCTGGGCAATGCTTCTACTCTTAGCAAACGATTGTTAGATGAAATTGACGCAACCATACAGGCGGGCCGTCAGGTAATTTTGCTTTTAAACCGGCGCGGCTACCAAACTGTAGGGATGTGCCGCAACTGTGGTACGGTTATTAAATGTGGTGACTGCAGTGTGCCAATGGTGTACCACAAAGCGGGAGAACGGCTGTTGTGTCACTATTGCGGAAAGTCAGAGTCTCCGGTGCCGCATATTTGTGCCGAGTGCGGCGGCGAAATACGCTATACAGGGTTTGGCACACAACATGCCGAAGAAGAGCTTGCGCAGCGTTTCCCCAATGCGGGTATTTTGCGAATGGATATGGACTCTACCAGCAAAAAAGGTGCGCATGGGCGTATGTTGTCTAGCTTTGGCCGCGGAGAATACGATATTTTGCTTGGTACGCAAATGGTGGCCAAAGGGCTGGATTTTGAAAAGGTAAGCCTTGTTGGGGTTATTGGCATCGATTCTCTTTTATTTAGCCAAGGGTATAGAGCGTACGAAAACGTGTTTTCTTTGGTAACACAGGTGGTGGGGCGTGCCGGGCGCGCCGATATGCCGGGCCATGCGCTTATACAAACGGTAGACCCGCAAAACCCCGTATTAGAGCTTGCTGCCGACCAAGACTATGAGGCGTTTTACAACCAAGAAATTATGTTTCGTAAAATGGGGTTATACCCCCCGTTTTGCACCTTGTGTACTGTTGGTTTTGTGGCCAAAACCGAGGAAGATGCCCTTGCTGCCAGCAGGCGATTTTCTCAGTTGCTTGCGGGGCTTGCGCGTGAGCAAACCAATATGCCGCTGCATATTTTGGGCCCTGCCCCCATGCAGGTAATGCAGGTGGCCGGTGTGTATCGCTATCGCCTAACATTAAAATGCAGAATGAACGCCGCGTTTCGCGCACTTGCGCGCCGTACGCTGGAAGTTTATAATGAAGAAAAGTGGCCCCTTAAAGCATCTGCATATTTCGATTTTAATGCGGATGGTGGTGCCTGAGCCGTGTGGCAGCGGCCGGGCTTTTAGGGTTATCATATATTATTAACATTTTTGGTATATACTTTAAGATAAGGGTTTAAACAACCCAAAGGAGCAATTATTATGGCAATGAGAAATATAGTAAAGGACGGAGACCCGGTTTTAAAAAAGGTTTCTCGTCCGGTAACCAAGTTTGACGACAGGCTTGCCGAGCTGTTGGATGATATGGGAGAAACCATGCTGGAGGCAGACGGCCTTGGGCTGGCCGCTCCGCAGGTAGGTATATTGCGCCGCATTTTTGTGGCATTGGACATTACCGCCGAAGAAGAGAAAGACGAAGAAGAGCTGGAAGAGATGGAAGAGGATGAAGAAGGCGAAGAGGGCGATGTGCCGGAAGAAGAGGAAGCGCCGCCCCACGTACTGGAATTTATAAATCCCGAAATATTGGAGACCGAGGGAAATATACTTGGCTACGAGGGCTGCCTTTCTTTTCCGGGGCAGTATGGCGCTATCGAGCGCCCCACAAAAGTAACCGTAAAGGCGCAAGACCGCACCGGTAAAGAGCTTACATTGACGGTAACGGGCATGATGGCGCGCTGTGTTTGCCACGAAACCAACCATTTGGATGGTATTACCATCCCCGATTTGGCACAGTATTTTTACGATCCAAAAAACCCGCACGAGCTAGACGATAATTTTGCGACAGAAGACGAAACCCAAGAGGAAGACGGAGAGGAATAAGGCATGAAAATCCTGTTTATGGGCACACCCGAAACAGCCGCGGTCTCTCTTGAAGAGCTGCTGCGTGCAGGGCATGAAATTGTGGGGGTTTTTACCCGCAAAGATAAGCCGGTGGGCCGCAAGCAGGTTATCACGCCTTCCCCGGTTAAACAGCTTGCGCTGCAAAACAACCTTAAGGTGTTTCAGCCTGCCAGCCTTACAGACGAAACCCTGCAAGAAGAAGTGCGGGCGCTTGCTGCCGATGTGGGGGTTGTTGTGGCGTATGGGCGTATCCTGCCCAAAAGCTTTCTTTCCATCCCTGCTATGGGCTGTGTAAACCTGCATTTTTCTTTACTGCCCCAATACCGCGGGGCAGCCCCCGTACAATGGGCTGTTTTAAATGGAGATACCGACACAGGCCTTTCGGTTATTCAAATGGATGAAGGGCTGGATACAGGTGATATTCTTTCTACTTGCACTATGGAGGTAGGCGCAAATCAAACATCGGGAGAAATGCAGGAGATTGCCTCTGTTTTGGGCGCTCGGCTATTGGCTCAAACGGTAGCAGATATGGCAGAGGGTAAAATAACCCCCGTCCCGCAGCAGGGGCAGCCGGTTTTGGCACCTGTATTGGATAAAAAAATGGCGCAGATGGATTTTTCTCTGCCTGCGCAAACCCTGCACAATTTGGTGCGCGGGTGCAATCCCTGGCCTTTGGCTTGGTTTGAGCACCAGGGCAAACGCATTAAGGTTATGCATGTCCTGCATATGGCCGAACTAAGTGGTAAGCCGGGAGAGGTTTTGCTTACCAAACCCCTTACAATAGGCTGTGCACAGGGTGCATTGCAGTTAGAAGAAGTAGTACCGGAGGGCAGTCGCGCGATGCGCGGGTTTGAATGGGCGGCAGGGCGCCGCCTGCAAGCAGGGAAGATATTGTAATAACCTGTTTTGCGTTATATGCGCAGGCGGCTTGCCTGCCAAACCTTATGTTGGAGGTATTTTAAATGTATTTTGATCCTATGTATTTTTTGTTTATTTTACCGGGGCTCATTCTTTCTTTATGGGCGCAGTTTAAGGTAAAAAGCACTTTTGCCAAATACAACAAAACCTATACCAGCCAGGGCCTTACAGGCGCACAGGCAGCACGCCAAATTTTGGATGCAAACGGCTTGTATAATGTGCCGGTAGAGCAGGTGGCGGGTGACCTTACAGACCATTTTGACCCCAAAACAAATGTTGTTCGGCTTTCTTATTCTACTTTTAACAACCCCAGCATTGGTGCTGTGGGGGTGGCGGCACATGAGGTGGGGCATGCTTTGCAGTATGCAAACGGCTATGTGCCCATTAAAATAAGAAGCGCCATTGTGCCAGTTTGCAATGTGGGATCGGGGCTTTCGGTGCCGCTTATCATCCTTGGTTTTATTCTTTCTATGCCGGGGCTTAGTTATGTGGGCATTGCGCTGTTTTCTTTGGTGGTGCTTTTTCAGGTTGTTACCCTTCCGGTAGAATTTAACGCTTCTAGCAGGGCCATAAAAACCTTGGACAGTATGGCTATGACCACGCCCGAAGAAACAAAAGGTGCTAAAAAAGTATTAAGTGCTGCGGCCCTTACCTATGTAGCAGCCATGCTTACCAGCATTTTGCAGCTTTTGTATTATATATCCCTGGCCAGCCGCCGCAGGAATTAGCGGATGGATAAAGCCAGATACGCCGCCGCCAAGGCAGTTGTTCGCCTGCATAAGGGCGGGTGGACTGCCGGGGCGGCGCATGCTTCTTTAGAAGGCAGTAAACTAGAAGGCAGAGACAGAGCCTTTGCGGCAGCGCTGCTGTTTGGCACAGCCGAGCGGATTGTTACGCTGGATTATATTTTAAAGCCATTTTTAAAAAAGCCGCCCCAAAAGTTGGATGTTGAGGTGCGCGCCATATTAGAAACAGGCCTGTACCAAACCGTATATATGGATATTCCCGCCCGTGCCGCTGTAAACGAAGCCGTGTCTTTGGCCCGGGCAATGGGTAAAACAAGTGCGGCGGGGCTGGTAAACGCGGTGCTTCGCCGCGCCTCGCAGGTATCGCTTGCAGAGATGCAGTTTTCTTCCGAGCAGGAGCGCATCTGCGTGACCTACTCTGTTTCTCCGGCGGTGGCAGGTGCTGTAATGCAAAGCCTTCCGCAAGAGTACGAAGAATTTTTTAAAGCCTCTTATGCGCAGGATGAACTGTGCCTGCGAGCCAATACCCTTAAACTTACAGCCCAGCAGCTTGTGCAAAAAATGCAAAAAAAGGGGTATGTGGCGCGCCTTGGCAATGTGCCGGGCAGTGTTTATGCGCTAATACCGGGTGGAGTACGTACAGAAGAAAGCTTTTTGCAGGGAGAGTACCATGTGCAGGCCGAATCTTCTCAGTTTGCCTGTGCCTGCCTTGGTGTACAGCCGGGGATGAAAGTGCTGGATGTTTGTGCGGCACCTGGTGGTAAAAGCGCCACTTTTGCCCAGCAACTGAGGACAGGAACAGGTCTTACTGCCTGCGATGTGCGCCCCAACCGCCTGCCCCTAATTACGGATAATTTTAAACGGCTGGGCGTAGAGGGCGCGCAGGTGCTTTTACAGGATGGAACAAAATTTGTGAAAGCATTTTGCGGCCAAAATCGTATTCTATGTGATGTTCCTTGTTCTGGTCTTGGCGTACTGCGCACAAAACCGGACCTTAGGTATGTAGAGGGAGAAAATTTTGAAACCTTGCCGGAGCTGCAGCTTTCTATTTTAGAAAACGCTTCGCAGTATCTAGCCCCGGGTGGCCGCATGGTTTACTCTACCTGTACAGTACGTAAACAAGAAAATAATGATGTGGTAAAAACCTTTTTGCAAAGAAATGAAGGGTACCGCTGCATCCTGCCGGATGCTTTGCCACAAGGCACAGTAGAGGAAAACGGTATGCTTACCCTTTTGCCGCACAGGACAAATTTGGATGGTTTTTTTGTGGCAACCTTGGAAAGATTGTGATAAAATGATTGAGCAACAAAGGAACATCGCCTCTCTTTTGCCCCAAGAACTAAAAGAACTTTTGGCGCAAATGGGAGAGCCTGCCTTTCGGGCAGAGCAGATATTTTCGTGGATACATCAAAAAACGGTTTCGTCTTACGATGAAATGTCTAATTTGCCAGCCGCATTGCGTACAAAACTGGCAGATGCAGAGTCCTTTGCATTGCCTGTACCTACGCAAAAACAGGTATCGGCAGACGGTACCGTTAAATACCTGCTTACCCTGCCGGACGGCAACAGTGTAGAAGCTGTTTTGATGAGTTATAATTACGGAGACAGCCTGTGCATTTCCAGCCAGATTGGTTGCCGTATGGGGTGTCGGTTTTGCGCCTCTACTATGGGGGGGCTTGTGCGCAACCTTACCGCGGATGAAATGGCGGGCGAGGTATACGCTGTACAAAAAGATAGCGGGCGTAGGGTTTCTCATATTGTGTTAATGGGTATAGGGGAGCCGCTGGATAATTTGGATGAAGTTTTGCGGTTTTTGCAAATCATCAACCATCCCAAAGGGCAGTGCCTGTCTATGCGCAACATCAGTGTATCTACCTGCGGGCTGGTTCCTGCTATTTTAAGCTTGGCAGAAAAGCGCCTTGGCATAACACTTTCGGTTTCTTTGCATGCGCCGGATGACGAAACGCGCAGCTCGATGATGCCGGTCAACAACCGCTATCCGGTTGTGCAGTTAATAAATGCCTGTCGCGAATATCAAAAACGCACAGGCCGCAGAATAAGCTATGAGTATGCAATGGTGCGCGGAGTTAACGATACGCCCCAAATGGCCGAAAAACTGGCATTTCTTTTAAAAGGCATGGGCGCGCACATCAATTTAATTCCCATCAATCCGGTAGATGGCTCGCCCTATGGCGCGTCTGACAGGCAGGCAGTGCTGGCGTTTCAAAAAATGCTGCAAGATTTTGGCATGAACGCAACGGTGCGCCGCCGGCTGGGTGTGGATATCAGCGCGGCCTGTGGGCAGTTAAGGCGGCAGGCAATACAGGAGGCAGGGCATGAGGGTTAGCGCAAGAACCGATATTGGCCGAGTGCGCAAAGAAAACCAAGATAACTACCGGGCGGTAAATGTGCGAGACGGTATTGCCTGGGGTGTTGTTTGTGACGGTATGGGCGGCGGCGAAGACGGTAAACTTGCCAGCGGCATTGCGGTGCAAACCTTAGAAAAAGCCTTTGCCAAAGGACTTAAGGCGCGTACGGGGCAGGATGCCACCCGGGACTTAATGCTGGATGCGATACGCCAGGCCAATACCGAGATATTTGGCTATACCAACAATGGGGCAAGGGTAATAGGCACCACTGTGGTTTGCGCGGTGGTAAATAAAGGCATTTTGCACTTGGCTCATGCTGGAGACTCAAGAGCATACTTGTTTACGGGCGAGGTGCTAAAGCTGCTTACCCGAGATCACTCTATGGTGCAAGAACTTGTAGACAGGGGCGCTATTACCCCCGAACAAGCCGAGTATCATCCCGACAAAAACGTAATTACCCGTGCGCTGGGGGTAGAGCCCGAATTGGCCGTGGATTATGGCCGCAGCGAGTTTAAGCCGGGGTCTACATTATTGCTTTGTACAGACGGTTTAACAAATCTTGTCGACAACCGCCAACTGGGGCGTATTTTATCTGGAACAGATTTTTTCAAGCTTGCAGATGACCTTGTGCAGAAAGCATTAAGTGCAGGCGGAAATGACAATATTACGGTGGTTTTGATGCAGGAGGAAGCGAATGATGGATGAAGTGTTGGTTGGTAAGCGGCTGGAAGGACGATACGAGATACAAGCCTTGATTGGCGAGGGGGGCATGGCCAATGTGTATAAGGGCCTGGATGTGCTTGAAAACCGCGCCGTTGCCATAAAAATCTTAAAACCAGAGTTTAGAGATAACGAAGAGTTGGTGCGGCGTTTTAAAAACGAATCCCGTGCTATCAGTGTATTAAACCACCCCAATATTGTTAAAGTGTACGATATTAATGTGGCAGACCGCTTGCAGTACATTATTATGGAGTACATTGACGGCATTACCTTGAAAGAATATATAGAGCAGCGCAGTGAGCCTCTTACTTACAAAGAGACGGTGCATTTTATCTCTCAGGTTTTGCTTGCTTTGCAGCATGCGCACGATAAGGGCATTGTGCATAGGGATATAAAACCCCAAAACATTATGCTGCTAGAAGACGGCAAGGTAAAGGTGATGGACTTTGGCATTGCCCGCCTTGCTCGCAGCGAAAGCCATACGGCTACAGACCAGGCCATTGGCAGCGTGCACTACATAAGCCCCGAGCAAGCCAAAGGCGATTTGACTGATCCGCGCGCCGATATTTACAGTCTTGGCATTACCATGTACGAAATGCTTACCGCAACCCTCCCGTTTGAAAGTGACAATGCGGTATCCATTGCCATCAAACAAATTTCGGATGAAGCAAAGCCTATCTTAGAGGTAAATCCCTCTGTGCCCGAAGGACTTGCGGCAATTGTAAATAAGGCTATGGCAAAAGACCCGCGCAAGCGTTACCAAAGCGCACTGGATATGCTGCGTGATATTGAAGAATTTAAAAGAAACCCAAGCATCAAGTTTGAGTACGACTATCTGGCCCCAGTGGCCCCAACGAGGTATATGGGAAAAATTATGAGCCAAAACAGCAATGGAAGAAAGACATCAACCAAAGGAAAAGGCAGCGCGTCGTCTAAGGGCAAAAAGCGTCGTTCTTTGCTGATACCCATAGTAGGCGGTGTTACGCTTGTTGTACTTATTATTTCTGTCATTATGGTAATTAATATTTTTCAAAACAGCGGCAACCCTTTGTTTGGCAAGGTAGAAACGATAGAACTGCCAAACTTTGTGGGCATGCAGGAGAGTGAAGCCAAAACAATTTTACAGCAAGAGCAGTACAGGCTGCTTCGTGTAGACTATATAACCGAGTTTGATCAGGATAAGGCCGCGGGTGAAGTTTTGATTCAAAACACATCTCCTAAAACCGTAAAGGCAACCCAAAAGGTAACCCTTACGGTAAATAAAGGCACCGAGTTGGTTACCATTCCCGAAGAAATTTTGGGAATGAACCGTAAAGAAGCAACCCAAACCATACTTAATCTGGGGCTAAAACCATACGTTGTTGTTAAAGAAAATGAAAGTGCCACCAAAGGTCTTGTTTTTGATACCAACCCTGCGGTGGGCAGCCAGGTAGAAAACCGGTCGGACCAAACGGTTACTATTTACATTGCAGGCAGTAAAATGGAAAATCAGGTGGTAGTGCCCGATTTGGTTGGATTGGAAAGCATGGATGCGGCCAGAGAGTTATTGGCTGGGCAGGGTCTGAGCCTTTCTACCATATATAAAGAAGAATACAGCGATGCCCCTGCGGGGTCTATCATTGCGCAATTACCCGAAGCAGGCACACCCACCTTCCGTTACGGTACGGTGCGAGTAACCATTTCAAAGGGCAGCGAGGCACCGCCAGAACCCACTTTGGAATATACAACAGTACCCAACCTGTATGGCATGGAATTTGGTTCGGCCTCTAGCACGGCTGCCGCCAGTGGACTAAGTGTGGCCAAAACGGGTGACGTGTACAGTTCTTTGCCGGCAGGGCAAATTGTATCGCAGTCTCCCGGTGCGGGCGATAGTGTGCCCAAGGGAACGGTGATTGGGGTTCAAGTCTCTAAAGGGGCTGATCCAGGCACTCCTTCCTCTACGGCGCCGCCGGCATCCAGCACAGAACCGCCTGCTGGCTCTGAAGGTGGCGGCTGATAAGCCGCCGGGTATTTTATGGAGCAAAAACAAACAGGGATTATCACCATCGGCATAGGCGGGTTTTACACCATCGCCTGTGCCGATGGTCAATTGATACAGTGTAAACCCAAGGGCTTGTTTCGCAAGCAAGGCATAAAACCACTTGCGGGAGACAATGTGAAACTTAGCCAGGAGGCAGGTAGCTGGTTTATAGACGAAATTTTGCCTAGGCGTAATGTTTTTGTGCGTCCTCCTGTTGCCAATGTAGATCAATTCATCATTGTGGTAAGCACAGTAGAACCTTCCCCCAGCTTTTTGGTAATTGATAAGCTTTTGGCATTGGCAGAAGAAAGTGAAGTATCGCCCATATTGGTGGTTACCAAAAACGATCTTTCGGAAGACGTTAAATTAGAGGATGTATATAAAAACTGCGGTTATCCGGTGTTTATGCTTCCGTCTTTGGTAAGTGACTTGCAACGGTTACGGCAGTTGCTGCCGGGTAAATTAAGTGTGCTTTGCGGTAACTCTGGGGTTGGCAAAACGACTCTTTTAAATGCATTGCTGCCGGGGCAAGAGCGCGAAACGGGCGAAATAAGCCAAAAACTGGGACGGGGCCGCCACACAACACGCGCGGTAGAACTTTTAGCCGTGGAAGATGGATGGCTGGCCGATACCCCCGGGTTTGCAAGTTTAGACCTTGCGCGGGTAGCCCCTATTTTTAAAGAAAATTTGCAGTACGATTTTATAGATGTTGCAAAACATGCAGGCAATTGCCGTTTTACAGGTTGCACCCATTTGGTAGAAGCCGGATGTGCTGTACGTGATGCGCTGGAAAAGCAAGAAATTGCCCCTAGCCGGTACGAAAGCTATTGTACAATGTATACACAGGCCAAACAAAACGAAAAATATTAAACGGTAAGCAGGACGGAGGCGGACAAATGCGGGATTTTGTAATTGTCGCTTCGCGTCCTGTTTCTCTTCAAATGCTGCGGTATGTACCCAAAGAGGCATTTATTTTGGCGGCCGATGCAGGTTGGCAAAATGCCAAGGCAATCGGTCTTTCGCCCCATTTGGTTTTGGGTGATTTCGATTCTTCTCAAAAACCGGATTTAAATTGTGAAACTATAGTGCTGCCAGCAGAAAAAAACGATACAGACACACATTTTGCCGCTAAGGTGGCTTTAGAGCGTGGGGCATCCTCAGTAACCATTTTGGGTGGGCTTGGCGGCAGGGTAGACCATATGCTTTCTAATTTACAAACGCTGCATTTTTTGGCGCAAAATGGGGTGCGAAATCTTTTGGCAGATGAAAACACCCAAATACGCTGTATGGTGCCGGGCATGTTGGAACTGGAGCCGGTGGATGGGGTTTACCTATCAGTGTTTCCATTTAACGGCACGGCAAAGGGGGTGACCCTTGAGGGGTTAAAGTACCCTTTAAACCGGTATACGCTTACAGCATCCGAATCTACCGGTACCAGCAACGAGTTTACAAAAGAGACAGCCCGCATTATCTTAGAAGAGGGCAGTTTAATGGTTGTTTTGTCCAAAAAAGACAGCAACCCTGGGGTGTACGCCAGCCCCCTGCAAAGCGAGAAGGAATAAAATGAAGCTGTCGTTTACTGTAAATGAGCAAGGGGCCGGTAGCAAACTGGGCCTTTTTTTGCGCAGAGAGGGTATTTCTACCGGTTTGTTGCGCAGTATTAAATATATACCAAATGGTATTTGTGTAAACAGTGTGTCTGCAAAAACCAACCAAATCCTTTTGCAGGGCGATGTTGTGGAAATTCAATCTCCAAATCAGGCAGAGCCCTCTGTACTGCCTCAGGATATGCCCATTGATGTTGTGTACGAATCCCAACATGCCTTGGTAATCAATAAACCGGCTGGGCTAGTAGTGCATCCAACACGCTCGCATAAACAAGATACTTTGGCCAATGCATATTGCTTTTGGATGCAGCAAAGGGGAGAGGTTGGTGTTTTTCGCCCCGTTGGCCGACTGGATGCAGATACCTCGGGGCTTTTGTTGGCGGCGCAAAACCCATTTGCCTCCGATGGAATGGCAAAAAGTTTAAAAAAGTTTATCTTGCATTGCTTGCAGGCTCTCTTGAACAAAAAAACGGCTGCATAAATGCGCCGCTTGGGCCTGCAAACGACTCTGTTATTCGGCAGTGCGTTACTGCCGATGGCAAACAAAGCGTAACCGAATATACGGTTTTACAGTACTCTTCCGCTGCTACGCTGGTGGCAGTACGCCCCTTAACAGGGCGTACACATCAAATTAGGGCGCATTTTGCACATGTTGGCTTTCCTCTTTTAGGCGATGGCTTGTATGGAGGAAATACTGATTTGCTGGAAAGACACGCTTTACACTGCGCGGGTATTTATTTTGCAGAACCCCCGCAAATACCATGTGTGCTAATGGCCGAATTGCCCGATGATATGCAAAATGCGTGTAAAAACCTTGGTTTGCAGGGGTGGAACGATACAGTGGAGGCTATTTTGAGAGAAAAGCTGGTATAGCGCCCCTTGCCCCTGATAAAAGGATGCTGTATAATAAAAAACAATCTGCCATGCGGGTGGCTGTGTAGCCGCCGTTGCTGGGCATTATAGAGTGGAGTGATTGTGTGGACAGGTACGATCCGAAAGTTGTGGAGCCAAAGTGGCAAAAGCACTGGCTGGACAATAAAACGTTTGCGGCATACAACAACTCGGATAAACCGAAGTTTTATGCGCTGATAGAGTTTCCCTACCCTTCGGGCCAGGGGCTGCATGTGGGGCATCCGCGCCCGTATACGGCTCTTGATATTGTGGTGCGTAAGCGCCGTATGCAGGGATACAATGTGCTGTATCCCATTGGGTGGGATGCATTTGGACTTCCTACAGAAAACTACGCCCTTGCAAACCACATCCATCCGGCAGTGGTAACTCGCAATAATATCGATCATTTCCGCGCGCAAATCCAGTCTTTGGGCATTAGCTTTGATTGGGACAGGGAAATTGATACCACAGACCCATCCTATTATAAATGGACACAGTGGATATTTTTGCAATTGTATAAGCGCGGGCTGGCTTACAAAAAAGAGATGAGCGTAAACTGGTGTACCTCCTGTAAGGTGGTACTGGCAAACGAAGAAGTAGTAGACGGTGTTTGCGAGCGTTGCGGCAGCGAAGTAATCCATAAGATGAAAAGCCAGTGGATGCTGAAAATTACCGAATATGCCGGCCGCTTAATAGACGATTTGGACGGGCTGGATTATGTAGAGCGCGTTGCTATAAGTCAAAAAAACTGGATTGGCCGCAGTCACGGCGCCGAAGTTCATTTTGGCACCACCGCCGGGGACGAGTTGCTGGTATATACCACCCGCCCCGACACAGTGTTTGGCGCAACCTATATGGTTATGAGCCCCGAACACGCCTATTTGCAAAAATGGCAAAAACGTATAAAAAACTGGGATAAAGTAGAAGAATACCGCCAGCAGGCGGCCCGCAAAAGTGACTTTGAACGCACAGAACTGTCTAAAGACAAAGAAAAGACAGGTGTTTGCTTAGAGGGAATCCGGGCCATTAACCCGGTAAACAATCAAGAAATACCCATCTTTATTTCGGATTATGTTTTGGCAACCTACGGCACCGGTGCCATTATGGCAGTACCTGCCCACGATGAGCGCGACTACGCTTTTGCTAAAAAGTTTGCCCTGCCCATTGTAGAGGTGGTAAGCGGCGGAGATGTATCCGAAGCGCCCTACACCAATTGTGATGACGGCACCATGGTAAACAGCGGATTTTTAAATTCTTTAACAGTAGAAGAAGCCAAAAAAACCATTACTGATTGGCTGATGCGCAACGAAAAAGGCGAAGCCAAAACCAATTATAAATTAAGAGACTGGGTGTTTAGCCGCCAGCGTTACTGGGGCGAGCCTATCCCTATGGTTTGGTGCGAAAAATGTGGCTGGGTCCCCGTGCCAGAAGACCAGCTGCCGTTGGAGCTACCCTATATAGAAGATTTTGAGCCGACAGGAGAGGGCGACAGCCCCTTGGCACGACATGACGAATGGGTAAACACCACCTGCCCCCATTGCGGTGGCCCCGGCAAGCGCGAAACAGATACCATGCCCCAGTGGGCAGGCTCCAGTTGGTACTTTTTGCGTTATTGCGACCCCAATAACGAGGAAGAACTGGCCAGTGCTAAAGCGCTTGAATATTGGATGCCGGTAGATTGGTACAACGGCGGGATGGAACACACCACCCTGCATATGCTGTACAGCCGCTTTTGGCATAAGTTCCTTTACGATGTTGGCGTTGTAAAGGTGCCCGAACCCTACGCAAAGCGTACCAGCCATGGTATGATTTTGGGCGAGGACGGCCAAAAAATGAGCAAAAGCCGCGGGAACGTGGTAAACCCAGATGATGTAGTGGGCGAGTTTGGCGCCGACACCATGCGTGTGTACGAAATGTTTATTGGAGACTTTGAAAAAACCGCACCGTGGAACACAGCTTCTATCAAAGGCTCGCGTAGATTTTTAGACCGCGTGTGGGCATTGCAGGATATGCTGCTGCCCGGCGAGGGCATCCGCAAGGAACTGGAGCCAGCGGTACATAAAACCATTAAAAAAGTTACCAACGATGTTGAGCATTTAAAACACAATACCGCCATTGCAACACTTATGGCTTTGTTAAATGATTTTTATGGCATCGGCAGCGTATCGGCAGAAGAATATAAGATATTGCTGCAGCTTTTAAATCCCTTTGCACCCCATGTTACCGAAGAAATTTGGAACCGCGCCGGTTTTGAGGGAGAAATTGCTCTTACTCCGTGGCCTGTTTGGGACGAAGAGAAAATGAAAGAAGATACTATAGAAATTGTGGTGCAGATAAATGGCAAAACCCGTGCTAAGTTGGTAATTGCGGCCGATGCCGATAAAGAAGAAACCATTGCACAGGCAAAAGCAGAAGAAGCCATTCTGCGCGAACTGGATGGAAAAACCATCGTAAAAGAAATTTATGTACCCGGTAAACTAATCAACTTTGCGGTAAAGGGTTAACGGCCTAAAGCACACTTTTTTAATCTAATTTGAATAAGCCTTTTTGCCTTGACACTCTACCCAATGCGTTGTATAATAAGATGCGGTATATAGCAGACTTTTACTTTTTAAAGTAAATTTTTGCGGGAATACCAACTCCTGCCGCGGGGCATTAGGGAGGGACAAAGATGTCGGAAATCCGTGTAAAAGAAAACGAATCCATCGACAGCGCACTGCGCCGTTTTAAGCGCTCTTTCGCTAAGTCGGGCGTTATGGCTGAGGTTCGTAAACGCGAGGCCTACGAAAAGCCTTCGGTAAAACGCAAGAAAAAATCCGAAGCGGCCCGCAAACGCAAGTTTAAGTAATAATTATCAAGGCGTGCGCTACGCACGGCTGTGCGGGCTCCTTTTGGAGCCCGCATTTTTACTTAAAAAATTTAAAAGCTGTGTAAAAGCTTTTTATTTATATAATAATTTTCTTTTTAAAATGTAGTATTAAAAAAATCATTATGCAGTTATGGGCACTTTTTTAATAATAAAGCCGCAACACAGCTTGGCCGGGTTTCTTTATTTGCCGTGTCCATGTATTAAAACAATGCTGTAATTGTTTTGGGGCAATCAACGTAATACACCGTTGTGTAATGTGCCGGTTTGCCTATACTGGTTTGCAATTGCTTACTTAAAATATTTTGCTTCTGTATCGTTTCGCAGAAAGGAAGTTTGTATGGGGCTTTTTACGCCAGATTTTTATTTTGAGGATATCTTGCGCATCACACCACAGTTTTTGGCTCAAAATGGCATACAGGGGCTTGTATTAGATGTGGACAATACACTTACGGCTCACAGCAGCCAAAAGGTATCGGATTCCATCCGCCAGTGGCTGCAATTAATGAAAGAAAACAATATTCTTTTAATGATTGCAAGCAACAACTACCGCAAGCGTGTACAACCCTTTGCCGAGGGGTTGGGGCTGGAGTATATTAGTTTTGCCTGTAAGCCTTCTGTGCGCAGTTTGCGGTATGCCTGTAAAAAATGGAACCTTACCCGCAAACAAATAGCAATGGTAGGCGATCAGATTTATACCGATAGTCTTGCCGCCGGTTTGTATGGCGTGCCCATGCTTTTGGTTAAACCCTTTGCCAAGGACGTTAAACGGGGCATCCTCTTTAAACGTCACCTAGAAAAACCAATCATTAAACGCTACCATCGCCGTGGGGGCAAGCTGCTGTGAGCGATATTCGTTTTGGCACGGCGGGGCTTTCCGAGTCTTTCAAGGCGCAAAAGGGTAAGGCGATGAAGGATATGCCCGAATATACAGCGTCTTTTGGTTTAAACGCGTTTGAATATCAGTGTGGGCATGGGGTGCGTCTTGCGGCCGACACTGCCGAAATTTTGCGTAAAAAAGGGGAGCAATTGGGCATTGTATTTAGCCTGCATGCCCCCTATTATATTTCCATGTCCAGCATGGAAGAAGAAAAACGCCTTAATAGCGTAACCTATATTTTAAAAAGCGCACAGGCAGTGCGTATGCTTGGCGGCCGGCGGGTTATTTTTCATTCGGGCAGCTGCGGCAAACAAACACGAGAAGAAGCGCTGCAAAAGGCAAAGGCAACTTTGGCCGCTATGCTGCACTCGTTGGATGAAGAGGGGTATGAGGATATTGTTATCTGCCCCGAAACCATGGGTAAAATAGGCCAGCTTGGCACCCTGCAAGAGGTGCTGGAACTTTGCAAAACCGATAAAAGAGTAGTGCCCTGTATCGATTTTGGGCATTTAAATGCCCGTACGCAGGGCGGCGTGGCGGCCCTAAGTGATTATGAAGATATTTTAAACGCTATGGAAGATGCCTTGCAGGACGATAGGGCTAGGTGCTTTCATGCGCATTTTTCTAAAATAGAATACTCGGCAGGGGGCGAAAAGCGTCACCTTACCTTTGCCGATACTCAATATGGTCCGCAGTATCAGCCGCTTTTAGAGCTGTGCTATAAAAGAAACCTTTCCCCAACCATTATTTGCGAAAGCGCGGGTACACAGGCCGAGGACGCCCAAACCATGCTGGCCTATTGGCAGGGTCTTAACCGGTAAACATTTGTTGCCTTTGGTGGTGGCAGGTATATAATGAGTAAAGAGATCCCAAACAGAAAAGAGGAATTACAATGGTAGAACAACGCGCAAAACGTCTTATAAGCAATTTGGGCAGCAGTTTTGAGGCTGCATTAATTCAAACCCCACCCAATCGTTTTTATCTGCTGGATTATGATTCGGACGATGCGGGTATGTTGCTTGTTTTGCCTCATAAGATGATTTACATCATCGATTCTCGCTATATCGAAATTGCGGGCAAAAGCGTAAAGCATGCCGAAGTTGTTTTGGAAGAAGATGTGCTGTCTCAAATAAAAGAGTTTTTAGCCAAAGAGGGCGTAAAAACCCTGATGGTAGAAAATGCAATTTCTGTGGCGCTTTTGGGCCGCCTTGCCGAAAAGCTGGAGAGCATTGAGCTGGATTCTTCGCCCCGCCTCTCTAAAGAGCTTAACGCCCTGCGTGCTATTAAAGACGAAATAGAAGTAGAGCGAATGAAAGAAGCACAAAAAATTACTGATGCTTGCTTTACACATATTTTAGGCTACATCCGTGAGGGCATGACCGAAATTGAAATTATGCTGGAAATGGAATTTTACATGCGCCGCAACGGCTCTTTAACATTGGCGTTTAACACCATCTGCGCAGCGGGGACCAACGGCAGTATGCCGCATGCCATTCCGGGAGAAAACAAAATTAAACTCGGCGATTTTATCACCATGGATTTTGGTGCAAAAGTTGGCGGCTATTGCGCTGATATGACCCGTACAGTGGCTTTTGGCCAGCCAAGCCAGGAGCAAAAAGATGTGTACGACCTTGTTTTGCGGGCACACTTGGCAGGGCTTGAGGCAGTGCGTGCAGGCCGTATTTGCAACGAGGTGGATGCCGTGGCGCGCGATATGATTTATGACGCCGGCTATAAAGGGTATTTTGGGCACGGTCTTGGGCACTCGGTTGGCATCGAAATCCATGAAGACCCCCGTTTTTCTCCCAAAGATACCTCTAAAACGCAGGCAGGCATGATGATTACGGTTGAGCCGGGCATTTACCTGCCGGGTCGTTTTGGCGTGCGTATAGAGGATACTGTGCTTATTACCGAAACCGGCTGCCAACCGCTGCCCGCCAGCAATAAGCAGCTTATTGTACTGTAAAGCAAAAGCAGGGAGTATAAACCGCGCTGTTTTAGCCAAAAGGGTTGAAATGAGCCCGCCAATACAGTAAAATATAAATAGGTTTGTGGTATAATAACGCGGCCCGCAGGGTACGCCATGGAGGAGTAGCATGATTTCAGCAGGAGATTTCCGTAACGGTGCAACATTTGAAGAAGACGGCCAGGTGCTGCAAATAGTAGAGTTTCAGCACGTAAAACCCGGTAAGGGGGCAGCCTTTGTTCGTACTAAAACTAAAAATGTTATCACTGGCGCGGTTACCGAAAAAACCTACAACCCCAGTGATAAGTTCCCTTCGGCTGTTATAGAGCGCCGCGATATGCAGTATTTGTACGAAGATAGCGACCTGTATTACTTTATGGATACAGAGACCTACGAGCAAATCCCCTTAAACGAAAAAGATCTTTCGGATGGGTTTAGGTTTGTAAAAGAGAACGAAGTAGTAAAGGTTCTTTCTTACAAAGGCAACGTTTTTGGTGTAGAGCCTCCCAACTTTGTTGTTTTGGAGATTACCAAAACAGAGCCCGGCATGAAAGGCAATACTGCCACCAATACTTTAAAGCCTGCAACACTGGAAACCGGGGCCGAAGTTCGGGTACCCCTTTTCATAAACGAAGGCGAAAAAATTCGCGTAGACACCCGTACAGGAGAATATATGGAGCGCGCTTAAGCGCACAGGAGGCAACAAAGAATGAACCTTTCAGAAAAAGCGGCTTACATCAAGGGCCTGGCCGAAGGGCTGGACTTAGAAGCTGATAAAAAAGAAACCCGCGTTATCAAAGAAATGCTGGAGCTTCTTTCCGAAATGGCAAGCGATGTAGAAGATGTTTCGGCAGATCTGTCTGATTTGTATGACGCAGTAGAAGAAATTGACGAAGACCTTACCTTTGTAGAGGACGAGGTTTTTGGCGATGGCGCTGAGTATGATGAAGATGACGAGTACGAAATTACCTGCCCCAACTGTAAAGAGGCAGTAATTGTGGATGAAGAAGCCCTTATGAGTGGAGATGTTGTATGCCCTGCCTGCGGCGAAAAAATTGAAATTGAAATTGACGCCTGCGACTGTGGCTGCGAGCATCATCATCACGATGACGAATAATGTGATGTTTTCCCCCGTCTGCCTGTTTTAGGCAGGCGGGTTTTGTTTTGTAAACGAGGCTTTATTGACAAAGCCTTTTGCGCAATGGTATGATTTTTTAATAAGAAAAACTTGTGTATTTTCTACAAAAATTAAAATCCGTCCGTTTGGCCAAGGGGCTGTGTTAAAGTGCTGGGCCAATGGCGGCAGGAGGGCAGTATAATGGAAAATGCTTTGCATAAAGAGTATCAGCGCTGGTGCGAAAATGTAAAAGAGCCGTTATTGGCGCAGGAGCTTGCAGATATTAAGGGCAAAGAGGCCGAAATTGAAGACCGTTTTAGCCAAGAGCTTGCATTTGGCACGGCTGGCTTGCGCGGTGTAATGGGTGCGGGCACAAACAGAATGAACATCTATTCTATCCGCCGCGTTACCCGTGGCCTGGCCGATTATTTAAACAGTGTGCATAAGGGCGCAAAGGTGGCAATTTCTTTCGATAGCCGCCTAAATTCAAAAGAATTTGCGGCCGAAGTTGCCTCGGTTTTGTCTAAAAACGGTATAGAAGCATGGATATACAGTGGTATCCATCCCACGCCCATGCTTTCGTTTACTGTGCGCCGTTTGGGGTGCCAAGCGGGTGTAATGGTTACCGCCAGCCATAACCCCTCTAAATACAACGGATATAAGGTGTACGATGCAGATGGATGCCAAATTGGCGAAGACGTAGCCGATGCCATTTTGGCAAAGATAGACGGTGTGGATTATTTTGCGCAAAAAAGGCCCGAAGAAGAGGGCAAAGAGGTTGCTGTGCAGGTTATTTCGCAGCAGGTAGAAGAAGATTTTTATAATGTGGTTTTGGCACAGCGCATGGTAGATGCGCCCCCTACCGATATTACCATTGCCTATACCCCCTTGCACGGTACCGGCCTTGTGCCCGTTACCACGGTGCTAAACCGTGCGGGCTATACAGATATACAAATAGTGGAAGAACAAGCCAAGCCCGATGGCACCTTCCCCACGGCGTCTTACCCCAACCCCGAGATGGAACCGGCATTAGAGCTTGGCGTAAAGCTGCTGCAAAAAACAAACGCGGCAATGCTGCTGGCTACAGACCCGGATAGTGACCGTGTAGGTGTGGTTTCCAGCTCTTCCAACGGGCCGGTGCACCTAAACGGCAACGAAATTGGCGTTTTGCTGTTAGATTATCTCTGCCGTCACCGCATTGCCACCGGGCGTATGCCCGCAAACCCCATTGCGGTAGATTCGGTAGTATCTTCCGAAATGGCCCGTATTGTGGCCGAGCACTATGGCGTAGAAATGCGCGAAGTGTTAACCGGCTTTAAACACATTGCAGGCGAAATTGCTGTGCTGGAAAAAACCGGCGAGGGAGACCGTTTTATCTTTGGTTTTGAAGAAAGCGTTGGCTACATGGTAGGCAGCTACGTGCGCGATAAAGACGCAGTTGGCGCTTGCCTAATTGCAAGTGACCTTGCGGCCGAGTGCAAGGCAAACGGGCAAACCCTGTTTGATGCTATGGAAGATTTGTATAATAAATTTGGCTTCTACCTCAGCGGCCTGCTTACCTTCCAGTTTGAGGGGCCGCGCGGCAGTGAAGAAATGGCGGCACGTATGCGCGCAATGCGCAGCCAAAGCCCGGCTCAGCTTTGCGGGTCTAAGGTTGTAAGGGTACGCGATTTCTTGTGGGACGAAAATAATCCGCTGCAAGACCGTTCTTTACCCAGCAGCAATGTGCTTAAATTTTGGCTGGAGGATGGTACTTCGGTTTGCATGCGTCCCTCGGGTACCGAGCCTAAACTAAAAATTTACTGTACCGTAAATAAAAAAACACGTGCAGAGGCAGAGAAAGCTATTGCGGAGTATCTGCAATCTTTGCCCAAAATGGTAAAAGACTAACAGCAGCATATGTAAGGCTCCGGTTTTGTATAAAGACGGGGCCTTTTTTATTTATAAAACAGTTGCCAGTAACATTTGCCATCCGCAAGCCACGGCGCAAATTTATTTTTGCAAATCCAATGCCTTAAAACCCTATGTGTGCAAACCTTTTGTAATATTTAGGGGCTTAAATACTGTTTATTTGTTCATATTTATAAGATATACTATTTTGGAATAATTAGAGCGTCAAAAAGAGTGAATAGAAAGTAGCTTTAAGGAGAGGGCAATGCAGTATTTTTTGGATGGAGAGCAAATTTCGGTTGCTGTAGAAAGCAAAGGGGCTGAAATTTGCAGTATCTACAATAAAAAAACGCAAAAAGAGATTCTTTGGCAGGCCGACCCGGATA
The DNA here is from genome assembly GCA_047972265.1 of Oscillospiraceae bacterium. Taxonomy (GTDB): domain Bacteria; phylum Bacillota; class Clostridia; order Oscillospirales; family Ruminococcaceae; genus JAAYCI01. The sequence continues at coordinate 46,362 of JBKEAM010000134.1, read as the reverse complement.
TATGGGACAGGCATGCTCCTTTGTTGTTTCCGCATTGCGGAAATGTTTGGGATAAACAATTAAAAGTACAGGGCAGGGCTTACCCGGCGGCACAGCATGGTTTTGCGCGCAATTTCGAGTTTGCCTGCAGTCGGCACGATAAAAAGGCGCTTGTCTTTCGGCTGCAAAACAGCCCCCTTACCCAAAACTATTATCCATACCAGTTTGCACTGGAGGTAGAGTATACATTGGCGGGCGGCAGCCTGCGGCAGCAGGTGCGTGTTGTCAATCAGGGCAACGCGCTTTTGCCCTTTACCCTTGGTTTTCACCCGGGGTTTGCTCTGCCTTTTGGGTGGCATCCCAAAACAACCCGCTATCAAGTGGTGTTTGAAGTGCCAGAATCTCCTATGGAGATTGAAACGGTAAACGGCTACGTAAGCGGTAAAAAAACACTTTTGTTTGAAAATCAAAAATCCATGGAGCTTTCGCCCACACTTTTTGAGGTGGATAGTATCTGCCTTACAGGGTTAAAGTCCCGCTATATAGATTTGTGCCCCGTGGATGCGGGCAAAGAAACAATACGCGTATATATCGAGGGCTTTCCCTATGTTTTATTATGGGCGCCTGCGGTGGGTACGCTTCCGCTTTTATGTATAGAGCCATGGCATGGCCTGCCGGACGGCCCGCAAAGGTATGGAGAATTTGAAAACAAACCAGGGCAAACCCTGTTGCAGCCGGGCAAAACATTTGACACCGCCCTAACAATAGAGCTGCTGTAAAAACAAACACGAAGGGAACCCGTTTATTATGCTTACACGCAATAGCCGGTTGAGTGAAGCTTGGAATCATCCGGTAGGACATGATATTTTACAAGAATTAATGCGCAAAAAGGGTAGAAATATCGATTGGCCGGCGGGCACTTTGGCCGGGCGCACACCGCTTTCTCGCTTAGATAAGCTGGGAGGTCGCGGTTTTGCCGATGCATTGATACAGGCGGTGGAGGGGGCAGGGCTGCCCCAACCGGTTATTAAGGACGAGCAGCCAAAACCCGCATGGTGGAAAGAGGCCGTGCTATACCGCATATACCTGCCCAGCTTTATGGATGCAAACCATGATGGCATGGGGGATATAGCCGGGATTGTGCAAAGGTTGCCTTATCTCGAAAATTTGGGCGTTACAGCCCTGTGGCTTACAGCCTTGCTTTGTGCAGACCCTACCGGAGAAAGAGGCACGCTTGATTTTAAAGAGCCCAATAACGAGTTTGGCAACGGGAAAGAACTGCAAAAACTTATAAAAGCGGCCCATGCCCGGGGCATAAAAGTAGTGCTGGGTATGGATGTTCTTTCTACCTCCGACAAGCACCCTTGGTTTGTTGAGGCGCAAAACGACTTGGACGGCCCCGAGGGACAGCGGTATTTTATGATGAGGGGCAAAGAAGAAGCGCCCCCCAACAACTGGGGTGGTGCCGGTATAGGTGCCTGGCGCTGGATGCCCGAAACAGAGTGCTGGGTTTTGCGTACCGGCGGGCGGCATAGTGCAGACCTAAACTGGGGCAGTGCCGATGTGCGCTCGGATATTGCAAATAGTTTGCTTTTTTGGATGAATCAGGGGGTCGATGGCATCGTTTTGCATTCGGTGGCCTCCATTGCCAAGGCTGATTTTGGGGATGCCAGCCCGCAAATGGGCGCTTTAATGGGCATTCGCGGGTTTGAAAAAACCTATTATCGCTCTGCTTTGCCGGGCTATATACAAGAGATGCAAGAGGCCGTAAGTGCGCAGTTTCCCGAGGCTTTTTTGGCCGGAGAAATACACCGCACGGGCACCCAAACCGCAACGCAGCTTTGTGCTGCGGGCAAAGATGGGCTTAGTTTTGTGGTAGATAATTCTCATCTGCGCACTTTGCAGGGTAAAAAGCAAAGCGATGGCAGTTGTACCCTTGCCTATTTAAAAGAGCATTTTTTGCATTGGATGAAAGAATATGCAGATGCTGGCTGGCTGGGCGTTACGTTGGAAGGTCCCGATTTTGCCCGTATGGTAAGCCGTCTTGGCAGCAGCCCTATTTATAGGGGGATACTGGCAAAGTTGCTTGGCACCATGCTGCTTACCCTGCGGGGAACCCCTGTAATTTATCAGGGAGAAGAGCTGGGCCTGCCCAACCTGCATTTTAAATCTATTGATGAAATGAAGAGCACTGCTGCACACCGCATGTATGTGGACCATAGGGATAAGGCAGAAGATCCACATGTGCTAAAAAAATCGCTGCAAAATGCGCCGGACCATTGTCGTGCGCCTTTGCCTTGGGGGGCGGGGCTTAATGCGGGATTTTCGGGCGGTCAGCCTTGGATGCGCATGACAGACGGTGTAGAATATTTAAACGCCACTGTGCAAATGGAAGACCCCCGCTCTGTGTGGAACCATTATCAAAAGATTGTTGCCTTGCGCAACGAAAATTTGGGCCTTGTGTATGGCAGCTTTAAACCTGTTTTTTCTAAAAACGAAAAACTGTTTTGCTATTTCCGCATCCATGATGGAGAAAAATGGTATGTAGAAATGAACATTACCGAAAAAGAAGTGGCCCGCCCGGCCCGCATTTTGCCAAACCAGCACTTGGTGGTTTCTAACTACGATACGGTGTCGCGCACCTTGCGCCCCTACGAGGCAAATGTATACAGGGTAGATTAATTGTGCAGGCGGGATGTTAAATGAATCCACCGGAATTTGGCCGGACGGAAATGTTAATAGGCACCGAAGGGGTTGAGCTGCTGGCTCAAAAATCGGTTGCGGTATTTGGCGTTGGCGGTGTTGGGGGTTTTGTGTGCGAGGCCTTGGCGCGCGCAGGTATTGGCCGTATAGACCTGTTTGATGATGATGTGGTGGCTCCCTCTAATATCAACCGGCAAATTGTGGCATTGCACTCTACCGTGGGTATGCCAAAGGTAGAGGTAATGGCACAGCGTATTGCCCAAATCAACCCGGCTTGCAATGTGCAGGCGCACCGTGTTTTTTATGTGCCCGATACCGCGCACCTGTATCCGCTGGAACTTTACGATTATGTAATCGATGCTGTTGATACGGTTTCGGCCAAGGTAGAAATTATATGTAGGGCACGGCAGGCGGGCGTTCGCGTTATAACGTCTATGGGGGCGGGCAATAAGCTGCATCCAGAACTGTTTCGTGTGGCCAACATAGAAAAAACAACCGTGTGCCCCTTGGCACGGGTAATGCGCAAAGAGCTGCGTAAAATGGGCATACGTGGGGTAAAAGCGGTGTATTCTACAGAGGTAGCCCTTACGCCGCGCTACCAGCCTCCGGCAGAGCCTGTTGCTATGTCACTACGCCCCGGTAAACCAAAGCGCATTGTGCCGGGTTCTATCAGTTTTGTGCCTGCGGCTGCAGGGCTTGTGTTGGCCGGTGCAGTGGTGCGGGATTTGCTTGAGATTGAAGAATAAATTTAAATTATTGCGGTCCTGTTATACAGGGCTGCTTTTTTATGGTTTTTTGCACCCATGTACGAAGCGGAGCAATTGTTGTAAAATAGAAATAATAAAAGCCAGAAAGGAAGAAGAAAATGCTGCAGTTGGTTTTGGGGGTTGCAGGTGCGGGCAAATCGGCCTATTTGCTACAGCAGATGGAGCAAAGGGCGGCGGCAGGCCAAAAAAGTATTTTTTTGGTGCCGGAGCAATTTTCTTCTTCTAGAGAAGCACAGGTGTACAACCTGTTGGGAGACGAAAAAAGCGCATTGGTTGAGGTTGCCAGTTTTAGAACAATGGCCGAGCGCATTTTAAAACTGGCCGGTGCAGATGAAAAGCATTTGCTTACCGATGCGGGCCGTATGGTGTATGTGCGGCGCGCAATGGATTCTTTGGGCGATACATTGCATGTATTTGTGCGCCAGCGCCGCCGCGCTGCTTTTTGCGCTATGTGTGCCGATGCAATTTCAGAATTAAAAAGCGCGGGTGCCCTGCCCGAGGTTTTGTATGGCATGGGCCAAAAAGAAGAAACAGCCCGCCTAGAAGAACTGGCGCTAATTTATGCCGCTTACGACGAACTGGTAAAAAAACACGCAATGGATGAGCAAGACCGCCTAGCCCTAGCGGCAGAACATGCGGGCGAAGTGTATTTTGAAAACCGCGCCTGTTTTATAAACCATTTTGATGGATTTACAACGCCCGAATACCAGTTGCTGGAACAGGTGCTTAAATTTTGCGAAATATTTGCGGTGTCTTTGTGCTGCGATGGACTGAATGAAACTGACGGTGGCCTTGGTGTGTTTTCTCCCGTAAGGGTAACGGCAGCCCGCTTGGTTGCGCTGGCACAAAAAACAGGAGTGCAGGTAAAAGCGCCGGTAGAAAAGCAAGCGCCAACAACGGCGCTTTTGCAAGGGCCGCAGGCGGTTAATAACCTATTGGCGTTTGAAGAAGAACCGGAGGATTTGGATGCTTTAACAGGACTTACCCTTACAGAATATGCCGACGAGTGGGACGAGGTACGTGCCGCCGCCGCCGAAATGCACCGCCTTGCAAGGCAGGGCGTTTCTTACAGCAAAATGGCGCTGGTGTGTCGCAATATGGCACATTACGAGGTGCCAGTGCGCCGCGCCTTTGCCTTGTTTGCCATTCCATATTTTATCGATGCTCCCGCCACAACCGAATATACGGCTCCGGTTGTATTTATCCTTTCGGCTCTACGCTTGTTGCGGCAGGGTTTGGTGAGCGAGCCAATGCTTGCCATGGCAAAAACGGGTATGCTTGGGCATACCGATGCCGAACTGGCTGCGCTGGAAAATTATGTGTTTACGTGGGAGCCCAAGGCGGCCGAATGGAAAAAGCCCTTTGATAAAAACCCGGCCGGATTGATGCAGCCGGTAACGGCAAAATCTGACGAAGCCCTGCATATGGCGGAAAAGGCGCGCAGTGCCCTTGTGCCCCTGCTAGAGGGGTTTGTAAAAAAAGCCAAAGGAGCCGATGCCGCCGCGCTTTCTCGCCAGTTGTACCTGCTGTTGGATAAGGCCGAAGCGGCAAAACACGACGAGCAAAACAAAGCGGGTGTTGCCGCGCAGGACGGCGGCGTTATGGCAGAAGAAGCCCGCCGCGCGTGGGACCTTGCCATGGATCTTTTGGATCAGATGACGCAGCTTTTAGGAGCAGAAAACGTATCTGCCATGGAATACGAGGAGCTGTTTTTGCTGCTGGTGCGTGGTACCGATTTTGGACAGGTGCCGCAGGTGCAAGAGAGTGTGGTATTTGCCAGCGCAGACAGAATGCGCCTGGATAAAATAGAGTATTGCTTTGTGGTGGGCCTTTGCGAGGGGGAATTTCCGGCAGAACAGGGAGAATCCGGCCTGCTTACGGCAGAAGACAGAGATAAGCTGGCGGCGCAAGGGGTAGAGCTGGGCGGCAACTTTGAGAGCCGTACTCTGTTAGAAGAAATGTTTTTTTACAGGGCGCTTACCAGTGCGGGCAGTGGCCTTTATTTAAGCTGGCCAGCGCATATGGGGGGCACTACCAAGTCTGCCACCGGCGCACTGGAGCCAATACGGCTTGTTTTGCAGCCTCCGGCCCTGCAAACCAATTTGCAAGATGCGGCAGCAACGCCGGGTGCTGCATTTGATAGGCTGGCCTATGTGTACAGAGAAGATACGCAAGAGGCCGCCACGCTGCACGACGCGCTTTCGCAACAAGAAGATGCAGTGCAGCGCTTGCAGATGCTGCACCATGTTGATAACCGCGCCGCATTTACGGTGCAAGACCATCAAACCCTGTATACAGTGCTGGGCAGTTCACTTACCCTGTCTGCCACCCGTGCCGAGCGGTACTATGAGTGTCATTTTACCTATTATATGGAGCGTATTTTAAACGTACAAGAACGCCGCAAAGGCACCTTTTCTCCTATGGAATCGGGCACTTTTATACACTATTTGCTAGAGAAGGTATTAAAAGAGTGCGGCACAGGCTTTAAAGATGCAGAGGACGAACAGCTTGCCCAGCTTGCCGCCAAATATGCCGAAAGCTTTATTGCCGAAATGCTGCCCGAGTCCAGCCGCCGCACCGACTTTTTGTTAAACCAAATGAGCACCGGAGCGGCGCAGTTGCTGTGCTATTTGCGAGACGATGCAAAACAAAGCGGGTTTGAACCCGATGCGCTGGAGCTTTCTTTGGCAGAAGAAGAGGGGATACAGCCGCTGTGTTTAACGGCACCGGGCGGCCAAACTGTAAAAATAACAGGCAAAATAGACCGTGTAGATGTGATGCGCAGCGGCGATAAAACATACCTGCGTGTTATAGACTATAAAACGGGTACCCGCAAATTTAGCTTGGACGATGTGTACTGCGGGCTAAATATGCAAATGCTTATTTATATGGATACCCTTTGCCAAAACGCGCCGCAGCGTTACCCCAATGCCATACCGGCGGCGGTGCTGTACCTTGCGGGAGACCCTGCCCCTACAACTGGGCAGCGCATGGCAGATACGGCCCCGGTGTACGAGCTGGATGGCCTTGTATTGGACGACCCCAGTGTTTTGCGTGCGCTGGATGCCGAGGGTGCCGGTGTATTTTTGCCGTTAAAACATAAGGACGGCAAACCGGTGCGCGCAGGCAAAAAGCTTTCCAGCCTTGCCAAAATGGGGCAGCTTGGCCGCCATGTAGAGGGCAAGCTGGAAGAAATGGTGCAGGGGCTTTACCAAGGCCAGTTTTCGGCTCTGCCGCTGGTAAGCACCAAAAAGCGCCCCTGCGATTACTGCCCTTACAGGGCGGCCTGCCGGCACGAAAACGGCCGCAACGAGGTTGCGGTGCGCATGCCGGAAGATGCATTTGATACAGAGGGAGGCGAAAACAATGCCTAACCACAAGTGGACAAAAGCCCAGCAAACAGCCATAGAGGATGAGGGCGGCTCACTGCTGGTAAGCGCCGCCGCAGGCAGCGGTAAAACAGCTGTTTTGGTAGAGCGTGCCGTGCGCCTTATGACAAGAGAAGATGCCCCCGTGCCTGCCGACAGGCTGTTAATTGTTACTTTTACAGCCGCTGCCGCCGAAGAACTGCGCTCCCGTCTGGGCGCGCGGATAGAGCAAGAACTCCGCAAAACCTCCGGCAATGTTTTTTTGCGCCGCCAGCGCATTTTGCTGCGCAGGGCCGCCATTGGCACTATGGATGCTTTTTGCCAGCAGCTTGTAAAAGAACACTTTGCACAACTGGATGTGCCGCCTGATATTTCGGTAGGGGACGAAGCCTTGCTTGCTTCTTTGTCGGCTGCTGCACTAGACGATACAATGGAAGAAATGTATGAAGATGAAGATTTTGCGCGCTTGGCGGCCTTGTATGGGCGTACCCGCAGCGATGCCGCTGCGGCGACAGCCATATTAAACCTGTACGATTTTTGCCGTACACTGCCCTTTCCTCAAAAACAGGTGCAGCGTTTTGCAGATATGTATGCAAACGCAAATAATGCAGAGCAAAGCCCTTGGGCGCAAGAACTGTTGCAGTACGCCCGCCAGGGCTCACAGGCAATGGTGTTGTTGCTGCGCCAGGCGGTAAGCCTTGTGCAGGAGGAAGAGGCCCTGCAACCTTATTTGCCCGCCCTGCTGCAAGATGTAGAACAAGCCGGCTGGCTGTATGCGGCGTGCAGCAATGGCAATTGGGATGATTGTGTAGAAGCTTTGCAAAACTGCATTTTTGGCCGCCTTGGTACCGTGCGTGGTTACGAGGGCGAGATAAAAGAGCAGGTAAAGGGGCTGCGCGCAACTGCAAAAGATATTGCCGCCCAGCTGCAAAAATACTGTCTTGCCTGTACAATGCAGGAGTTTGTGCAGGATATAAAAGAGGCCGGCCCACTTGTACAGGCCCTGTGCAGAGCAGTTAATCTGTATAGCCAAAAATACGAAGAAGCCAAAATAAACGAAAAAGTGCTTGATTTTGCCGATTTTGAGCATCTGGCGCTCTCCCTTTTGTGTAATGAACAGGGGGAGCGCACAGCGGTGGCGCGGCAGGTAAGCGCCCGGTTTGATGCCGTTATGGTAGACGAATTTCAAGATACCAACGAGCTGCAAAGCGCCCTGTACGAGGCGCTGGCAAACGAACAGGTCAGCAACCTGTTTTATGTGGGAGATGTAAAGCAAAGCATTTATCGGTTCCGAAAAGCCAATCCCGGTATTTTTTTGGATAAAAAGGCCTCATGGCATCCGGTGCAAAGCGGGCAACACCCCGCCGTTATTACACTGGGCCATAACTTTAGAAGTTCCCTTGGCGTGGTAGGCGCGGTAAACTATTGTTTTGATGCGCTTATGAGCGGCGAGCTTGGAGAAATAGAGTACAACGAGGAAGAAAAACTGCTGCAAGGCGCGCCCGGCGGTGATGAAACCGGGCTGGAACTGCATATATTGCAGGATGAAGACGGCGTAGGGGATGCCGCCGCCTTGGCAGATAGAATTTTGCAGATGGTGCACAGTGGCTATCAGGTGCGAGAAGGGGATTTTACACGTTCCTGCGGCTATGGAGATTTTTGCGTTTTGCTGCGCGCCCGCGCCCGCATGCCCGAGTATGTGGCAGCCTTGCAGGAAAAAGGCATACCAGTAGCGGCCGATAACAGCGAAAGCCTGCTGGAAACTCCCGAGGTTTTGCCGGTGGTAGCCGCCCTGCGCGCCATCGATAATCCGGGCGACGAAGTCTCTTTGGCGGCGGCACTTGTAGGGCCATTGTTTCATTTTACTCCAGACGAAGCCACCGGCCTGCGGGTAAACAACAAAAACACCACCCTGTATGCCGCGCTGCTGGGCAGCAAACTGCCCAAGGCGCAAAACTTTTTAAGTCAATTATCCTATTACAGGGCATTGGCTGGCCAAGCTCCGGTGGGCCGCGTGTGCGAAGAACTGTTAGACCGCACGGGTTATCTTTCTGCCGTTGCAGCTATGGAGGGCGGCGCGGCGCGCAGGCAAAATCTGCTTCGGTTTATTAGCTGGGTGGCAGATACAGCGGCATCAGGCAGAGGCTCGCTGGCTTCTTTTGTGCGTGTTTTGCAGCACGCGCGGGGGCCTGCCTCTACCAGTGCAACCGCCATACCGGGGCATGTTTCTATTATGACCATCCACCGCAGCAAAGGGCTGGAGTTTCCGGTTTGTATTTTGGCCGATACAGCCAGAAAATTTAATACAAGCGATTTAAACGCGCGTGTGCAGCTGCACACCGGCCTTGGTGTAGGCATTGCCCTGCGCAGCGGCAACAGCTTGTTTGCAACCGCTCCGGCGCTTGCCATCCGCAGGCGAACCGAGCGTGAATCCATCAGCGAGGAAATGCGGGTTTTGTACGTGGCGCTTACCCGCGCAAAAGACAGGCTCTTGCTGTTTTGTGCGGTGCCGGATGCCGCCAAGTTTATTTCCGCCCAAGCGGCAGAGCTGGTAGACGGCAGGCCGGAGGCCTTTTTGCTTTCTCGGCAGCGCAGTTTTGCCCAGTGGACGGTATCTGCTCTGCTTAGCCACCCCAATGCAGAAGAACTGCGCAAAGCGGCTTTGGCGGCTACCCAGCCTATATACCCGGCGGAGGGAAGCATGCGGTTTTTTATAGAAGAAGCGCAAAGTATCCCGCAGGTGCAAACACAGGAGTTTGCACTTACTGCCCAGCCACAACCACAAGAGGTAGAGCAGCTTTTGCAGCTTTTCCACACACCCATGCCCCGGCTGGCGCTGGCAAAAGTGCCGGTAAAGGTTACGGTTTCGGCACTGGCAAAACCACACGAAGAATCGTTGCGCAAACGCCCGGCGTTTATGTACCAAAGCGGGCTTACCGCCGCCGAGCGTGGTACGGTGCAGCACGCCTTTTTACAGTTTGCCGATTATGGGCGGGCGGCAGCGGGGTTGGAGAGCGAAATTGCACAATTGGTACAGCATGGCCATTTAGAGCAGTTGCAGGCAGATACCCTTGATAGAAGCGGCATTGCGGCGTTTTTAAATTCTTCGCTTATGCAGCGCATACAAAAGGGGCAATTGTTGCGCGAGTATGCGTTCATTACCTCTTTGCCCGCAAGCGAAATATTGGCAGAGTTACCGGAAGAATACACCGGTGCGCCGGTACTGGTGCAGGGCATTGCTGACGCCGTTTTGGTGTTTGAGGACAGTGTGGAAATTGTAGACTATAAAACCGACAGGCGCAAAACAGCGCAAGACCTTATTAAAAGGTATGGTTTACAACTGCGCATATATGCGCGCGCGGTGGCCAAACGCCTTGGCAAGCCCGTTACACGCCTGACAATATGGTCGTTTGACCTTTCGCAAGAGATTGATGTTCCCCTGTAAAACCGTGTTGACAGGCAAGCGCAAATGTGTCATTATAATTTGCAGCAATGCCACCGCCGTGTATTGACAAAGTACTCCGCGCATGGTATTCTGTTTTAGGTAAATAAAGTAGTTTTGGCATTTGCCATGCTCACCTTGGTGCTTTTAGTGCCGGGTCTATATCTTAAAAAACCTTTAGTAAGGGTTTATTTATGGGTATTGGCATGGTCAAATGTTTGACCATGCTTTTTTTGTACAGGCAATCCGGCTTGTATAAATGTATAGTATATCCACATAGCAGGAGGTGTTTTCTCATAGCAAGCGGCAACAAAAAGGAAATGGAGATCAATAACGACATCCGCGATAAGGAAGTTCGGGTCATCAATTCCGACGGAAGCCAAATGGGAGTAATGCAAACGCGGGACGCTTTGCGCCTTGCCGAAGAGCAAAATCTTGATTTGGTAAAAATTGCGCCACAGGCCGTTCCACCCGTGGTAAAGGTATTGGATTACGGTAAGTACCGTTTTGAGCTGCAGAAAAAAGAAAAAGAAGCGCGGAAAAACCAAAAGGTTGTAGAAATTAAAGAAATCCGCCTTTCTCTCAAAATTGATACAAACGATTTTAATACCAAACTTTCACACGCTGCAAAGTTTTTGAAAAACGGAGACAAGGTAAAAGCTTCTATCCGTTTTCGCGGCAGAGAAATGGCCCATCCCCAAATTGGCCTGGAAGTGCAGCGTCGCTTTGCCGAAGCACTGTCCGAAGTATCCACCGTTGAAAAACCGCCCAAGCTGGAAGGCCGTAGCATGCTGATGTTTTTAGCACCGTTGCAGTCAAAAGAAGCAGCCAAAAGCGGACAAAAAGAAGAGAAAAAGCCAAAGCCGCAGGCAGAACCTGCCGAAAAGGCGTAGGCTCAAATCTCGGAATAGACCGTATAACAGGAGGAGTATTCACATGCCGAAGCTGAAAAGCCATTCGGGCGCAAAAAAGCGCTTCAAATTAACCAAATCCGGAAGGGTAAAACGTGGAAGCGCATACCGCAGCCACATCCTTACCAAAAAAGACCGCAAACTTAAACGCGGTTTCCGTAAATCGGCCTATGCCGATAAAACCAACGAGGCCGCAGTAAAAGAGATGCTGCCTTACGCGTAAGCGCCTGTTTTGCAAAAAGCAAAAAGAGGCTATTAAAACGAATCGAAGGAGTTTTGGAATATGGCTCGTATTAAAGGCGCTATGATGACGCGCAAAAGAAGGAAAAAAACCCTTAAGTTGGCTAAAGGGTACTATGGCAGCAAATCCACCCATTTTAAAATGGCTAAACAGCAGGTAATGAAGAGCGGTAACTACGCTTTTGTAGGCCGTAAGCTGAAAAAGCGTGACTTCCGTAGCCTGTGGATTACCCGTATCAATGCGGCCTGCCGCGCCGAAGGCATTAACTACTCCAGCTTTATGAATGGGCTGAAGAAATCCGGCATCGAGCTGAACCGCAAGATGCTGAGCGAGATGGCCATCCACGATCCCAAGAGTTTCAGCGCTCTTATCGAAACCGCCAAAAAGGCCAATTAATTGCCAGCAACGCCCGCGCACGTACGTGTGTGGGCGTCGTGTTGTATATGTGGGTTTATAATTTTTATTATAAGTCGCAATAAAATAATCATATGGCACACAGTCGTTGTATTTTTTGTTTGGGCAAAACATGGCAGTCATTTTTTGCATATCCAGTTTAAGTGTACAGGGCTTAGCCCCCGCATTTGTTTGCTGGGGCTATTTACCATAAAGGAGCATGCCGATGCAACGTATTTCCAGCCGTGATAATGAACAGGTGCGTTATGCCTGCCGCCTTGCTTCTACAGGCTCTTTTAGGCTTGAAGAAAATGTAATTTTTGCAGAGGGAATACGCCTTTGTTCGGATTTGGCTGCAACACTTACGGTTTGTGCGGCGTTCTATACACAGAGGGTTTTAAAAGAGTACCCTCAGGTAGAGCATCTTTGCGAAAATTCATATCTTATTAACGACCCGGTAGATGATAAGCTGGCGCAAACAAAAACACCGCAGGGGCTTTACTGCCTTTTTAGTATGCCCGGCACCCAGGCAGAACAACTGGATTATAAAAAGGGTGTTATAGTGTGCGAGGCCGTGCAGGACCCTACCAATATAGGCGCTATGCTGCGTAGTGCGGCGGCTTTTGGGCTGGGCGGCGCGGTGCTTTTGCCCGGCTGTGCCGACCCATTTGCGCCCCGCGCGCTTCGCGCTGCTATGGGGGCGGCAGGCCGTTTGCCGGTGGCGGTAAATGCTGAGCTACAGGAGGTGCTTTTATCCTTACAGCAATGCGGTGGCACCTTATTTGCGGCGGCATTACAGGGGGGCCAGCCGTTGTCTGCCATACAAGCCAAAGGGCCATATGCGCTGCTTATTGGCAACGAGGGTGCAGGCCTTAGCAATGCGGCGTTGCATGCGGCGCACCAAAGGGTGTATATCCCCATGCACAGCGGTATGGATAGTTTAAATGCTGCGGCGGCCGCAGCGGTTATGATGTATCATTTTTCTGCAGGCGGGCAGTAGCCGTATACGGGGGGGATGGCATGCGCACAGAAACTTGGATTTGGCTGGCACAGGGCCTTGGCCCCGGCGCATTAAACAGTGCCGAGGTTATGCAAAACCTTTCGGCCGCCGGTGTACAATTGTATGCCGAGCTGCCTGCGCTGTACGGAAGCGGCATTTTAACAAAAGCACAGGAGCAGCGCTTGCTACAAACAAAGCCGCAGGACTTTGTGCAGATGCGTGCGCAGACAGAAAAACAGGGGATACAAATAATAACCCCAGAGGACGACGCTTATCCCCATCTGTTAAAAAACATTGCCAGTATGCCGCCGGTGTTGTATGTTAAGGGCAATGCAGCTTTAATGAACAGCCATATCTGTATAGGCATGATTGGCGCCCGCAGGCCCTCGGCTTATGGGGTAGAGGCAATGCGAGCACTGGGCACCGGCATAGCAGAGGGCGGCGCAGCGGTGGTAAGCGGCCTTGCCGCCGGGCTGGACGCCGAAGCCCACAAAGCAGCGCTGTTGGTACAGGGTGCCACCATTGCATGTATTGCGTTTGGGCATAACATGTGTTATCCTGCTGCAAACCGCAGGTTGATGCTGCAAATAGAAAACGAAGGCGCTGTAATCAGTGAGTATCCGCCCAATACCGGGGTGGAAAAACGGTATTTTTTGCATCGCAACCGGTTAATAGCGGCCTTTTCTCAGGCGCTTGTTGTGGTAGAGGCGCGCCCGCGCAGCGGCACCATGCATACCGTTACTTTTGCGCAAGATTTTGACCGCGATGTTTTTGCGGTTCCGGGCAGCATTTTGTCAGAACTTTCTGCCGGGACAAACACCATGCTGCGCGAGGGGGCCTATGTAGCTGCCAGCGCATTTGATGTTTTAAGCATATATCAAAATAACGAGCTCCAGCCGGAAGAACCGCAAAAAGCGCAGAATTTTCACCAAATGGATTTTGGCGAAGCGCCCTCTGCGCAAAGGGACAACCCGCAAAATAGTGAGGAAACGCCCCCGGCTGATAATAATATAATAAAAAAGCCGCCCATAAACAGGGCGGAACCATGGCAGCAAAGGCAGCAGCCAGAGGATATACCAATAAGCAGGGACGCACAAATAGTGCAAAAAGTGCTTGGTATAAATCCGCAAGGGCTGGATGACCTTTGCCGCGCCAGCCTTTTGGCGCCCGGGGCAGCACTTGCCGCCCTGTCCGAATTAGAAATTGCCGGCTTGGCACTGCAACTGCCCGGCCGTCGGTTTACCATAAATCACTGATGAGGTGAAACATGTCAACTTTGGTTATCGTAGAATCGCCCTCTAAAGCGAAGACGATCCGTAAATATCTGGGAAGCGGGTATGAGGTTACTGCCTCTATGGGGCATATCCGAGACCTTCCGCAAAAGGTGCTGGGCATTGATGTAGAACACGAGTATGCCCCCACCTATGTAAATATTGAGGGAAAACAAAAGCTAATAAGAGAATTAAAATCTAAAGCGTCCGAAAGTGACGATGTGCTGCTGGCAACTGACCCTGACCGCGAGGGAGAGGCTATTAGCTGGCATTTGGCACATTTGCTTAATTTGGATACCAGCAAAACCAACCGGGTAACCTTTGGCGAAATTACCAAAAAAGGAATTACCGAGGGGATGGAAAACGCCCGCAGTATTGATATAAGCCTTGTGGACGCCCAGCAGGCCCGCCGTGTGTTGGACCGTTTGGTGGGTTACAAGCTAAGCCCCTTTTTATGGAAAAAGGTTCGCCGTGGCCTTTCGGCCGGGCGTGTGCAAAGTGTTGCTGTACGCCTAATTGTAGACCGCGAGCGTGAAATAGAGGCATTTGTTCCGGATGAATACTGGAACATTGATGCCTTGTTAAATGCGGGCAAAAAGCAGTTTTCTGCCCGTTTGTTTGCAGATGCCGCCGGCAATAAGCTGGAAGTAACCACGGCAGAGCAGGCTGGTGCTATCACTTCGTCTTTAGAGGGCAAGCCCTATACCGTAAAATCCCTTACAAAAGGCACACGTAAAAAAACACCTGCGCCTCCTTTTATTACCTCTACCCTCCAGCAGGAGGCCAGCCGCCGTTTTGGCTTTACGGCAACCCGTACCATGCGGGCCGCCCAAATGCTGTACGAAGGTGTAGAGATTGAGGGACGCGGTACCACCGGTCTTATCACCTATATGCGTACCGATTCTTTGCGTCTTTCGGACGAAGCAATAGCCGGGGCCAAAGAGTTTATTGTGGGCACCTATGGAGAAAAATATGTTTACGGAAAACCGCGTGTGTATAAGCGCAAAAGCGCTACCGCCGCGCAGGACGCTCACGAAGCAATTCGCCCCACAGATCCGCTGCTTACGCCAGAGGAAGCCGAAAAAAGCCTTACGGGTGATGTGGCAAAGCTGTACCGGCTAATTTGGAGTCGTTTTACTGCAAGCCAAATGAGTGACTGTAAAATGGATACCGTTTCGGCTGATATTGCCGCAGGCGATTATCTTTTCCGCGCCAGTGGATTTGTGGTTACCTTCGATGGCTTTACAGCCCTGTATGAAGAAGCCAGTGACGAAAAAGAAAAGAAAGAAACAGCGCTTCCACCCCTTTCGGAGGGAATGGCACTGGATTTGGAAGAACTAAAGGCAGAACAAAAGTTTACCCAGCCGCCCCCTCGCTATACAGAGGCCGCCCTTATTAAGGCGCTGGAAGAAAATGGCATTGGACGCCCCTCTACCTATGCACCCATCATCACCACGGTTGTGGACAGGGGCTATGTAGAAAGAGAACAGCGTAAGCTGCTGCCCACCGCACTTGGCAAGGTTGTTACCGATTTGCTGGAGCAGGAGTTTCCGGGTGTCGTAGATGTTAAATTTTCGGCTCAGATGGAAAAAAACCTAGACCAAGTAGAAGAAGGCAAGGCCGATTGGGCCAAAACGGTAGATGATTTTTATAAGCCGTTTGAAAAAAGCCTTGAGCAGGCCGAAAAAAACATGGAAGGCAAAAAGGTAAAGGTACCCGAAGAGGAAACCGATATCATTTGTGAGCTGTGTGGTCGAAACATGGTAATTAAAACAGGCCGTTATGGTAAGTTTTTGGCTTGCCCCGGCTTCCCGGAGTGCCGCAATACGCAAAAAATTGTAAACAAAGCGGCGGGTAAGTGCCCCAAAGACGGCGGCGATATTCTGGTTCGCAGTTCTAAAAAAGGGCGTGTATATTATGGCTGTGCCAATTACCCTGCCTGCGATTTTATGACGTGGGACGAGCCTACAGACGAGGTTTGCCCACAGTGCAAATCTACCCTGTTTAAAAAGGGTGGCAAAAATGGCGTGTTGCGCTGTTTAAAAGAGGGTTGCGGATACGAAAGGCCATTAAATCCATGAGCGATAAAGATATAATTGTAATAGGAGGCGGCCTGGCGGGATGCGAGGCCGCCCTTTGGCTTGCCCAAAAAGGGATAAATGTTACCCTGTATGAGCAAAAGCCCGTGCGGTATTCTGCCGCACACAAAAGCGGCAATTTAGCCGAGCTTGTTTGTTCAAACTCTTTTAAAGCCGAGCGTTTGGCAAGTGCAGGCGGCCTTTTAAAAGCCGAAATGAAAGAACTGGGCAGCAGCTTGCTGCCCTTGGCAGAGCAGTGCAGGGTGCCTGCGGGTGGCGCATTGGCGGTAAACAGGGATGAGTTTGGCGAACTGGTAACCCAAATGGTGCAGCAAACACCCGGTATACATCTTGTGCGGGAAGAATTTACAGGCCCGCTGCCGCAAAATGTACCTATAATTGTGGCAAGCGGCCCCCTTACAGAGGGTACCTTGGCAGAGGAAATTGCCCGCCTTGCGGGGGGAGAACAGCTCTCTTTTTACGATGCAGCCGCCCCCATTGTAACGGCCGATTCTTTGGATTTTGAAAAGGTGTTTGCGGCCTCGCGTTACGATAGAGGAGACAGCGATTATTTAAACTGCCCTTTTAATAAAGAAGAATACGAGGCGTTTTATGCCCAGTTAATTGAGGCTGAACAAGCCCCCACGCACGAGTTTGACGGCAATATTACGGTGTACGAGGGCTGCATGCCGGTAGAGGTTATGGCGCGCCGAGGGCCCGATACTATGCGCTACGGCCCTTTGCGTCCGGTGGGGCTGCGCAACCCCAAAACAGGCCATCGCCCCTGGGCCAACGTGCAGCTGCGCCGAGAGGATGCCGAAGGTACACTGTACAATTTGGTGGGCTTTCAAACCAACCTGCGCTTTGGCGAGCAGAAGCGTGTTTTTGGCATGATACCGGGGCTTGAAAACGCAGAGTTTGCCCGTTACGGGGTAATGCATCGCAATACATTTTTAAACAGCCCCAAAGTGCTGGATGAGACATTGCAGTTAAAAGAACATCCCAATATTATTTTTGCGGGGCAAATTACAGGGTTTGAGGGCTATATGGAAAGTGCGGCCAGCGGCCTGCTGGCGGCGCGCACTGCAATGGCTCTGCTGCAAAATAAGCAGTTGCCGCCCGCACCACCAATACAAAGCATGTGTGGTGCACTGGTAAGGTATATTACCACCCCCAATAAAGACTTTCAGCCTATGGGTGCCAACATGGGTGTGTTGCCCCCGCTGGAAGAAACCATACGGGATAAACGCCTGCGTTACGAGGCACTTGCAAACCGCGCCCTGCAAAGCCTTGCATTGTGGAACGGCGCTTTGTAAAAATTAAAATAAGTTTGCCCAATTTATAACAGAATATGGTAGAATTAATTGTTTATACAGATGGTCTGTACAAAGGAGGAGACAGGATGAAAATAATCATAGATGCAATGGGCGGAGACAACGCCCCGTTTGCCCCGCTAGAGGGGGCTGCTGCCGCCGTTAAGGAGCTTGGGGTAGAAGTGATTGCCGTTGGTGACGAGCCAAAACTGCGCAGTGCCGCACAAGAAAAAAACATCTCTCTTTCGGGGATCGAAATACGCCATGCCGCAGATGTAATTTCTATGGAGGATGATTCCACCGATGTTTTGCGAAAAAAACCAGAGTCCAGCCTTGCTATTTCTTTAAAGGCACTGGCCGCGGGAGATGGGGAAGCGTTGGTTTCGGCAGGTTCTACCGGGGCGCTTTTGGTAGGGGCTACCATGCTGGTAAAACGCATCAAGGGCGTTAAAAGGGCCGCCATAGGCACCGTTATGCCGGGTGGTACAAAGCCCTGGCTGTTAATAGATTGCGGCGCCAATGTAGAGTGCCGTCCCGAAATGCTGGTGCAGTTTGCCGCCATGGGCTCCGCTTACCAAAACAACGTAATGGGCATAGAAGAACCCACCGTGGGCCTTGTAAACAATGGTACCGAAGAAACAAAAGGAACCGAGCTGCAATTGCAAGCTTACCCCTTATTGCAAAACAGCGGCCTTAATTTTACAGGTAATATCGAGCCGCGCGATATCCCCAGCGGCAAATGTGATGTTGTTGTTTGCGATGGTTTTACGGGCAACGTAATTTTAAAACTTACCGAGGGCGTTGCAAAAATGTTCTCCGGCATGATTAAAGGCATGTTTATGAAAAGCCTTAAAACAAAAGTTGCGGCTCTGCTTATAAAAAGCGGCCTTGCCGATTTTAAAAAGAGCTTTGATTATACCGAGTACGGCGGTGCGCCCCTATTGGGCATTAAAAAGCCTGTTATTAAAGCACATGGCTCCTCTAACGCAAAGGCCATCAAAAATGCCATTCGGCAGGCCAAAACCTGCGCCGAAAAGGACGTGTGCGGCTCTATAGAAAAATGGATGCTTGCGCATAAGGCGGAGGCGGATGCAGAATGACACCCCTGGAAAAAACCATTGGGTATACATTTAAAAACACCGGCTTATTGCAAACAGCGCTTACCCATACCTCTTATGCAAACGAATCTCGTACCCCAATGGAAAGCAACGAACGGTTAGAGTTTTTGGGCGATTCGGTTCTTTCGCTTGTGGTGGCAGACAGTTTATTTCACCATCGGCGTCATCTTCCCGAAGGGGAACTTACCCGTACCCGTGCCAGCCTTGTGTGCGAGCCCGCCCTTGCGGGCTTTGCAAGACAAATTGAACTGGGCAATTATCTGCTTTTGGGCAAAGGGGAAGAACGCGGCGGCGGACGTGAGCGCGACAGCCTTTTAAGTGATGCGTTTGAAGCCTTAATTGCCGCCCTGTATTTAGATGGTGGCATTGAGATTGCAAGGGGCTTTGTGTTGCCTTTTGTGCAAGCGGCAGCCCCTACGGGCGAGGATTATAAAACCCGCCTGCAAGAGGTTGTGCAGCAAAACCCTGAAGAGCGCTTGCGTTATGTGGTTGCGGGCGAAGAAGGCCCCGACCACGATAAAAAATTTACAGTAGAAGTGCACCTTAACTCCAACTGCATTGGTGTGGGGCAGGGGCATAGTAAAAAAGCGGCAGAACAACAGGCGGCCCGTCAGGCATTGGTGCTAATGGGGCTAGAACAAGAACAGTAAGTTCACCAACAATAATCTATACGGAAGGGGGCCTTTTGTGTTTCTTAAAGCACTGGAAATACAGGGCTTCAAATCTTTTCCCGATCGCACCCGTATATCTTTTGATAAAGGCATTACTGCGGTGGTAGGACCCAACGGAAGCGGAAAAAGCAATATTTCCGACGCCATTCGGTGGGTTATGGGCGAAACAAGCGTAAAACAGCTGCGTGGCGGCGGCAAAATGGAAAACGTAATTTTTGGTGGAACCCAGCGCCGTGGTGCGATGGGTTTTGCTGCGGTTCACCTTATTTTAGATAACTCCGACCGTCGGCTGGATGTAGAGGCCGACGAAGTTACCATAGGGCGTAAATACTACCGTAGCGGAGAATCGGAGTATTCGGTGAACGGGCAAAGCGTTCGCCTTAAAGACGTGTACGAGCTTTTGCTGGATACCGGCCTTGGACGCGACGGTTACTCTATTATAGGGCAGGGGCGTATTGCCGAAATTATGCGTGCCAAAAGCTCTGAGCGGCGCGAAATTTTTGAAGAGGCCAGTGGTATTGCCCGCTACAGGTACCGCAAAAATGAGGCCGAACGCCGTTTGTCATCGGCAGAGGATAACTTGGTGCGCCTGCGTGATATTTTAGCCGAACTTGAAAGCCGCGTTGGCCCGCTGGAAAAAGAAAGCGCAAAGGCCAAAAAGTTTTTAGAACTTTCTGCCGAGCGCAAAAGCCTTGAAATTACCCTGTGGGTAGATACCATAAATGATACGCGCGATACCCTGCGTACACAGCAGCGTAAAATAGAGGTTGCGCAGGCTGATTACGAACGTAAAGGCGAAGAAATTGATGCCCTGTTTGCCGAAACGCAGGATGTGCGTGCGCAAATAGAACGCATTATAGTAGAAATTGAACGTGCCAATACAGACATTCGCGCCCTGCAAGAAGAACTTGCCGGCCGCGATGCGCGTGTGGCTGTATTGCGCAACGATATAGAGCATAACGAAGCCTCAATTGCATCCCTGCAAAAAGAGATAGAGCAAAGTGGCCTGCAAGCCGAAAATATATCTAAAGAAATTGCGACACTGGAAGAAGCAGGCCAAAAAGCAACCGAGCTGCTGGTGGCTGTGCGGGATAAAATTGCCGCATTGGAAAAACGCCTAGCAGATATGCAGGCGGCAAACCTTGCCAGTGGTGAACGCAAGGGTAAAATACAGGCTGATTTGGCCGAGTACACCAGTCGCATCACCGCCCTGCGTGTAGAAGAAGCTGGGGCCGAATCGGCAGGGCTGGCCGCAGTGGCACGCCTGGCCGACGAACAACAAGAAGCGGCCGAAAGCAATGCCGAACTGGAAAAGCTGCTGCAAGAAAAGGCAGATACAGAGGTATTGCTTACTCATACCGAAGAAACATTAGAGAAACTCAACAATATCCGCGCGGGTCTTGCGCTAAAACAAAAAAACCGTACCGATGCCCTCAATGCAGCTGATGTGGCAGAGCGTGGCGCAGCGCGGGAACTGGAAACAGCCGAGCAGCGCCTTGCCATGCTGCGGGAGTTGGAAAGCAATCTCGATGGCTTCCAGTCCAGCGTTAAAAGTGTGGTAAAAGCGGGGCGCGGGGGGCGTTTGCGTGGTATTTTAGGGCCGGTGTCCTCTTTGCTTTCTGTTAAAAATGGATACGAAGTAGCCATAGAAACTGCGCTGGGCTACAGCCTGCAAAACATTGTGGTAGATGGCGAAGCAGCCGCCAAAGCAGCAATGGCCTACCTAAAAGACAACAATGCGGGGCGTGCAACCTTTTTGCCGCTGGATACCGTAAGACCGCAGCGTTTAGATGCCAACCTTCCTGCGGGGGCTATCAGTGCGCAAACTCTTGTGCGGTTTGACCCCAAGTTCGAAAACATTGTATCAAGTCTGCTTGCCCGTATTGTGGTGGTAGAGGACATACATTCGGCCTCTCATGTTGCGCGCACTTTAAATTATCGCAACAGAGTGGTTACGCGTGACGGGCAGGTTATCAATGCGGGTGGTTCTTTTACGGGCGGCTCTGTTTCTCGTTCTGCCGGTTTATTTAGCCGCAAGCAAGAGATGGAAGAACTCTCTGGCAAAATGCAGCAATTAAAAGAAAAAATGCAAAAAGCGGCCGATGAAACAGATCGTGTTAAGGCCGAAGTGGATGTTTTAAATGCTGAGATGATCGCCACTGACAGTGAAATTATCACTGCGGGCGGCGATAAAATCCGCTGTGATGCAGAGATGTCTCGCTTAAACCAATCGGTTCAAGCACGCCGCAATGCCTTGCAAGAGGCTGAAACTGCCTGTGCCCAGTTGCTGCAAGAGCAAAAACAATCGGAAGAAAAACGCGACAATGCAAAAAAAGAGCAACAAACTTTAAATGCAGAAATCGAAATACTTTCTGTAGAGCTTGAAAGCCTTGTGGGCGAGGGAGATGGCTTTTTAACCCTGCGTGAGCAACTGGCAACTCAGTTAGAACAACTACGCCTTGAGGCACTGGGCTACGAAAGGGATATAGAGGAAAGCAACCGCAGCGCCCAGTCTTTGCGCGCCCGCACGGGCGAAGGGCTGTCCCGGCAGGAAGAGCTGCTTAAAAGTATTTCTGAAATAGAGCAAAGAAACCAGGAGAACCTGCATAAAATAGAAGAAGTAGATGTAGAAGCGGGCGATAAGCGCGGTCAAATTGTGGCCAAAGAAGATGAAATAAAAGCTCTTTCTGCTTCTCGTATGGAAAAAGAAGCCAAAATTGCCGGGAAAACCACCCAAGAGCGTGCCTTTACGGCAGAGCGTGAAGAGCTGGGCCGCGAAGTGGCGCGTTTGGACGAACAAAAAACCAGCCTGGAAAACAAATACAACGGCACCATAGCCCAGATGTGGGACGAGTACGAACTTACCCCGGGTGATGCAGAGGCGCTGTGTGTAGAGTTTACCTCGGTTACAGAGCTGCGCCGCCGTGTGGGAGAACTGCGCGGCAAAATACGTGCACTTGGCAATGTAAATGTAGGCGCGGTAGAAGAATACGAAGAAGTAAACGAGCGCTATACCTTCCTTAAAAAGCAGGTGGGAGATGTAGAGGCAAGCAAGGCCGAACTAGAAAAGATGATTGCCGAGCTTTCTGCCGAGATGACAGCCATTTTTGCCACCAACTTTGCGCAAATTAATACCCACTTTGGGCGCATATTTGTAGAGTTGTTTGGCGGGGGCCGTGCCGAGCTGAGTTTGTCGGATCCCGAAAATCTGCTTGAGTCGGGCATCGAAATTGGGGTAGAGCCTCCCGGCAAAATCATCCGCGACCTTACCGCGCTTTCGGGTGGGGAGCAGGCGCTGATCGCCATCTGTATTTACTTTGCCATTTTGGCGGTAAACCCAGCTCCGTTTTGTGTGCTGGACGAAATTGAAGCCGCCTTAGACGAGGTAAACGTAGTTCGGTTTGCGGTGTACCTGCGTAGAATATCGATGAAAACGCAGTTTATTGTTATCACACATCGCCGCGGCAGTATGGAAGAAGCCGATGTTTTGTATGGTGTTACAATGCAGGAAGATGGTGTTTCAAAACTTCTTCGGTTAAATGTGGCCGATGTTGATGCAACCCTTGTGCAATAAATAAATGTAATGAAAAGGGCTTTTCATTCGTTTACAATGTATGTAGATATTTGTGCGGGCCAAAATAGAGGAAAGCGAAAAGGAGACGGTCATGGGCTTTTTTGAAAAACTTGGGGAAGGGCTGAAAAAAACCAGAGATACCATTTTTGGAACCATCAGCCAAATGGTAAATGCGGGTGAAATCACTCCTGAATTGTACGATGACCTGGAAGAACAACTTATTTTGGCCGATACCGGCGCAGATGTTGCAATGGCTTTGGTAGAAGAATTAAAAATAAAGGTACGCGACAATTACCTTAAAACCGGGGCAGATGCTTTGGAGGCTCTGAAAGAAATCATTCGCGAAATGCTAAAGCCCGAAACAGATATGGATTTGGAGGGGCATCCCACCGTTATTTTGGTAATAGGCGTAAATGGTGTGGGCAAAACAACCTCTATTGCAAAGCTGGCTCACCTGTATACAGAAGAAGGCAAAAAGGTAATGCTGGCAGCGGGCGATACGTTCCGCGCTGCTGCTGCCGAGCAATTGGAAGTTTGGGCTAAGCGTGCAGGTGTGCCCATTGTGCATCATCAAGATGGCGCAGACCCCGCTGCCGTTATATTTGACGCAGTGCAAAGCGCCACGGCAAAAGAATATGACATTGTACTTTGCGATACCGCAGGACGCCTACACAATAAAAAGAACCTGATGGAAGAACTTTCTAAAATTTCTCGGGTGGCCAACAAGGCCAACCCCAATGCCAAGTTAGAAACACTCCTTGTTTTAGATTCGGTAACGGGGCAAAATGCCATCAGCCAGGCAAAAGAATTTTCCAGCGCAGCCGGGGCCACCGGTATCATCCTTACCAAGCTGGACGGCACCGCAAAAGGCGGCGCTGTTATAAGCATAAAAGCAAAGCTGGGCTTGCCCGTGCGCTTTGTGGGCGTGGGCGAGGGGATAGATGATTTGATGGCCTTTAATCCGGATGAATTTGTAGACGCGCTGTTTTTACAGGAAGAATAAAGAAAACAGGGTGTAAAATAAAATGCTGCCGCGGGGCAAACCTTTGTGCGGCGCAATAATAAACAGGAGCGGGTATGGAGTTTTTGGTGGCTACAAACAATGCGCATAAACTGCAAGAGATGCAGCGCATTTTACAAAAAATGGGACATAAAGCAGTTTCTTTGCAGCAGGCCGGTATTGATATTGATGTGGAAGAAACCGGCAAAACTTTTGCACAAAATGCGTTTTTAAAAGCAAACGAGGTTTGCAAAATAAGCGGACGTCCCACCATCGCAGATGATTCTGGCCTAGAGGTAGATGCGCTGGATGGCGTGCCGGGCGTATACTCGGCCCGGTATGCGGGCGAGGGACACGACGACGCGGCCAACCGCAAACAACTTTTGCAGGCACTGCAAAATGTGCCGCAGGGGCAGCGTGCAGGCCGCTTTGTAAGCGCCATTGCGCTGGTGCTGCCAAACGGCGCATTGCTGGAAGTGAATGGAACTTGCGAAGGGCAAATTGGATTTGAAGAAAAAGGCGACAATGGGTTTGGGTACGATTGCCTTTTTTATGTAGGAGAAAAAAGTTTTGCAGAACGCACGGCAGAAGAAAAAGACGCTATCAGCCACCGTGCGGTGGCCTTGCGCCAGTTGGAAAAGGCTCTGCCAGATTTTCTTTTGCAAAAAAATATGGTTTAGAAACAGATTTGTAACAATTAGCGCGTATAATGAATCAACCTTATTGGGAGTAAAATTTATGCTTACAAGTAAACAACGGGCAGCTTTGCGCCGCCTGGCCAATGGCCTTTCTCCTGTTTTTCAGGTAGGGAAAGACGGCGTTGAAGAAGAATTGGTAAAAGCAACCGACACCTGCCTTGCCAAAAGAGAGCTTATAAAAATAAGAGCGCTCGAAACCAGCCCCGAAACCGCCCGTGAGGCCGCCGAGGCGCTGGCGGCAGCAACCGGTGCCGAGGTGGTACAGGTTATTGGCTCTACACTGGTACTGTTCCGCAAAAAGAAAGAAACACAGTTTGCAGAGGTATTTAAGTGAAACTGCTGCTGTTTGGCGGTACCTTCGACCCGCCGCATATAGGGCATTTGCGTATCCTGCAAAATGCAATCGATACGGTTTTGCCCGATAAGGTTGTGGTAATGCCGGCCGGTATACCGCCCCATAAGCAGGCCAGCGCCACACCCGGAGAGCTGCGCTTGCAAATGTGCCAGTGCTTTATGCCTTTGTTTGGCAATTTGCAGGTAAGTAGCCTAGAGCTGCACCGTGAGGGCAAAAGCTATACTTCTAATACGGTAGAGTTTTTGCAAATCCAATATCCCGGTGCCGTTATTTTTTTGTGCATCGGCAGCGATATGTTGCTTACCTTTACGGCTTGGCATAAGTGGGAATGGCTTTTGCACAATGTGGTGCTTGTTGCACAAAGTAGGCAAAGAGCAGACGAGGAAGCCGTACAGGTGGTTGCACAAGATTTAACAAAGCAGGGGGCAACCATTTGTTTTGCCAAAGGCAAAATGATTGAGGTTTCTTCTACAAATATCCGGCAGATGGCGGCCGAGGGCAAAGACATTAGCAGCCTAGTGCCCCCAAGTGTGTACACCGTTATTTTGCAAAACAATTTGTATAAACGGCAAAAAGGGTAAATAGTATAATGACAGTAAAGCAGGCAAAAAAACTGGCAAAAAGTACTTTATCGGCCAAGCGCTACCATCATGTAAGCAATGTCGAAAAGGCCGCCGTAAAATTGGCGCAGCGGTACGGTGCCAATGTAGATAAGGCCGCACTGGCAGCTTGGCTGCACGACATTGTTAAAGAAGCGCCCAAAGAGCGATTATTGCAGTTGATGGGGCAAGATGCTATAATGGCAGAAGTTTTTCGGCATCAGCCCATGCCTCTGTGGCATGGCCCTTGTGCGGCAATTTATGCAAAGCAAGAGCTGGGTGTAAACGATGAAGAAGTGCTAAGCGCGGTTGCCTGCCATACCACCGGCAAACCCAATATGTCTTTACTGGATAAAATAGTTTACCTTGCGGATATGATTAGCAAAGAACGATACTACGATGGTGTAGAGGATTTGCGAAAGCTGGCCAAGCAAGATATTAATACCGCGGTAATAGCGGCCATGCAGCAAAGCATATTTTTTATAAAACAAAGCGGCAAACCGCTGGACGAAATGACGGTAGCCGCCCTTAAAGATTTGCAAACGCAAAGTGAAGGTAAGGTAAGGGGGAACCCGGTTGAGCAGAGACAATAATCAGCAAAGGCCCCAGCGTCCCTTGTACGACCAGGACGCAGGCAGGCAGGTTTATAACGCCTCTTCTTCGGCAGGCCGCCCCCAACAATCGGGTGCAGCACGCCCGCAGCAGCGCGCCGCAGGGCAAGCCGCTACAGCACGCAGGCAGCCTTCGTACGGGCAGTACCAGTCTTACTCCGCACGTCCAAGGCAAACACAGCGCCCTCGGCAAAATGCCGAGCCATCTGTATATGCTAAGGCGGACCGTGATGAGCAACGGTATGCGCAGCAGCGCTCTACCACTGCTGTTAAAAGCCGCAAAAAAGCAAAGCGCGGGCGCAAAATTGCCATTGCATTAATTTTAGTGCTTTTTTTGGGTGCAGCAGGCGCGTTTGCTTTATACAGCCAGTTGCAAAGCAAAATTCAGGGGCAGGGCACCCAAGCCGGTACCTTGCCAGACGATATAAATACCCTGCCCGAGTTTAAAGGGGATATGGTAAGTTTTCTTGTTTGCGGTATCGACTACGACAACGAGGGAGCAGACGGCTATAGTAACGAAAATAAAATTGGTCGTACCGATATGATATTGTATGTTTATTACAATATAAAAGAGCAAAAAGTAGCGCTGATGCAAATTCCGCGGGATACCTACGTAGGCAAAGATTTGTCTACCGGCAACACCTACAAAATAAACGGCTTGTATTATAATGCAAAAGATAAAGACAACCGTATGGCGGCACTGGCGCAGGTTATTAACGACCAGTATAAGCTGCCTGTGGATTTTTATATAACAATCGATTTGGATGCCCTGAAAGACTTGGTAGACCATATTGGCGGACTTAAGGTTTATGTGCCCGAAAAACTGGTTGACCCCGAAAACTCTAAAAATGTAATTGAGGCAGGCTGGCGTGTTTTGGATGGTGCCACCACCGAGTTTGTTGTAAGAAACCGCACAAGCCCCTCTTACAATCAGCAGGGAGATATTGCCCGCCTGCGTACACAGCAGCATTTTTATTCTGCTTTGTACCGCGAGTTTACACAATTGTCTCCTACAGATTTGGTAATGTGGATGAAGGTGCTTTTGGGCAACGGATATATAAAAACCGATGCCAATGTGCTGGATTTGGGCGGCATAGCCCAAGATGCGCTTAAGCTGACGGGAGAAAACATTACCTTTGTACGCCCAGCATGCGGCCCGGTTAGCTATAACGGCGTTTCCCTTATTTCTTTAGACGCACAAGAAATGGCCAATCTGCTTAACCAATATTTCCGTCCCGATGGGCAGTCGTATTCCCTACAAGAATTGAGTATTCCTACCATTCCCTTTACTTCTACCGGCGGGGTTGCCGCTACCGAAGTTAAAACAATGTCCTCTATAACAGAGACAGAGGTTTAAAGGGATGTTTGGCCGCTAAAACTTTAAAAGAGAGTGATAATTTGGCAAGAGTGCATAGCTATACAACCGGGCGCGTACGCCGCCTTGGGGCAGAACAGGTAACGCGCGGTGCTGCGCACCTGCCGTCTCAACAAAAAGCAAAAAAGGCTAAAAAACGCAAGCGTAAACGCTGGCCTGCGGTTTTGGCGTCACTTTTGGTGCTGGTTTGCCTTTGTGCCGGTGCGGTGCAAATGTTTGGCCAGTATGTGGATGATGTTTTTGATCCCGGCTCTTTGGGCGTAACCCAAGAAGAAAACTATACTCCCGAGGCTTACAGGGGGGACGTTATCAATATTTTAATTGTGGGCATTGATAACGAAGAGGGTCGCAACTATGGTGCGGGCCTTGGGCAAACAGATATGATTTTGTATGCCAACTTTTTGGTAAAAGAGGGCAAGCTGAACTTACTGCAAATTCCACGCGACAGTTATGTGGGCGAAGTTAAAAACAGCAACGGCAAAATCAACTCGCTTTTAATTACGGGCGAGGATAAAGAAAACCCCATTAACAATTTGGTAAACTATATATCTACGGGGCTAAAATTGCCGGTAGACCATTATATTGCTATGGATATGGACGCCCTAAAGGCTATTGTTAATACCTTTGGCGGTATTAAAGTATATGTTTCGCAGGATATGTCTTACGGCGGCAGCAAGTTAGAGCAGGGTTGGCGCTGGCTGGACGGCGATGCCACCGAGTTTTTTGTTCGTAACCGGCATGGCAGTGGTTTTGAGCGTGCCGACATAGACCGTTTGGATAATCAAAGGCATTTTTATTCGGCTCTGTTCCGCCGCTTTTTAAACCTTACACCGGGCGATGCGATGAACCTGCTGCCTGTATTTAAAAATTACTGTAATACAGACCTTGATATGGGCACTATTTTAAGCTTGGCGGTAAGCGCGCTTAACCTAAGTGCAGAGGATGTGCTGTTTTGTAAAGCGCCGGGTGCTACCGGGCCGGAACTTGACCCAACCGGTGCCGGAAGATCTTTTTACTATCTGGATATATACGGGCGGGGCACTGTAGACGAACCCGGCCTTGCCGTACTGCTTAACGATTATTTCCGTACATACGGAGACTCGGTTCCGGCTTCGGAGTTGGGGCTTCCCAACATTAAAATTCCGTCCAGCATGGCGTTGTACTCTCCAAACGTGCAGGTTATGTCTAGCGTGCAGGAAGAAGAGGGCGGAGCAGATATAGACGTAGAGCCCACAGCAGGGTAATTTAACCAATAACAAATGTTTGCAAAAGGAGACATAAATGGAAGCATTGCAGCTTGCAAAAGAAGCAGCCAAAGCATTGGACGATAAAAAAGGGATTGATATAAAGGTACTAAAGGTAGAAGACCTTACCGTATTGGCCGATTATTTTGTCATTGCCTCGGGTACCTCCAACACACATGTAGGGGCCTTGGCCGATGAAGCCGAAGCTCGCCTAGATAAACTGGGCATTAAGCCCCTGCGCAGAGAGGGCGAAAAAACACGCAACTGGGTATTGCTGGATTATGGCAGCACAGTAATTCATGTTTTTTATCCCGAAGCAAGGGAGTTTTATGCGCTGGACCGTCTATGGGCCGATGCTGAAACCGTACCGGTAGACCTAACCTAACCGCCTTAAAATAAACACTGCCTGCCTGCAAATTTTCGATAATTTGCAGGCAGATTGTTTAATGTAGAAATTGTGTATTAAATGTTACTTTTCTTTAAAAAACAGCTGTATGTTTGCATTTGATAATCGAAAACGGTATAATAAGCCAAGTTGTTTGTACAAAAGCAGGCTCGTTTTTTTAGTTGTTTGTCTTTTCAGGCATTCATATGTTCACGGCGTTTTTACAATCAAAAACGCGAAGGGAGGACTTTCGTTTGCCTTCTAATTCCGGCAAGTCTAATTTAGAAAAAAACAATATACAGGATGACACCATAATAGAAAATAAACAAAACAATAAACCTCGGTCTAACAAAAAGGCCGGGGATATTTTAGTATCCTCAGAAGAGAATAAAACTACCTTTAAAAAGGCGAATGCAATAAAAACCACAAAAGAGCCCTCTGCCGCCAAACCGGCAAAGGCTGTTGTGCATAAGACTGATAAAGGAAAGACCGCTGTTCAAAAAAAAGTAGCCCCAAAAGGCCAGATGCAAGGCGAAGACAACAAGGCTGTAAAAAGGCCCGTACGGCGTAAAAAGCAAAAGCCAAGTGTTTTGGCTCCGCTTTGGGCTGTTGTTATGCCGCCCATAAATGCAGTGGGAGACTTTTTTTATACCATTGGGTTTCATGCTCAGTCATTGACCATCCGTTACTGGCGGGTGGCGCGTAATGCGGGGATTGTTACGGCCAATGTGCTTTCGGTTTTATTTGGGGGCGCGGGGCGCCGTTTGCGTGGGTTTTTGCATGATATTGGTACCGATTTGGCAGCGCCCTTTATACGTGTGCGCCGCAATATGCGTCTGCGCAAGAGAGCAAGAAAAAGCGAAAACGGCCAGAAAGGCCCCCGCCGTAGCCGCGATTATGGGCTTTTGCTAAAACATGTATCTAAAATTGTACTGCCTATTGCGGCAGCGGCAGTGTTTTTTATCACGGTTGGTGCGGCGCTTTCGCGCAATTACGCGCTGGCTGTAGAGGTAAACGGAAACCTAATAGGCTATGTTACAGACGAAAAAGTTATTGATGATGCAGGGGATCTTCTGCGCATGAAGTTAAGCCTTGCGCCGGACCAATCGGCGTCCGACTGGCAGTTTACCCCGGTGCTGCATGTTGCAACAGCCTCGCAGCTTTCTAACAAAACCCAAATGGCCGATAAAATATTGGAAAACTCTCAAAACACAATTGCAAAGGGCACGGGCCTGTATGTGGATGGTGTGCTGCTTGCCGCTACAACAGATGGTGATGAGCTTAAAACTTATTTGGAAGAAGCAAAAGACAAGTATGCCGATGCCGAGCGCCCGGATGCCGAGATTTCTTTTGTAAGGGATGTTAATGTACCCGATACACAAGAGGTGTTTTTGCAAGAGTCGGTTAAAGATTTTAATCAAATTGAAGAACTGCTCTCTCAGCAGGTAGAGCCCGAAGTTTTGCACACTGTGCAGGAGGATGAAACCCTTAACAGCATTGCGGCAGAGTATGGCATTACAATGGATCTGCTTAAGAGCCGCAACCCTGTAGTTGCCGAAAAGAAAGATACGTTTGAGCCTGATGTTGGCACAATATTGCTTATTCGCCCCGCAGAGTATTTTTTGCAGGTAAAGCTTACCTACCGCGAATATCAGGATGAAGAGCTTTCTTACGAAACAGAAACAATTGAGAACGACACAATGGTAATAGGCTACAAAAAAACCATTACTACAGGCGAGACGGGTTTGGCCAGCGTGCCGTATGAGTATGAGTATATTGATGGAGAACTGGTAAGCCAGGTGCGTGTAGAGGATGAGAAAACAGTTATAAAAGAGCCGGTAGCGGCGGTGGTAGAGGTTGGCACCAAGCAACCGGTTATGATGGCCGAAGGCGGTGGTACTGCGGGTTCGGGTCAATTTATTTTCCCGGTTCCGGGTTCCACTTATTCCACACGTGGATATACAGGTACACACTACGCACTAGACTTAAACGCTGTAACGGGCTCGCCCATTTATGCGGCAGACGGCGGTACGGTTATCTTCTCCGGCTGGCGCGGCCTGTATGGCAACTGTGTAGAAATAGACCACGGCAATGGCTTTAAAACCCTGTATGCCCATAACAGCGCCTTGGCGGTTAGCCCGGGGCAAACGGTAGGGCAGGGGCAGTTAATTGCCTATGTAGGCGCAACCGGAAATGCAAGTGGGCCACACTGCCATTTTGAACTTAAATTGGATGGGCAGAGGATTGACCCCTACAACTACGTGCCATGGCCGTACAGCGTGCCGTGGAGATAAAGCAGGCCAATTTTCTATTTGGGCTGGCTTGTTGTTACCTTAAAGTATAAAGTTGGGAGGATTTCCCTTGGCCGAAAAAAAAGAAAAAGAGAATAAGCGCGGGGCAGGCAAAAAAGCAAAACCACTTTCGCCCCGTGCTGCTGCCACAGATAAAAAAAGTGCCGGACGAAAAAAAGCAGGCAGCAGCGAAAGCATAAATACGCAAGACCCTTTGTTTAACCAAGAATTTGCATATTCTGCCCAAGCAACGGCGGGTATGTCCGCGCAGGGCAAGCCCAAAAAGGCGGTTAAAAAGAAACCGCAAAAGGGTAAAAAAGTACCGGCAGCAAAAAGGCAAGAGGATAAAGAAAACGATTCTTCTTTAATTGGCGGTTTTTTTTACAGCATAGGTTTTTATGCCGAGGTTGTGCTGGTTCGTGTAGGGCGTTTATTGCGCGATGCAGGCATTTTTACGGCTCAGGTATTTTCCCTGCTGTTTTCTGGCGCGGGGAGGGCTTTGGGCGGCTTCTTTAGGGGGCTGCTGCAAGACATTACCGCCCCCATTTCAAAAATTGGAGCCGAGGCTCAAAAAAGCAGGCGAAAAGGCCGCGAAGCGGCTCAAAAAGCAAAAGAACCCAGAAAAGCCAAGGACTATGCCTTGGTACTGGTGCGCTTAGGGCGCATATGCCTGCCCATTTTGGCGGGTGTAGTGCTTGTGTTTACAGTGCAAACCCTTTTGGGGCGTAAATACGCTCTTGCTGTAGAGGTAAACGGCACCGTGATAGGGTACGTAGCCGATGAAACGGTGTTGGATGATGCCCAAAACCTTTTGCAGATGAAGCTTAGCCTTTCGGAAGGGCAATCTGCCACAGACTGGACCTTTACCCCAACCCTTACCATTTCCAATGTCAGCACTCTTTCAAACAAAACCCAAATTGCCGACCGTATTCTCGAAAGTTCTTCCGAAGATATACAGCAGGCAAAAGGCATTTACGTTGATGATGTGCCCATAGGTGCCATTGTGGACGGGCAGCAGTTGGATGATTACCTCGAAAGCCTGAAAGCTGAATACCCTGTACCCGCACTCGAAGGGGTTGAGGTAGAGTCTTCTACTGTGGATTTTGTGCGCGATGTAGAAGTAAAAGAACAAGAAGAGGTTTTTCTTACTAAATCGGTAAAAAACTTTGATGAATGGAAAGAACTTCTTTCTACCGAGGTAAGCTCGGCAGTTACGCATACCAGCGAAAAATACGAAACCCTAAGCAGTATTGCTTTTTCTTATGGCATTACTGTTAGCGAACTGCGCGCCAAAAACCCCCAGTATGCCGACCAGGCCGATAGCTATGAGCCGGAAGTTGGCAGCGAAATTATAATACGTTCGGCAGAACCTTACCTGCAAATACAGGTTTCTTACCGTGGCTCTGTAGAGGAAGAAATTCCAATAGAAGAACAGATTGTTGAAGACAGTGCCCTGCCGCTAAACCGCAAATCGGTATCGCAAAAGGGCAAAGCCGGCGTGCGTGTGGTACCTGTAGATTATGTGTATATCGATGGCGGCGAAGAAAGTATGATTCGGCGTGAAGAAGAAGCATATGTAAAAGAAGAAATGGTTCCCCGTATTATACATTTGGGAACTAACAGCAGTGGCAGCGTTGTTGGCGATGGTCTTGCAAAGGGCTTTATATTCCCGTTGCCGGATGTACACTATTCTGCTCGTGGATATAGCTCTGGGCACCGTGGTTTGGACATTAGCGCGGCCGAGGGCAGCGTAATTATTGCGGCCGATGGTGGTACTGTAGTGTACTCGGGCTGGCGCGGCATGTATGGATATTGTGTTGAAATAGACCATGGAAATGGATTTAGAACGCTGTACGGCCATTGCCGCGAGGTTTTGGTTGCGCAGGGCAGTTTGGTTTCTCAGGGGCAGCCCATTGCAATTATAGGCAATACAGGTAACTCGTTTGGGCGCCATCTGCACTTCGAAGTTATATCTGAAGGCGTGCGTATCGACCCCGATCCGTTCTTAATCTGGCCGGCAACCTTTACGCCACCGTGGAAAAGAAGCTAAGGTCTATCTGCCCGTTAAGCTTAAAAATAATTTTAAGGTTTCTTTTTTGACGAAAAGATGATATAATCTTAACTTGTGAACATTGCTCGTGTTTTTATTTTCGAAATAAATTTTTCAGCTTTAATATGTTGTTATTGCTCATGTAAAGGGGAGTCTCCGGTATTGGAAAAATTTGTAATTCATGGCGGCCAACCGCTTAAAGGTGAAGTATCTATCAGCGGGGCAAAAAATGCGGCAGTTGCTATTCTTCCAGCTACCATTTTGGCAAACGGAAAATGTGTGTTGGAAAACGTGCCCAATATCAGTGATGTTTCCACCTCTATTCGCATTCTGCACGAGATGGGTGCACGCATTCGCATGATTTCGAAAAACAGCATGGAGATAGACACCAGCAGTATTGATACAACCGTGGTGCCAGATGAACTTTCGCGTCAAATGCGCGCGTCGTATTACTTTTTGGGCGCCCTGCTTGGGCGTTTTGGCAGCGGCACTGTGGCAATGCCGGGCGGCTGCAATTTGGGGCCCCGCCCCATAGATCAGCATTTAAAAGCTTTTACATCTCTCGGTGCTTCCGACTCGGTAGAATATGGGATGATTAATGTTAAAAGCGAGCAAATTGAGGGTGCCCATATCTTTTTCGATACCGTATCGGTGGGTGCTACCATCAATGCAATGCTGGGTGCTGTACGTGCCAGCGGAATGACCGTTTTGGAGAACGTTGCAAAAGAGCCGCATATTGTTGATGTTGCTAACTTTTTAAACACAATGGGGGCCGACGTACGTGGCGCGGGCACCGATGTAATTAAAATCCGCGGTGTAGAGGAAATGCATGGCTGCACCTACTCTATTATTCCAGACCAAATAGAGGCCGGCAGCTATATGGTGGCCGCCACTATGACAGGCGGCAATGTCCTTATCAAAAATATTATCCCCAAGCACTTAGAGCCAATTACAGCAAAGCTGGAGCGTGCAGGCGCTATTATTGAGGAGTTTGACGAGGCAGTTAGGGTTACTCGTACCGGCCCTATACAGCCAACCAATATCAAAACTCTTCCGCATCCGGGCTTTCCTACCGATATGCAGCCGTTAATGACTGTTCTGCTCTCTGTGGCAGAGGGCACCTCTATTGTTACCGAGGGCATATGGGAAAACCGCTTTCGGTTTGTAGATGAACTTTTGCGCATGGGTGCAAATATTCAGGTAGATGGTCGTGTGGCGGTTGTAGAAGGTGTACGCGAGTTGCTTCCGGCTCCCTTGCATGCGGCAGATTTGCGTGCAGGCGCCGCTTTGGTGGTTGCGGCTCTCTCTGCCAACGGTGTGAGCGAAGTGGACGATATAGGCCATATAGAGCGCGGCTACGAGGACATTGTGGAAAAGCTTACAGCTCTGGGTGCCGATATCCGCCGTGTAGAAAAAAACAGCGGGGTTGTTTTGCAGGCCCTGTAAATTATGTAATTATACAAACAAGCGCAGACTTTTAAAGCCAGTGCTTGTTTTTTTGTGTTTTAAAATGGAGTTAAAAGTACAAGTGTTATAGGCAGGCAAGGCAGTAAAAAAGCCCTCCGCAAATATTTGCGGGGGGCTTTTATTGTATAAATATATTATTCGGGCATAGAGTGGACAATGCCTTTGTCGGAATCAACCGTAACAAGCTGGCCGTCGTGCAGTTTTATGGTTGCGCCGGTTGCGCCCACAATTACGGGCTTGCCAAGGGTAAGGCCCACAATAGCGGCGTGGCTGTTCATTCCGTTCAGCTCGGTTACAATGGCAGAAGCTTCCTTCATGGCGGGCAGCATCTCGTTATTGGTGGTGGCGCACACCAGTACATCACCGCGCTTAAATTTGCTTTTTAGGTCTGCCAAGTGCTGTACAATACAAACCCTGCCAATGGCGTTGTGCTCGTTGTTTCCAACACCGGTCAATAAAGAATCGCCAACCAAATGGGCTTTAATCATGTTTGTAGTGCCCGGTACGCCAACGGGTACACCGGCTGTTATAACAACCAAATCGCCGTTTTCAATCAACTTTGCTTCTTGCGCGGCTTTTACAGATAGGGCAATCATTTCATCTGTGTTGTTTGCATAGGGCATTATAACCGGTGTGATCCCCCACGAAAGCCCCAATTGCCGGTATATTTTGTCGTGCATTACGCAGGCGATAATGGGGGTGGAGGGACGATATTTGCATAAAAAGCGAGCAGTTTCGCCGCTTTGGGTAACGGTAATAATAGCGCTTGCGTTAATATCCATGGCGGTGGTGCAGGTGGCGTGTGCCACAGCTGCGGTAACAGACAACCGGTCTTCCGATTTTTGAGAGCGGAAGCGTTTTTCGTAATTAATATCCGCCTCGGTACGCGTGGCAATAGCAGCCATTGTTTTTACGGCTTCTACCGGGTAATCGCCCGCCGCTGTCTCGCCAGATAGCATAATGGCGGAGGTGCCGTCAAAAATAGCGTTTGCAACGTCTGTAATTTCGGCACGGGTGGGGCGGGGGTTTTTTATCATGCTTTCCAGCATCTGGGTGGCCGTAATGGCGGGGCGCCCGCTGTTGTAGCAATGGGCAATTAAATCTTTTTGGATGATGGGCACTTCGGTAAAGTCTATCTCTACGCCCATATCGCCGCGGGCAATCATAATACCGTTCGAAACAGACAGGATTTCGTCGATATTCTGTACGCCTTCTAGATTTTCGATTTTGGCAATTATTTTGGTGGTTTGGCATCCGTGCTCGTCCAGCAGTTCCCTAATATCTAAAATATCTCGGGCCGAGCGGGTAAAAGAAGCCGCAATAAAATCAAAATCGTGTTCTATGCCAAACAAAATGTCTGCCTTGTCTGCGGGAGAAAGGTAGGGCAGAGAAAGATGAATGCCGGGGATGTTTATGCTTTTGTGGTTAGAGATAACGCCGTGGTTTAACACCTTGCACACAACATCGGGGTTGCGTACTTCGGTTACCACCATCTCTATTTTGCCGTCATCCAAAAGCAGACGTGTGCCTACAGAAACATCCTGAAAAAGGTTTTTAAAAGAAACCGAAGCAATGGTGCTGTCGCCCTCTACCTCGCGGCTTGTCAAAGTAAAGGTAGCGCCAAGAGCCAAATCGGCAGATCCGTTTTTAAAATTGCCCAGCCTAATTTCGGGGCCTTTTGTATCCAGCAAAGAGGCTATAGGCAGGTTTAATTCTTCACGCAGTTTTTTAAACTCTGTGTAGCGCTTTAAATGTTCGGGGTGTGTACCGTGAGAAAAGTTAAAGCGGCCTACGTTCATTCCCGCCAGCATCATATCCCGTAATACGCCCTCGCGGTCGGTAGCCGGGCCCAGTGTACACACAATTTTAGTTTTTCGCATGTTTGCCTCCTATAGTTGCCATATCTGCACGGACTAATTATAGACCAACAAACTCGCTGTTTCAAGTGCAGGGCCTTACAGCGGGTGGTTTGCCATGCGCGTTTTTTGTGGTAAAATATACTAAATATAAAATCATTTTTTAACACACTTACAGAAAGGATTGGATGCGCTTGGTGCGTAAACTGGGCCTTATATCTTTTGTTTTGGCTGCGGTTCTGGTTCTTTCGGGGTGCAGCTTTATTACCTTTAAAAATACTACAGAGTTGTTAAAGGCCCCCGCCCTTGGGGCCGAGCAGGGAGAGCTGCAAAAAGCTTTGTCGGGCTATCTCAAAAATATACAGCCAAACTTGCAGCCTAAATACAAATTTCCAAAAGAGGGAGACCTTCGTTCTCCTCTTGTAATGCTGGATATGAATGGGGACGGGCAGGAAGAGGGCATTTTGTTTTACAGTGTAGACGATGTCTCTGCCGATAAGAAGAAAACCAACAATGTATACGCCGCTATTTTAGAAAAAGGCGAAGATGGCTGGCAGGTGGTGGATGACAAAGAAGCCCCCAACCTGGATATTGCAAGCGTAGAAATTGTGGATTTGTTTAATGATGGTACCCAGCAGCTTTTGGTGGGATATTCTAACGGGGCGCTGCAAGCCAAAAGCATGGTTATCTATCGTTATCAGGATGGTGCCTATGTAAATGCCCTTGGTGGCGATGGTAAATATATGGGCTATGTGGCTTACTGTGTTGCCGATTTTTACGAGGACGGAAGAGAGATGGTGGCAATTGTCTCGCCGGCAGAGCAGGATACCCCCCGTATGAATATGAGTTTTTACAGTGCGGGCAATACAGGGCAGTTGGAAATAAGCCAAAATAGTATAGAACTGTATGCCAACTTCGATTCTACACGTCCGGTGGCTTTTTACCCCGGTAAAAGCGCAGGCGGGCAAAGCCTGATTGTTGTGGATGGGTACACCGTTGCAGGTAAAATGGCCAGCCAGTTTTTAGATCGCTCTGCTACGGGCGGCGAGGGCTATTATAGCCGAAACGATAAATCCAACGCAGAGATGGCGGGAGAAACCACGCGTGATTCTTCTTTGCTTGCCGCCCGTGATATAGATGGCGACGGTGTTTTGGAAATTCCGCTGGATATTACCTCTAATGGCACCATTCGTGAAATTGTTACCGAAAGCAGCAATGTTACGCTGCGCTACCTTACATGGGTAGATTTTACCGGTGATGAGCCGGTGGCAAAACAGTTTGGTATTTTGGATGTAGGCCGCAGTATTTTTGTGCAATTACCACCCGAGTGGGAAGGCCAAGTGCTTATAGAGGATGGCATTGCCGCGGGAGAATGGGTGGTAAAGCGGGCCGAAAGTGGCACTGAATTGGTTTCTTTAAGGGCCATTACCGGCAGTGATACTGTGATGGAGAATGTAAAAAGGGTGCCCGGAGATGTAGATGTTTTTTTGGTGTTGAGTGATGAAGTGACGGCGATGGAAAAGCTGCAAATTAAGGGTACATTGTTGTCTTAAAATGCGTAAAAGATTGGTTGCGGCAATCTATTATAAAAGGATGTGTCAGCTGCTGTGAGAAAAATTTTGATTGTTGAAGATGAAGATGCCATTCGCGAGTTGATTGTGCTAAACATGCAAATGGACAATTACGAAGTGAAAGAAGCAAGAAGCGCAGAAGAAGCGCTGGAAATATTTTCGGAAATGCCCGACGGGTTTGATTGCACTATTTTGGATATTATGCTGCCGGGGATGAACGGCTTTTCGCTGTGCGAAAATATCCGTCGTCTTTCGCCTACCACCGGTATTATTATGCTAAGCGCCAAAAGCCTTGAGGCCGATAAAATACGCGCTTTGTCTATTGGGGCAGATGACTATATGACAAAGCCCTTTTCGGTGTCGGAGTTAAAGGCGCGCGTAGCTGCCCTTTGCCGCCGTATTGGGCACGCACAGGCGCAAACTGACGATGATGGACGCCTTGTAAGCGGCGTGTTTGTGCTGGATGAAAAAAGCCGCATGATGTATAAAAATGATGCCCCTATAGACCTTACACAGGTCGAGTTTCAAATTATGGAGCTTTTCTTTCGCAACAGTGGTGTAGCCCTTGTGCGGGAAAAAATCTTGGAAGGTGTTTGGGGAGAAAACTATTTTGGCGATGTAAAAATAGTGGATGTGAACATTCGACGCCTGCGTATGAAGATAGAGGACGAGCCCAGTAATCCCGAGCATATTTTAACGGTTTGGGGCTACGGTTACCGCTGGAACCCTTAATACAGCCACGTTGCTTTATACCGGAACCATAGCAAAGGAGGCGGCCGGTTGAACTCAATTACAAAACGATGGGTGCGCGGCAGCCTGCTTATAACCCTGTTGGTACTTCTTGTGGCCGAGGGCCTGTTTTTGTATTTTACCCTTACAGGCTATTACTATAGCTGCCGCCAGGCAATTACCGCCCAGCTTGAAAATTTAAGTACTCAGCTTAGCACTTCGGCGCAAAAAAGCGATTTGCAGATGCGCCGTTTGGTGGAGCAGTTTGACGCGAAAGACCAGTTTGAACTGATGCTGGTGGATGAAAATGGCAGAATCGTTATTTCGTCCTCCGGCTTTTTACCGGCAGAAGATACCGTACCCTATGATGTGCAGCAGGTATTGCAGCCGGGCGGTACCGAAATAGGTGAAACCATGGGGAAAACCGTCGACACCAACGAAACGGTGATGGCGGTAACCATGAAAACCCCCTATAACTCCAACGGCATTGTGGCAATGCGTATTGTTACCAGCCTTACCGAGGTGCAAAAAACCGTTTTATGGCTTATTTTAGGCTCGGTTGTGTTGCTTTTGGTGGTGGTATTGGCCAGTGTGGTTTCTGGCATGTACTTTATTCGCTCTATTGTAATGCCCCTGCAAAAGGTAGAGGCAACCGCGTCCCACATTGCGGCAGGGGATTTGTCTATACGGATAGACAACAACAGCAACGATGAAATTGGCAGCCTTTGTAAAACAATAAACAACATGGCAGAAGAACTTGGCAAAAGCGAAAAGATGAAAAACGAGTTTATCTCCTCGGTTAGCCACGAACTTCGCACACCGCTTACCTCCATTAAAGGCTGGACGGAGACCATCTCCCATATTGCAGACCATAATGACGCAAACTTTAGGCGTGGGGTAGGGGTTATTTCGGCCGAAACCGACCGCCTGTACAGTATGGTAGAAGAACTGCTCGATTTTTCCCGTATTCAAAACGACTTTACACTGCAATGCGAGGTTTTGGACCTGGCCGCAGAGGTGGAGGATGCGGTTTTACTGGTAGAGCCCCGGGCCTTTAACCTGCACATTGCCATAGAGTATACCGCGCCGGAATTGCCCGTGCCGGTGTTTGCCGACAAAAACCGCATACGGCAGGTAATGGTAAATGTGCTGGATAATGCGTTTAAGTATTCTTCCGCTGGGCAAATTGTGCGCATAGAGCTTTTAACGGGCAGCGGCAACGCGTTTATTATCATTAGCGACGAGGGGCAGGGCATTGCGCCCGAAGATTTGGAAAACGTTAAGGTTAAATTTTACAAAGGGCAGGGCGCGGTGCGGGGCAGTGGCATTGGCCTGGCTGTTGTAGATGAAATTATGAAAGCGCACGAGGGTGCGCTGGAGCTTACAAGTGAACTTGGTAAGGGCACGCAGGTAACGCTGCGCCTGCCTTTACACCAATACAATACCGAAAAACCAAAACCAGAGCAGTAACATTCTGCTGTGGTTTTGTTGTTTTTATCACATTTGCACAGTATAATATTAAATATGTAATTGCCGAAAAGGAGATAAAAATGGCAGAACGTTGTAAATTTAAAACCACTGTTGGCGGGCAGGCCGTTATGGAAGGCGTTATGATGCGCGGCCCAGCACAATGGTGTTTAGCTGTACGTACCCCCGGCGGCGGGATAGTTACCGAAGAACATGAGATTGGCAAACCCAATCCACTGGCAAAAAGCCCCTTTGTAAGGGGTGTGGTTTCGTTTTTTTCTTCGTTTGTGCTTGGCTATAAAACTCTAATGCGCAGTGCCGAGCTTTCGATGAGCGAGGAAGAAAAAGAAGAAGAATACTCTAAGTTTGACAAATGGATTATGCGCGTGTTTGGCGAGAAAGCCATGAACGTGGTAATGTTTGCGGCATCCATTTTGGGTGTACTGCTGGCGGTAGGGTTGTTTATGTTTTTGCCCTCGGCCGTTGTAGGCTTGGTAGATAGCTACGTTGTACAGCTTGGTGTATTTAAAACCCTAATAGAGGGCGTTTTAAAAATTGCGCTATTTTTGGGTTATCTTGCTTTGGTACGCAACATGAAAGATATTCGGCGTGTATTTGGTTACCATGGCGCAGAGCATAAAACCATTTTTTGCTACGAGTCTGGCGACGAACTTACTGTAGAAAACATCCGCAAGCACACCCGCTTCCACCCCCGCTGCGGCACCAGTTTTTTGCTTATTGTAATTGTACTTTCAATACTGGTGTACAGCCTTGTACCATGGAGCGGCGGCACCCTGCTGCGTGTTGGTCTTAAACTGCTGTTGTTGCCCCTTGTTATGGGCATTGCTTACGAAATTATTCGCCTTGCGGGCCGGTACGATAATAAGTTTACCCGCATTGTTTCGGCACCCGGCCTATGGACGCAGCGCCTTACCACATGCGAGCCAGATGATGAAATGATAGAGGTGGCCATTGCCGCAGTAAAGCCGGTTTTGCCGCCAGACCCCAATGAGGCAATATGGTAAAAGCGTACGAGATTTACAGAACAATTAAACAACAACTGCAAGAGGCCGGCATTGAAAACGCCGGCCTTGATGCGCGTTTATTGTTGAAAAAAGCAACAGGTGCAGGGCGTTTTGACGATGTGGATGTAAGCACAAAGCAGCAAGAAGAATTGCAAACCCTTGTACAGAGGCGTATTGCACACGAGCCATTGCAGTATTTGGTGGGCAGTTGGCCTTTTTTGAATTTAGAATTAGAGGTAGGACCTGGTGTGCTGGTGCCCCGCCCAGAGACCGAAGAAGTTTGTATAGCAGCGATGGATTGTATAAAGCTACTCAGTAATCCCGCTGTGGTGGATTTGTGTTCCG
The DNA here is from genome assembly GCA_047972265.1 of Oscillospiraceae bacterium. Lineage (GTDB taxonomy): Bacteria > Bacillota > Clostridia > Oscillospirales > Ruminococcaceae > JAAYCI01. The sequence goes on along the minus strand of JBKEAM010000134.1, from coordinate 4,465 downwards.
GTACAGGTGCTTTGGCCCTTGGCATACAGGATAGCAACCCCAATGCAAATGTATTGGCGGTAGAATGGGACAAGGCCGCCTATGGGTATCTGTGCAAAAATATCCAAAATTTTAAAAAAGAACACCGGCAGGCGCCTTTGCCTGTGTTGGCAGATGCGCTAGAATATTATAGTCGGCTTACGCCGCAAAGTGTAGACCTTGTTGTGTCGAATCCCCCTTATGTAACAGAGCAAGAATATTTGGAACTAGAAGATGAACTGTATTACGAGCCCAAGCAGGCGCTGGTTGCGCCGGAGGACGGCTTGCTTTTTTATAAAACGATTGCAAAAAAATACCGTGAGGCCTTAAAGCCGGGCGGATTTATTGTGTTTGAAATTGGAAGTGGGCAGGGAAAAGACCTGCACGATCTTTTACAGCTTAACGGGTACAGAAATATAGAAATAAAAAAGGATATGAACGGAAACGACCGCATTGCAAGTGCATGCCTTTAAAAAACGTGTTAAGATTAAATTAGCAATTTAGCGATGCATTTTTTAAGGGGGAGATGGGATGCGGGGCACTGTAAATAATATCCAAAGGATGGTTGCGGCATTTTTGTTGTCCGCAATGATATTGGCAACGTTTGTTTCTTGTAATGCAGGGGGCAGCATGCAGCCGCATGTTTCTTCTGCATCCTCGGCATCCGCATCTTCCTCGGTTTTGCAAGGCGCATCTTCATCCTCAGCAGTTCAAAGCAATTCTGATGTGGAAGAAAATGAGGGCAACGCCCTGACCAAAAACATTTTTTCACTAACAGACGTATTTGAACCACAAATGTTTGTGCTGGATGAAATTGCAACGGGAAGTGTGGCAGAAAACTGGTTCTACTCTGGCAAAAAGACAGACGGCAAAAACTTTTTGTTGCTGGACAATGGATATGGTGTAAATCTTCACGGTCTTGAAATCGGGGCAGTTCAAATTTCGTCACAAGGGAATGCGGTCTATTTTTCGGCAAAGGCTCCGGGAGAAAAAAATGAGTCCTTGTACAAAATAGAAACCCGGCAAGGCACGCTGAAATTGGTGGAAAAAGCTTGCACGCATATTTTTTACAGCAAGTATGCAGATGCTGTTGCGGTGGCGACAAATGGGCAGTTGCGGTACTATCCACCCAATAACCAGCAGGCGGTTGTTGTTGCGGGATATACGCCAGACCCCACTGAGCTGGTTTGGACCGATAGGGAAATTGTGTTATTTTCTCCGGATGGCAGCTGGATGCTTTACGTGCATAATGGCAAGCTGTACTCGGTAACGGCAGGCGGAAAACCAAGGTACCATGCAAATATAGAGGAAGAATATAAGCTTTGCGGTATTTCCAACGATGGGAATGTTATCTTTTATTCTTTAAGAATTCCCGACCCGCCGGACAGCACAGGGCTGTTTGAAAGCAATGTACATTACATAAACCTTACATATCCTGAGTATTCCGGCTCGTTTTATGCAGGGGTAATGTGCGATATTTTGTTTAACCACGATGGAAGCCAAATTTTAACCATGTCGTCTTTGCCGCGTTTGTACACAACAAGCGAAGGATTTTCAGATACCCTGAACAAACCGGCAGGTGTTGGTGTAATGGGAGACTTTGAGGTAAACGGGATAGATTTAATCAACCATACAGGCGGTTGGCCACCCCCGGGGCCACGCGGAATATATACATCTGTAAAAGAATTTGACCATTATAATTTTTGGGTGACTCAAAACGATGGGGCAACAGAGAGTTACAAGTCGTATTTTTATCAAAACATACTTCCTTATTATCAAATACAATTGGTAGCAAGTAATGTAGACCACTCTCTTTGGCGGTCACTTGATGGGCAACAGATAATTGGGGTTGATGGGCCTGCACGAAATATCTGCAAGTGGTATATAGACGAGGATGGATTTGCAAAGAAAGAAATATTAGCAGAGACATTTATTCCCCTATCCTATATAAGCGGCCCGGGCCGTGTAGATGAGTTGAGCGAGAATAATGCTGTTTTCTTTACAACCAGCAGTGATTCTGAATTACTCTTAAATGTAGTATTAGAGAGTGGAGAAATAGAGTCCTATCCTGTTGGGCATGCAAAAGGGGAGCAAGAGGGAATTAATCTTATGTATTTTGCCGGCGACAACGATGGTATTCTCTTTTCTACAGAAAACATATGCTATTATTACCAGCCGGGTTACTCACCAGTGGAAATTGTCTCTGGCAAAAAATTAGTGTCGTTTTCGTCCTGGCCTAAAAAAGATGAATTGCAAAGCGGAGGCATAGGCGGAAAATCTACCTTCTTTGGTGTGCATGATACTGTGGAGAATGAGCAGCAGTACTACCTTTTTCAAGATGGCGAGGCAAAACGAATTTTTTAAAAGCGATTGTTAGGCAAATTGCAAAATCAAACAACGATTCGATGCAATACAGCTGTCTTTGCATCGGTGTTAAAGTAATAAAAGAATAAAATAGACAGGCAAGTATAAGGCCGAAAATGCCTTTGTGTAAAATTGCGGGAGGCTATGTGCAAACAACAGGTAAAAAACATTGACATAAGCCCCCAAAACAGGTACAATACTCTTGCTGCGCTAATGCGCGGAAGAATTTTTATGCTTTTTTTTTACGCTGTTTTCCGGCTTGCCGGTTAAACATAAAACCTAAAAGGATCTTCGAGAAAGGAGGAAAATCATGCCAACCTTTAACCAACTGGTTCGCAAAGGACGCGAGGTTATGGAACGCAAAGAGAAGGCACCCGCACTGGGCAAAAGCTACAACTCTCAGCGTAAACAGTACTCGGATTTAAACAGCCCCCAAAAGCGTGGCGTTTGCACCGCAGTACGTACCATGACCCCCAAAAAGCCCAACTCTGCATTGCGTAAGGTAGCCCGTGTTCGTCTTACCAACAACATCGAGGTAACAAGCTATATCCCCGGTGTAGGCCATAACCTGCAGGAGCATAGCGTTGTGCTTATCCGTGGCGGCCGTGTTAAAGACCTTCCCGGTGTGCGTTACCACATCATCCGCGGCACTCTGGATACCCAGGGCGTTGCAAACCGTAAGCAAAGCCGTTCCAAATATGGCGCAAAACGTCCTAAGGCCGGCGCTGCTGCAAAGTAACAACTTTTAAAATGATTTTGCCCCGTTGAGGGTTTTTATAGATTGTATGAACTGCATACAGCAAAAGAACACCCTCTTCGCAACCACAAAATATGTGGAGCGGCAAAGCGGAAGCACGGTTTTCGAAATAAGCAGAAGCTGTTGCTTTCGAGTACCGATGAATTCATACTGATATGAAGGAGGGAAGAGAGATGCCAAGAAGAGGAAATGTTCCCAAACGGGATGTGCTTGCAGATCCTGTTTACAATTCCAAAATGGTTACTCGTCTCATCAATAGTGTAATGTACGACGGCAAAAAAGGCGTTGCACAAAAAATCGTATACGATGCATTTGATATTGTACACGAAAAAACCGGCAACGAACCGTTGGAAATGTTTGAGAAGGCACTGGAAAACATTATGCCTTCGCTGGAAGTTAAGGCACGCCGTGTAGGTGGGTCTACCTATCAGGTACCGCTGGAAGTGCGGCCAGAACGTCGCGTAACTTTGGGCCTGCGCTGGTTAACAAGCTATTCGCGTTCTCGCGGCGAGCGCACCATGCGCGAGCGGCTTGCAGGCGAAATTATGGATGCTGTAAATAGCCAGGGTAACGCGGTCAAGAAGCGCGAAGATACACACAAGATGGCGGATGCTAACAGGGCTTTCGCGCATTACCGTTATTGATTCGGGAGGAACTATGCCAAGAGACGTATCCCTGGAAATGACCAGAAACATTGGCATCATGGCTCATATTGATGCCGGCAAAACCACCACCACCGAACGTATCCTTTTTTACACAGGTATCAACCACAAGTTGGGTGAGGTACACGAGGGTGCGGCTACGATGGACTGGATGGCACAGGAGCAGGAGAGGGGCATTACCATTACCTCGGCTGCTACTACTTGCTATTGGAGCCACAGCGAGCTGCAGAACGATCCTGTAGCTTCTAAAAAACACCGTCACCGCATCAACATTATCGACACCCCCGGCCACGTTGACTTTACCGTTGAGGTAGAGCGTTCTTTGCGCGTGCTGGACGGTAGCGTTACTGTTTTGGCTGCAAAGGGTGGTGTAGAACCCCAGAGCGAGACTGTTTGGCGCCAGGCGAACAAATACAACGTTCCCCGCATGGTATACGTTAACAAAATGGATATCATGGGTGCAGACTACTATCATGTTATCGACATGATGATAGATCGTCTAAAATGCGTTCCGGTACCCATTCAGCTGCCCATTGGCGCCGAGGAAAATTTCCGCGGTATCATTGATTTGGTAGAGATGGACGCCGACGTATACTACGATGACCTTGGCAAAGACATGAAAGTGGAAGAAATTCCTGCCGACATGCTTGAAAAAGCCAAGCAA
>JBKEAM010000123.1:0-9519 GCA_047972265.1 Oscillospiraceae bacterium | reverse complement strand
ACCCGGATATAGGTTGGTGTTTTGCAATGTGTTTATACCGCGGTAGTGCTGCTCTATCTGCTGTTTAAAATCGGTTAGTTTTGTTTGGGGCGGCTGGGGGCTTAGCTGCGCAAAAATTTGTTGCAGCGGCAGCGCCAAATTGGCCGGCTGCTGTACAAACTGCTGCGGCAGGGTTGCCCCAAGCGTACCAGCCGCATACTGTACAGATGCCCATACATCTTTGCGGGTATCTGCCAGTGTGCCGTCAAAATCAAACAAAACCGCGTCAAACCTGCACTTATCCCAGCGCATTCAGCAATCTCCTGTCGGGTTCGTTCTCCTGCAAAAACTCTTTTAGCTGGGGCAGTGTTGGGCAGCCACGGGCACCCACATGGGCCACCGTATACCCGCTTACCGCATTGCCCATACGCAGGCAGTTTGCAAAGCTAAGCCCTTTTAAATGGCCCGCAATATAGCCCGCGTTAAACACATCGCCCGCGCCAACAGTATCTACCCGTTTGGTGCCTATTGCAGGCTCTTGCAGTATGGTGCCGTTTGCCTGTATGCCGTAGCAACCTTTTTTGCCAGCCCGTACCACAATGGTACGGTTGGGGCGCACAAAGCTTTTGGCTGTTTCCATCCAGTCTTTATTGTCGCCAAGGTAATAAAACTCGTCGTCTCCGCCGCCCAGCACATGGGTGCTGTACTCCATAATTTGCAGTACTGCTTCTTTATAGTTTTCGTCCAGCTTGCCATCATCTACCCGCAGGTTTAAATCAAAGGTGGTTGGCACGCCTGCCTCTTGCGCGCGTTTAAATACCTCTATAATGGTATGCCTCGCCGAGGTATCGTGTACAATGGCCATGCCGGAAGAATGCACAAAGTCTGCATTGCTGATATCCTGCCAGTTTACCTTTTGCGGGTCTATAATTTTAAACGCCTGCTCTACACGGGGCCAGCCCCAAAGGTAACGCTCTCCCCTGTCGTCTATAAAAGCAAATACCCCAACGGTGTTTAGATTTTTATCCACAATCAGGCCACTGGTATCAATGCCTTCGTTTTTAAAATCGTTTAAAATATACCGGCCGTACTGGTCGTCTCCTACAGTACCCACAAAACCGGTTGGCACAGTAAGGCGCGCCAAGGCCACCGCCGTATTGGCACTGGTGCCACCCCCAACCAGACTGGGGGTGGGATACTCTACCAATGTGCGGGTGTCGTTTAAAAATTTGGGATAAGGCACAATAATATCAACCGCCACATCCCCAATCACAACCACGCCCGGGCCGTTTTGCCTATGCATTGCGTACTGCCTCGCAAAATGCTTTTACCTTGGCCGGGTCTTTGCAGGGTTTGCCGGGCTGGGGTTCGTCGTAGTTTGTCCAGCTATAAGAGTCGGCTCCGTAGGGCTGGGTAACACGCACTGCCTCGGCTACGTTGTTGGGGTCTAGCCCGCCTGCAATAATGCAGGGTACTTTGGTGCTCTCTATAAGGGCTTTATCAATCAAAATATCGTGGGTAAGCCCGGTGGCACCAATGCCGCCCTCAACACTTGCTTCAATTTTTGTATCAATTAAAAAGAAGTCGCTTACTTCTTCGTACTCTTTAATGTACTGGAACGCCTTTTGCTTTTCTTTGGGCACATTGGGATATACCGGCAGCGCCTGCATAATTTTAAGCCCCGGGAAGCGGCTTTTTAGCTCTTTAATTTCATCGGGGGTAATGCCCTCAATTTCGCCAGAAAGGTGCAGCACGTCGGGCAGGCACACTTTAAGGTTTTCGGTAATTTCGTCAATATCCTCAGCAATGGTAAGGCCAATTTTTACAGCTTCGCCCGGTTTTACAGAGTCGAAAACTTCTTGTGCTTTTTCACAGGTAAGCTGGCCCGGTGTACGTTTGATTTTACCGTAGGAAACGCCAAGATGATGGCCTCCGTTTTCGATAACTACGCGGGCGTCCTCCGGCTCGCGGATACCGTAAATTTGGATGATGGTGTCTTTCATGATAGTGCCTCCTTATATTTTGGTAATTATGCTTGTGTAAGCTTTAACCCTTTTTTAAATGCCGCACAGGTTTTGCCTGCATTTATCAAATTTTAATATTTATACAGCATATACTGTATTTATGCAATTTTTGGTTTTAACTTAATGGCCAAAATTGCTGTTACCGCGCTAAGAGCAAAAAATACGGCCTGTACCCAAAAAACCGGTAGATAGGTGCCTGCAAGGTCAAACACCATATTGGTTACAGGGGCGCCTATGGCACCGGCTAAGGTAAGCACTGCCGAAAATATACCTATCAGCGTGCCGTACTCTCGGTTGCCAAAAATGCTGCTTGTTAAAAGCGGCACGGGGATTGTCATACAAGAAAAGGCGATGCCCATGCAAACGGCACTTGCCACTGCCCATGCAGGCGAAGAAACCATGGTAAGCATTGCTGTTGCAATGGCCCCAGCGGGGCAGATGATAAGCAGCATGGTTACAGAACCCAGCTTATCGTTTACAAAGCCCAGCCCCAGTTTAGACACGGCGCTTACGGCGTACAAAGATGCCATTACCACACCCGAAACAAACAGAGGATCGAATCCTTTGTCTGAAAAATAGGATGGCATGGTGGCCACGATGGGAATGATGGAAAAACCCCACAATGCCTCGGTAACTGTCATAAGCCAAAAACTAGGTGTGCGCAGGGCTTGCTTTAAAGTAAGCCCCTCTACCTTAATCTCTGCCTCGTTTGTATCGGCTTTTCCCTCCAGCCTTGAGGCGGGACGCGGGCGGATAACCAACATGGCAAGCACCAGCACCACCGTAATGATAATAGCTGAAATGCCAAAGGAAGCTTTAAACCCAGCCGAATTGATAAGGCGCCCCACAAAAATATCGCAAATGGTACCGCCAAGCCCCGAGGCCGCAAATACAATGCCAAGCGCCGTACCCTTGCTGGCACCAAACCAGTTGTTTACCAGCACCGATACCGGGCTGTTTGTAACAAAGGCAAGCGCCAGGCCAAACAGTGCCGCCGCGATATAAAATACAGGCAGCGCAGTGGCAAGGTAAAAAAGCAGATATGCCAATACTGCCAGCACTGAACCCATTACCATTACGCGCTTGATGCCCATGCGTTTTATGGCAGATCCAAAAGCCAAATTGCCCAGTGCGGTAAATAGATTGATGATGCTAAAAATAACCGCGAACAACGAACGTGGAAATCCATATTGTTGCGTTACCGGCACAGAGTACAGCGCTATGGGGTGGTTACCCAACCCCCATACTGTAAACATAATTGCCACGCTTGCCGCCAAAACAACCCAGCGGTACTTGCTTAACTTTGTTTTACTCACAACACACCTGCCGTGCTAAATATAATTAATTGCTTATTTGTACCTTATTAAATAATAATCTCTACCATTTGCCCATTTACTACGTTGGCGGCATTGCCCTCTTCTACATCCACATGTACTGTGGTGGGCATTTGGGTAATGGTAACTTCTACCTCGTCAAATATAAGGGCGCGTTCTCCTGTAACTTTTACACTTACCTGCTGCCCCTTTTGCACGCCCCACTGCTCTGCATTATCGGCCGAAATATGCATATGGCGCTTTGCGATTACAAGGCCATGCTCCAGCGGCAGCTCACCTGCGGGGCCAATCATGGTAATGGGTGCAATATCGGGCGTGCCAGACATTGCGATGGGCGCCATAATGCCAAGTACAAAGCAATCCGCTTTCATTACCTCTGCCTGATTGTAGGGGCGCAGCGGCCCCAAAATGCGCACGCCCCCAATATTGCCTTTGGGGCCTGCCAGCGTTACGGTTTCGTTGGCTGCAAAAATGGGTTCTCCCATCAGCTTTTTTACCGTTAGCTGGTAATCTTTGCCAAGCAAAACATCCACTGCCTCGCGTGTAAGGTGCACATGGCGGTTAGAAATCATAATGGGCGCTGTCTTCATTCTTTTTCTCCTTTATGCCTTTTCGGTGTCGTAATCGCGGGGTTGCTCTTCTCCCTGCAATATACGCAGTGTACCCGCAACCAGCGCCTCCATCTCAAATGCGCCTGGTACAACCTCTACCGGTGCAATAAACTCTACCCGCTTTGCAAGGCTTTGGGTAAGCAGGGTGCTGTGGGCAATTTCTCCGGTTAAAATCACACGGTCTACCTTGCCATCCATTGTGGTTGCCATACCGCCAATATCTTTGGCAATTTGGTATACCATTGCCCCAAAATAAAACTCTGCTTCTTTATCTCCGGCAGCAATCCGTTTTTCTATCTCCAGCATATCGGAGGTGCCAAGGTAGGCCACAAGGCCGCCCTTGCCCATTTGCAGTTTAAAAATTTCATCGTAGGTATACTGCCCGCTGTAGCAAGCCTGCGTAAACCCAACCATAGGCAGTGCGCCGCTGCGCTGGGGAGAAAATGCGTTGATACAGCTGTCTATCGCTTTGCCCTTTTGGTAGGCGTTTACGGTAATGCCGCCGCCCAAATGAGAGATGATAAAGTTGTAATCTTCAAATTTTCCGCCCATTTTTTGCGCAATTTTATGGCCTGCGCTTTTTTCGTTCAGCGGGTGTCCCGCTCCGCGCAGGCAGGGAAACTGCGGCAAGCCAGAAACTTTTGCGTACTCAATAAAATCATCCGAGCAGGGAGAATCGTATATATACCCCGGTATATTATACTTTTGCATCAGCTCGTACCCAATCATGCAGCCCATGTTAGAGGCATGGGGCCAGGGAGCGTGCTTGCATTCTTCTACCATTAAGGGGGTAATGCCATAGCCGCCGCTGCGCAGTGTGCGCCCGCCGCCGCCGCGGGAGGCAATTGCATCTATTTGTGTAATGCCCACCTCGGCTATCCAGTCAAACACCATTTGTTTGCGCATATCCAACTGGTCGTTAATTTCTTTAAAGCCCGCAATTACATCGTCTGGGTGCACCAGCTTTGTGTCGTATATCATTGTTTCGTTTTCGTAGTACGAAACACGGGTTGAAGTAGACCCTGGGTTGATTACAAAAATTTTAAAGGTCTGCTGCATATATTTCCTCCGTTGTTGGTTTACTATACGGCCCTGCCTTTTTATGCTTTTACAAAATCGTAGCCCCGCTGTACAAGCCGCTTGTTAGAATCGGCATATTTTGCCTTGCGCCCAGTAAAGCTGTTGTCTATCACTTCAAACACGCTGCTCAGCTCTACATTGCCCGAGAGAGCAAGGTACACGCCCAGCAAAACCATATTGGTACCGCGGCTGTTTCCTTCTTCTTCTGCAATAGTATCTGCGGGCACCTCGTACACGCTGATATCAGTACGCGTAACAGGGTCGCTTGCCATAGAAGAATCTACAATTAGGGCGCCGCCCGGCTGTACCCAGCTTTCAAATTTAAGCAGTGAGGGGCGGTTCATTACAATACAGTAGTTTGGCGCCGATATAATGGGCGAAGCGATAAGCCCGCCTGCCACAATAACACTGCAATTGGCTGTTCCGCCGCGCATTTCGGCGCCGTAGCTTGGCAGCCAAGTTGTTTCTTTGCCTTCGCTCATGGCGGCATAGGCTATCATCTGCCCAATGCGCAGCGCCCCCTGGCCGCCCTGCCCTGCTATGATAATTTTATCCTGCACAGGCTCTCCCCCTTAAAAATCCTTTAAATTGCCCAGTTGGTAATAAGGCATCATGTCACTGCGTATCCACTCCAGCGCCTGTATGGGCGTTTTACCCCAGTTTGTGGGGCAGGAGGAAAGTATTTCTACCATAGAAAAGCCAAGCCCCTGCATTTGGCATTCAAACGCACGTTTTATGGCTTTACGCGCTTTGCGCACATTGGCGGGTGTATCTACCGCTACACGCTCTATAAACTTGGCACCGTCTATAGTGGCCAGCATTTCGCTCATGCGTATGGGGTTGCCGCAATGCAGCGGGTCTCTGCCATAGGGCGAAGTAGTGGTTACCTGCCCCGGCAGGGTTGTTGGGGCCATCTGCCCGCCTGTCATGCCGTAGGTTGCGTTGTTAATAAAAATAGCGGTTATCTTTTCGCCCCTATGGGCGGCATGCACAATCTCGGTGGTGCCTATAGAGGCCAAGTCGCCATCGCCCTGATAGGTAAACACCAGCTTCTCGGGGTTAATGCGCTTGATGCCGGTTGCGTTGGCCGGTGCGCGCCCGTGCAAAGAGTAGATTGTGTCGGTATTCATAAACCAAGGAATATACCCACCACACCCTACACAGCCCACGCTTATGGTATCGCCCCGCATATCCAGTTCATCTACTGCGGCGGCAACCTGCTGTAAAATAATGCCGTGTGTACAACCTGGGCAAAAAGTAAATTCGGTATCATTCAGGCTTTTAGGCTTTTCGTAAACAGTTGTCATTGCCCTACCTCCTGCCACAATTGCTGTATGGCCTGCTGTATATTTTCTGGCTGTAAAAAGTCTTGCGCGGTATCTCCCACATGTGTCACAGGCCAGCGTCCGGCGGCGGCAATGCGCACATCGTCTATCATCTGGCCCACAATATTAAGCTCTGGGCACAAAATGGCCTTGCAATTAGGGCCAATTTCGTCAAATGCTTTATAAGGAAAGGGCCACAGGGTTTTGGGCCGGATAAGGCCCAGTTTAATGGGACCCTTATTTTCTGCCATGATGCTGCGGCACATGCGGGCTGCCGTGCCATAGGAGGCCAGCACAATATCGGCATCCTTTACATCCACAATTTCTACTCTTGTTTCATTTTCGATAATTTGGGGGTAAAGCACAGTTTCTGCCTCGTGCTTTTCTCCGTAATGGCTGCGCCCCTCGGCTACATAATGGAAATATGGTTTGCCCCCCCGCGCATTAGACCCATGCAAGGCCCAATCTTTAGCAGGTAAATCGCTATAGGCAGAGGGCATTTGGGCAAAATCCACCCCTTCCATCATCTGGCCAATAATGGCGTCTGCCATTACAACCACCGGATTGCGGTATTTATCGGCTATATCAAATGCTTCAAAGGTCATTTCGGCTGCTTCTTGTATGGTAGAGGGTGCAAGCGTTACCACCTTGTAGCCGCCGTTGCCTGTCATACGGTAATCTTCCTGCGCGGCTTTCATGGTACCAAAACCGGGACCGCTGCGCTGTATTACCACCACCACCGCGGGCAGGCGGGTAAGTGTCATTACCGCCAAAGTTTCCAGCTTAAGGCAGTAGCCGGGGCCGGAGGTACTTGTCATTACGCGCGCGCCGGAGGCCGACGCCCCCATTACCATGTTCATAGCAGAAAGTTCACTTTCTGCCTGTAAAAAAACACCTCCGCGTTTTGGCATTTCCCTTGCCAAATACTCTGGTATCTCGCTTTGCGGTGTAATAGGATACCCAAAAAAAGCTTGGCAGCCCGCCTGTATGGCGGCTTCGCCAATAGCTTCGTTTCCTTTCATCAAAACCTTTGCCATTCCCATTCCCCGTTTCTGCATGCTCAGTTTTTTTGCCGGCAGTGCCTTTCTCCTCTTTCCGTTCCCTCTTTATCCCGTAAGCCTTGCTGTTGTAGCTGCCCGTTTATCCTCTTTCTACACGTATGATGCCATCGGGGCACATGAGCGAACAGTTGCCACAAGCAACACATTCGCTTTCGTTTGTAATGGCCATAGGATGTACGCCACCCTTATTTAAATAGTTTTGGTCTGGCGCAAGCAGCTTTTTATAACAAAATGCCATACACAGCTCGCATCCCTTACACGCTTCGCTTCTAAAAGTAATCTTCCCCATCTTTCTTCACCTCTGTTTTAATGCCTTAGCGGCAGGGTTTGCGCTTTATAACCATGCGGGCCGCACCTGCAGTTGTATGGGAAATAGTTCTCCATCATACTCTGCCTGCTGCGGCTGTGGTTCCATTTTATCCAGATACACCGTATACTTTACTGGTATACCCGTATTGGCAGAAACCTCGCGCACCAGCATATCTCCCGTTTTTAAATCCTGCGGGGTTGTTTCCCCCATCATATGCGTGGTATTTAAAAGCCCCGTTACTGCAAGGCCGCTAACCTGCTGGATATCATTTATATACTCCATTACCTTTTGCGGGTTTGATGTCATGGGCCTATTTGCATTCACAGTCATCCACATACTGTAATCCCGCTCTTTTAAAAAGTGGGCATAGCCTGCAAGCACCCGCGCGCCGTTTGCGTCTCCGCCAACGTCAATTACACTGTCTTCGGCGGTTTCAAAGCAATACCGCAGTTGAGACGAAAGTGCAGGAGCATCTAAATGATGCTGGCCCGGGTAATTGCTGGATACCACCTTTACCCCAAGCTGGCTGTAGTAATCTTCTTTTTCGCGCAAGCGAAAATATGGGTTTACAATGTCCATATCTGCAATAATGGGCATGTGCCCGGTTTGCAGCAAACGGCGCACATGATTTGCCGCAAATTCTGTTTTGCCGCTGCCGTAGTGTCCTACAACGATGGTAGGTGCCATTCTCTTCTCCTCTCAAAAAATGAAAGCAATTTTAACATTTGTTGTACATTTTTTTATACATATTTGTATGAATATGCTTACAGTATAAAAAACGTGGTTTAAATTGTCAATAGTAGCTTTTGACGATACTTTTGCCAAAATATTGGTAAAAAGCACAATTTTATTTTTCTTGACATTTTGCACCTGCCAATAAAATGGCGGCTGTGATATACTTTTATTAATTGACAAAAAAGACCATTATCATATACAATAATGTAAAGATTTTTATACAAATATGCTGTTTTTATTGCTTTTTAACAACAAACTGTTTTAAAAGGAGCTTTATTTATGCCGCAAAATGCTGCCCCCCAAAAATCCGGCACGCCGGTAAACTCTATTGGGCGCGCACTTGACATTTTGGAATATTTGACCTACAGCCTATCTACCCCAGTTGGAATATCCGAGATTAGCCGCTATTTTGACATTAACCGTACCACTACCTACAACTTGGTTTCTTCTTTAATGGAAAAGGGATATGTTGGCAAAACCCTAAACGGAAAATACACCGTTACCAGCCGTTTGTTTGAGCTTGGCACGGTTTTTCAAAATAGTTTTTCTTTGGTGCACCTTGTAAAACGTAGTGTTTTTCCGCTGCCAGAGGGCGCCAAATGTACCAGCAAACTTACCATTTTGGCCGATAACATGCGCGCTGTTATTATTTTTTCTCGCAGTAACGAGGACGATTTGTCTCAGCTTCCGCTGGGGTATTCTTTCCCGCTACATACCTCTGCCTCCGGTAAGGTGCTGTTGGCGCACGCCCCACAAGTGGTTTTGGATAACTACATTGCCAGTACCGACCTGAAAAGGTATACCGAAAATACAATTACCGATAAAGCCATGTTTTTAGAGGAACTGAGCAAAGTAAAAGAAAACGGCTTTGCCGTAGACAATTGCGAGTATACCCCCGACCAGATATGTCTTTCGGCACCTGTCATTAACAATATGGGCACCATTGCCGCCATCAGCGTTTCGGGACGCGTAAAAATGATGGAAAAATACCGCGACCAGATATTGCCCGATCTGCTTTCGTACACCTACAGCCTTTCGTTAGAATCTGGATATGTACCAA
>JBKEAM010000107.1:0-19654 GCA_047972265.1 Oscillospiraceae bacterium | reverse complement strand
TGCTGTCTACCGCAAAAGCTCTCCAGAGTTTCGTCCCCCGCCGGTCCTTTTGCCTGAGAGTTTCTACCCCTTCGGCGCCGTCCGTGCGACATCATTACGGGCTCTCCCGGCGGCTTCATCCAAATTTACCACTACAGATATTGTAGCTTGCCTTACAAAGGCTTGTCAACCACAAAATATGCACAAAAGACGCGTGTTTTATTCTACATTAAACTGACTGTTGTACAGGTTTGCATAAAAACCGTTTTGGGCCAATAAATACGTATGATTGCCGCTTTCTATAATTTTTCCATCCCGCATTACCAAAATAATATCAGCATTTTGAATGGTAGATAAACGGTGTGCAACAATAAAGCTTGTATGCCCTGCCATCAGCTTTTCTAATGCTTTTTGAATTAAAAGTTCTGTACGGGTATCTATGCTGCTGGTTGCTTCGTCTAAAATAAGCATGTCCGGCTTTGCAAGCATGATGCGCGCAATACACAAAAGCTGTTTTTGCCCGGCAGATAAATTGCCGCTGCCTGTATCCAAAATAGTGTCGTACCCCTGCGGTAAACGCATTATAAAATGATGAGCATAAGCGGCTTTTGACGCTTCGATAACTTCCTCTATACTTGCGCCGGGCTTTGCATAGGCAATGTTATCGCGTACACTGGCTTTTTGCAGCCAGGTCTCTTGCAATACCATGCCGTATAAAGACCGCAGGGCGTTACGTTTCATATCATCTATAGGCATACCATCTACACTTATGATTCCACTGTCTACCTCATAAAAGCGCATCAGCAGGTTTATCAATGTTGTTTTACCACAGCCTGTTGGGCCAACCAGTGCAATGCGCTGGCCTTTTGCAGCCTGCATGTTAAAGTTTTGAATAAGCTTTGTTGTAGGTGTATAAGAGAAGAACAAATCTTTTGCCTCTACATTACCCTCACAGCTTTGCAAAGTAATTGCGTCGGTTTTATCCAGTGTTTGTACCGGCCAATCGATTATGGTAAAAACACGCTCGGCACCTGCCACCGCGGCCTGCAACTGTGTAAATACCGCGCTAATCTCGTTAAAAGGTTTGGTGTATTGGTTTGCATAAGCCAAAAAGGCACTGATGCCCCCAATGCTTATGCCGCCGCTTATAGCAATAACTGCCCCAAAAATACCGGCCGCCGCATATACAATAGCATTTACAAGACGGGTGCCCGGGTTTACAACACTAGAATAAAAGGTGGCTTTGTAGTATGCATCTGCAAAGCTTTTATTTAAGGCAGAGTATTCTTTTTCGCTTTCTTCTTCGTAGCCAAAGGCACGCACTACTTCTTGGTTTGCAACCATTTCGCCAATATAGCCCGAGGAGTCTCCCTGTGTATTCATCTGTTTTTTAAACAGGCCGCTTGTGCGCCCCGTTATTACTTTTGCAAAAATAACCGATAGAGGGGTAACCAAAATTACAACAAGGGCAATGCGCACATCTAAATACAACATTAAGACAACCGTTGCCACAATGGTAACAATACTAGGAAAAAACTGTGTAAGCCCTTGCAAAAAACCCTCGCCTACGGCGTCTAAATCGTTTACCAGCCTGCTTACAATATCTCCATGTGCCTGTGTATCAATACGTGCAAGAGGAACATCCTGCAAACGGTCAAATGCCTGACGGCGCATCTCCTGCGCAGCATAAGCCGAAAGTTTGCGTGTGCATACCAGCATAAGCCACTGTAAAACACACGATGCAAGCATAACAGCCAGCAGCAATATGATGTTTATAAATGCTGTATTAAAATCAACGTTGTCTTTGCCCACAATTGCATCAATTGCACGGCCAATAAATACAGGTCCAAGCAGCGCAAGCGGTACAAAAAGAAGTGCCCCAATAAAACTGCCTATAAGCAAACCACGGTATTTGGTTAAGTAGCCCACCATACGCAAAACAGTGTTCTTTTTCATGCGCCAACACCGCCTTGTGGCTGCAATATACCTTGTGAGGCACAAATTTCTCGGTATACCTCACAGTTTTGCAGCAAGTTTTTGTGGGTATCGGCTCCGGCCAAATTCCCATTTTCTAAAACAAGAATTTTATCGGCCTGCATTAGCGTTGCCGCACGCTGGCTGATAATGAGAGTTGTCATACCCCGGGGTTCGGAACGCAGCGCTTTACGAAGCGCCGCATCTGTTGCATAGTCCAGTGCTGATGCAGAATCGTCTAATATCAGTATTTGGGGCTTTCTTACAAGTGCGCGTGCAATGGTAAGGCGCTGTTTTTGTCCGCCGGAGAAGTTTTTGCCGCCTTCTTCTACCGGTGCATCCAGCTCTTTGGGCAGTTTGCGAACAAATTCGGCCCCTTGCGCTTGCTCTAACGCCTGCCAAATCTCTTCTTCGCCTGCATTTGGGGCACCCATTGCAAGGTTGGTGCGTATGGTGCCGCTAAAAAGCGAGGCTTTTTGAGGGACCATGCCTATTTTGCCTCGCAATGATCCAAGGGTATAGTTTTTTACGCTGTCTCCGTTTACCAGTACATTGCCTGTGCCTGTATCGTAATTACGCAGTATAAGCTGTACCAAGGTGGTTTTACCACTGCCGGTACCACCAATAATCCCTATTGTTTCGCCTTTTTGCACTGCAAAGTTTATATTTTCAAGAGCATTTTCAGCCCCTTTATGGTAAGCAAACGCCACATCTTTAAATTCTATAGCGGGTGCGGTTTCATCCTGCTTTGCACCGGGGCCATCCACAATGGCTGGCTGTATATCCAACAGGGCGCTTATCCGTTTGCCGCTTGCAATGGCACGGGTAAAAATAACAATTAAGTTTGCGGCCACAATAAGCGCCAGCAGGGTTTGGTTCATATAATTAACCAAGGCTATAATTTCGCCCGGGGCGATGCCACCGTTAAAAGCAACCCCTGCACCCCACCAAACAATAAGGCCGATGCCAATATTTACAATTAGTGTGGTAAGCGGATTAAGCCCTGCCGATATACGCCCAACCTTTACCATTATCTCGGTAAGTTTAGCCGCTGCGGCAGAATATTTTTTCTTTTCGTCCTCTTGACGAGAAAACGCCCGCACTACCCTTGCACCGTCCAGGTTTTCTTGCGATAGACGCGAGATTTCGTCTTGTTTATGCTGTATGTCTCCATACATTGGTATGGTGCGGTGCATTATGGCGTATAATACCAGTGCCATTAATACGGCGCTGGCCAGTACCACTAAACCAATTTTCCAGTTAATTACAATTGCCATTACGATACTGCCAATGGCCAAAAATGGAACGCGGGTGCCAAGACGAATTGCCATGTTTACCCCAACCTGCATTTGGTTGGTATCGTTGGTAAGGCGGGTAATTAAGCCGCCCACCCCAATAGAATCAACCTCTTGCAGAGAAAGTGACATAACATGCCCATACACCTGACGACACAGCCGCAGCCCAAAATGTGCGCCGCATACCGCCGCATAATATTGGCAAATCATTGCGGCGGCAGCCCCTAACAAGGCTAACAACACCAAAATGGCACCGTTTTTTGCTATGTAAGCAAAATCTTTATTGCGTATGCCAACATCAATAATATTTGCCATTACAAGCGGCACAAGCAACTCTAACACGGCTTCTAGTAATTTAAAAAAAGGCCCTAGAATAAGTTCTTTTGCGTGGCCTTTAAAATTTTCGGCAATTTTTTTCATTTTTGCTGTTTGCCTCCTAAAAATAGCAGCGTTACTTATGGTACCGGCTGTTTCTTGCTATTTGAAAAGCCCTGTACACTTGCTCTGTAACAAGCAGGCGTGCCATTTGGTGCGGAAATGTTAAGCGCGAAAGTGATAAGCGCATGTGCGCGCTTTTTTTTACTTCATCCCAAAGGCCGTGAGACGACCCGATTACAAAAACAACGCCGCCCTTGGCAAGCATTGCCGCATCCTGCAAATAAGTGCAAAGGTCTTCGCTGCTTATCTGTTTACCCTCTACACAAAGTGCAACCATACGGGAACCGGCGGGTACTGCCGCCAGTATTTTTTCGCCCTCTTTTTTTAATGCAGCCTGCACCACCGCGTCCGACCCGTTTTTTTCGTTTATGGATTCTGGGGCAATCTCTGTTACATCAAAGCGGCATAATGGGGTAAGGCGTTTTTCGTATTCTGCCGTACCAGCCGCATAAAAGGCCTCGCTAAGCTTGCCAACACAAATAATGCCAATATGCTGCATTTAAACACTCTCCCCCGCTAAAAATCCATCCAAATGCCAGGTTTATAACGTGGCGCAACCTGTAATATCAAATCCTCCGGCGGGCGCTGCCCTGCCGCAAAAAATGCCTGATCCATGGCTTGCTTTACCAAATATGGGCTGTTATTTTCATTGCTTAAATGGCACAGGGCTATTCTTCTGCATCCACTGGCAACCAAAGATACCACCGCCTGCGATGCTTCGTGATTTGGCAAATGCCCTCGTTCCGATTCGATACGGCGTTTAAGTGCATAGGGATATGGGCCGGTGCGCAGCATATGAGAGTCGTAGTTAGATTCCAGCGCTACAAGAGATGATTTTTGCATTTTTTTAAACACTGAAGGATGCAAAAATCCAAGGTCTGTTGCAATGGTCATGCAAGACTCCTGTGCCTGAATGGTAAAACCCATGCAGCCGGCAGCATCATGTGGCAGGTTAAAACCCTCAACCATAAAAGACCCCACCTGTTGGGTTTCTTCTTCCATAATAAAAAGGTCTGCCGAGGGAGGCACAGCATCCATTCTCCATAAAGCCGACACAGTTGCCGCAGATGCGTATACCGGAACAGGGAATTTTTTTAAAAATACTTTAAGACCTTTTATATGGTCGCTATGTTCGTGGCTTATCAAAATTCCATCTATTCCCTGCGGAGATAAGCCTACTTCTTGTAAACTTTGCACGGTTGCTTTGCAGCTTCCCCCCATATCCAAAAGCAAAAAACGCCCATTGCTTTCGGCCACGGCCGAGTTACCCGAAGAACCGCTGTATAATGTTGTAAACCTTGCCATTAAAACCCTTTCCGGCGCCTGTACCCAATAAAACAGCGCTGTTTTTTGTTGCATATTCTATAATAGTATACCTCATTTTTTGTTACAGGCAACAAAAAGCCCGGCAAAAATGCCGGGCAAATGCTTATAACGATTAACTTATACCTGCGGAGGTTGCTGGTCTTGAGGTTGTTGGAAGTTTTGTGCCACGGGGGCCTGTGCCTGAGGCTGCTGGGCCGGATACTGCTGCGGAGCCTGTGGCTGCTGTGCGGGGTATTGCGGCTGTTGCTGCGGAGCCTGCTGATACTGCGGTTGTACCGGTACGGTTACCTGGCGTACATAGCCGTAAGCTTTATAAGCCCATGTGCTAAATACAGGAAGGTTTGCCTCTTGTCCGCGCATTACCTTTGTAACACCCAGCAAAAGCAAAGCTAAAACAAATAATTCTAAAACCAAACGTATTGGCCCATCAATGATACCGATGATTTTTGTAAAAACATCAAATGCACTGCCGTAATTCATAACCATACGAATCCGCTGCAATATGTTGGTAAGAATACCGAGACAAGACACTATAAATGTGGCAAAAAATGCCTGCATGCACTGGCGGGTTGTCCACTCGTCCTTTTCTACAAAAAGAGCCACACCTAAAATAAGTAGCGCGCCGGTAGAAAATCCAAACATAGCGCAAACAAATGCAAGAACAGCATAAAAAGGCAGGGCTACACCAAATTTTCCTTTTTTCATCCCAATTCCCCTTTCGTATTTAAGAGGTGCAATGCCTAATTGGCAACACCTGTCATTCTTGCATATAGTACCCTTTTACGTTTAAAAAGTCAATCGATGCGGGTTAAAATCCTCTTGAAACTTTTAAAAACGTAATAAAATATTTTCTAAATTTGATTTCTTATTTTTCCTTTGTTAGAATATTGTTTGCACTGCCCGCAAAGGGTTTATTGCTTGTACAGCAAGGAGGGGCCTAAGATGAAAACATTTATAGTATGGTTTTTGTTTGGCATAATAGCCGTAAACAGTATATATGTTACCGCAACTTCCCGCTTTACGGCAGGTACCCTGCTTATGTGGCTTCTTAGTGCGTTTTTATTGCTATATGCCCTGTTTTACAGGCAAATTGATGCCTTTACAAAGGCCGGGCTTGGTATGATATTAAAAATTGCCTGTTTGGCAGGTGCGGTTATATTTGCCGGGCTTTTTATTTTTGTGGCCGTTAGCGGCTATACCTCTACCGTAAAAGGGGACGAAAAAGCAATTATTGTGCTGGGGGCAGGTCTAAAGGGAGAAAATGTAAGCGGGGTATTGGCTCGCCGCTTAAATGCAGCAATTGACGCCGCCAAAGAGAACCCTGATATGATATTTGTGGTTACTGGCGGACAAGGAAAAGACGAGGTAATACCAGAAGCTTTGGCAATGCAGCGTTATTTGATTGCACATGGAATTTTGCCCCAAAACATAATAGTAGAAGATAAAAGCACATCTACTGAGGAAAACCTTGCTTTTACGCAGGTTTTACTGGAAGAATTTGGAATAAGCAAAAATGATGCAATTGCAGTGGCTACCAATTCTTTTCATTGTTATAGGGCACGGCAGTATGCATACGCGGCCGGGTTTACAAACATACGCACAATACCTGCCAGCATGGATATGATGTATGTGCTGCCCAGTTATTCCCGTGAGGTATTGGCAATTATATATTTTTGGGTATTTAAGCGGTAAGTTTTACAGCGGCATATTTTAGGAGGAAAATTTTGAGCAAAACAAAAAAAAGGAAAAAATGCGTCTTTAATTGCCATGCTGGCGCATTATTATAAGCCCCATTTGGGCTTGTTTTTGTCTGATATGGTTGCGGCGCTTTTAATTGCGGTGTGCGATTTGTTTTACCCCATGGTAACGCGCATGGTTTTAAACGATTTTGTCCCCAATAAGAATTTGAGGATGATTTTGGTTTGGGCGGCCATTTTGTTGGGCATTTATATTATAAAAACCGGGCTAAACTATTTTGTGCTTAGTTGGGGGCATATTATGGGCACCCGTATGCAGGCTGATATGCGCCGGGATTTGTTTCGTCATATGCAGCAACTTCCCTTTAGTTATTTTGACGAAAACCGTACAGGCAGCTTGATGAGCCGTATTGTAAACGACCTGATGGAAATTAGCGAGCTTGCCCACCACGGCCCCGAAGATTTGTTTATCTCCATTATTTCTTTTATTGGCGCATTTGTAATGCTGGCAAATATCAATTTGGTTTTATCGGTTATCATCTTCTCTATGGTTCCACTTTTAATAGTATTTAATTTATTTATGCGGGCACGTATGAGAAATGCCTTTGCACGCCGCCGCGAAGAAACATCGTCTGTAAATGCCGAAATAGAAAACAGCATCTCGGGCATACGGGTTGCAAAAGCCTTTACAAACTCTGAATACGAAGAAGAAAAATTTGGAATACGCTCGGGCAAATTGGTAGAAGCAAGCTCTAACGCCTATAAAGTTATGGGCACATTTCATTCCAGCATGAGCTTTGGGGTTGACCTGCTTTTGCTTGTATCGCTGCTGTCCAGCGGCCTTTTTGTGCTTTACGATAAAATAAATGTAGGTGACTTTGCTGCTTTTTTATTGTACATAGGCATGTTTACCCAGCCCATACGCCGTTTAATGCAGTTTGTAGACCAGTATATGGATGGGATGTCTGGCTTTACTCGTTTTGCCGAGGTTATGGCCGCTAAACCCGAGCCGAACCCTGCCAGCCCGCAAAGCCCTCGCATTATATGCGGAGATATTGTTTTTGATGATGTAAGTTTTACTTATGGCAGCGATAGCCATATATTACAAAACGTTTCTTTGCATATCCCCGCCGGTAAAACGGTTGCTTTGGTAGGCCCATCCGGTGGCGGCAAAACAACACTGTGCCATCTTATCCCCCGCTTTTATATCCCGCAAAGCGGAACCATAACACTGGATGGAGTTGATGTACAGTCTTTTGATGCAACAGAGCTTCGCCGGTCTATAGGTATTGTGCAGCAAGAGGTATTTGTTTTTGCGGGTACGCTGCGCGAAAATATTGCATACGGCAATCTGGATGCCACCGAAGATGAAATTGTGCAGGCCGCAAAGGATGCCGGAATGCACGAATATATTTGCTCTTTGCCGGACGGGTACGATACCGACATTGGAGAGCGGGGCACAAAGCTTTCTGGCGGGCTGCGCCAGCGCCTTTCCATCGCGCGGGTGTTTTTAAAAAATCCCCCTATTCTTATTTTAGATGAGGCCACCAGCTCGCTCGACAACGTAACCGAGGCGGCCATTCAGCACGCGTTTGACCAATTGGCAAAAAACCGCACCACGCTTGTGGTTGCGCACAGGCTTTCTACCATTCGCAATGCAGATGAAATTATTGTGCTTACAGAAAACGGCGTTGCCGAATCGGGTTCTCACGACGAGCTTTTAAAAAGAGAAGATGGTATATATCGTAGATTGTACGAAACACAGTTTACTGTTTTAAAAAAAATTCTATTTACAAATAAAAAAAGGCATAGGGAGTATTCCCTATGCCTTTTTTTATTAATTTTTATGCCAAAATATTTTGTGCTGTTTTTTTAACAGTACTTAAAACCAATTTTGGTAGCAAAACATAGGCTGTATGCATCTGTTTTTTTGTTAGCTCTTTGCTTTTACTGCCCCAAAATGCAAATAAACAGGCACCGGCAGCTTTTGGGCTTTGCCAGCTTTTATAAAGTGCATTGTACGGGATAATGCCCAGCTGCCCCCAGGTAGAAACCAGGATATGGATGCTATCGCCAAATGCTTGCACGCCTACAATATTTACAAAATGGCTGGCAACGCCTTTTTCAAGTGCCACCGGGGGCCTTTCTGGCCCGTTTTTGTACATCCGCAGAGGATGACGATTCCAGCCTGTTAGCATGGTTACCGGGCATCCCGTGGCCAAAGATTGCTTAATAAACCGTAAAGCTTCTTCTTTATTGGCATATGCCAGAGGAAACGCTCTGTAACTTAAATAAATACCTCTTTGCAGGGCATATTTTAAGGTGCCATACACAAACCCTGCCGCTTGCTGCCCAAAAGATGCTGTAAGCCAGGCAGGCACTGTTTTACCCTTTTTGTGCAGGGCGTCTGCCGCTATGTTTGCAATTGGTAATTCCATTGTACCCATTGCCTTATACACATCCTGCATAAGGGTAATATAATCATCTTTTTTAATTTTTCCGTCAACCATTGGCGGCAGGTTAAATGCTTTTAAAACCGCATGTTTGCCAACACTATAAGCAGCCAGTGTGTTTACTGCGGCTACCGGCCCACACCCACCCATTTGCTGGGTTTTTCTTGGGTACCACTGTTGATCTCCACCATAATACAAATGCCCATTTGCATCGTAAATGCGTGGAAAACGCACAAGGGCCTCACTTTCCTGCTTTTGCATTTCGTCCAACTGTACGGTGGGGACACACATCCGTACAGCAGATAGCTTTACAGGGTTATGTTTTTCTAAAACAGTCGGTTGCCTTTTGTAAGTTTCAAAAAAAGCCAACTCAAAATCAATCATATTTTCACCGATATTTTATAAAGCTTTATTGTGTACATATGAAGTATTATAGCATAAACCTACAATACTTATGTGCTTGCTGTACCACTTTTATCGGGGTATACTATTACTATAAAAAGTATACCCTTAGCTGACTTTTTATTGCGCATTTTACCAAGCAAAGCAATTTATTTAAGAAGGGAGATATAAAATGACACAAGATACCCTGCTTTTTGCTGCGGACGCCGCCTCTAAAGGGCAGCCGGTTATTCTTATCAGCATTATTTCCACACAGGGTTCTTCCCCCGCCAGCCCCGGGCAAATGATGGCTGTACTTGCCGATGGCACATCCTGCGGCACTGTTGGCGGCGGCGCGTCGGAGCATAATATGATAGAACGCGCCCGGGAAGCGATTAAAAATCACGAAACCACTTTTTCTTTTTCTATAAACCACGCAGAGGACGGCATGGTTTGCGGTGGCTCTATGGAGGGCGTTGGCACCCTTATTGGTTCTGGCCTGCATCTGGTTATTTTTGGGGGCGGGCATATCTCTCAGCATTTAGCTCCACTTGCGTCTCAAACAGGCTTTTCGGTTTCTGTAATAGAGGACCGGGCCGATTTGGCGCCTTTGTTTGCGCCAGATATCCAATTTATTACCGCCGATGCAAGCCAATTTGAAGAAAAAGTAGCCCTTTACCCCGGCTCTTATATTGTTATTTGCACACGCGGCCATAATTTGGACGATGAAGCACTTCGTTTTTCTATTTCAAAACCATTTTCCTATTTGGGCATGATTGGATCAAAAAGCAAAGTATCTACCCTATTTGCGCGTATGCGGCAGACAGGCATTTCGGAAGAGAGTTTGGCAAAAGTATACACGCCCATTGGGTTAAATGTTGCCAGCGAAATCCCGGCAGAAATTGCTGTTTCCATTTTGGCGGAAATGCTTTTAATAAAAAACAACGGTACCCCCTCTCACAAAAAACAAAGCATAGTATAGTCATATTTTAAAATGCCTTGGTGACCGCATTTACTACGTTTATCCGGGCATTTTGTTTTGTGGTTTTTTACAGTTACAAACGGCAGAAGTTGTACAAAACCGAGCAAAACTAAAAATTTTTTAGTTTTGCTAAAAAATAGTTGAAATCTGCTTTGTTTATGCTATAGTTAATGTAAGAGGAAATAGTATCGGCCACTTTTACACAGGGCTTTTGCCCAAAAGAAAGGACGAATTATTTTATGACGATGAAAGAGCAGGCAAAGTTCTTAAAACGTCTCTCCAAAGGCATCTCTACCCTATTTGGGTCTAACTGCGAGGTAACCGTACACGATTTAACCAAGGGATACGAAAACACCATTATTGCCATAGAAAACGGGCATGTTACCAACCGCCACATTGGCGATGGTGCATCCGAAGCGGTTTTGGAAGCCTTGAAAAACAACTCTACCCTGCACGACCATTACAGTTATATGGCGCGCACCAAAGATGGACGTGTGGTAAAATCCACCTCTATTTATGTGCGGGATGAGAACAACAAAGTAATTGGCTTGTTTGGCATTAACTACGATGTTACCGAACTGATGATGGCGCAGCGTGCGATTGATTCTCTTTTGGTAATAGACAAGCCCGAAAACGACAGCAAAAACGTTACCATTACCACCAATGTAAACGATTTGCTGGACCAACTGATTGCCGACGCCGATGCCTATGTGGGCAAACCTGTTGCCATGATGAGTAAAGAAGACAAAACCGCAGCTATCCATTATTTAAATGACAAAGGCGCGTTTTTGGTTAAAAAAGCCGGCGACAAGGTTGCGCGTCACTACGATATCTCTAAGTATACATTGTATAACTACATGGATACAGAAAATTAATTGGAGGGAATATTTCGTGAAGCACAAGATGAAGTGGGTTGCAAATACCATGCCCAAAACCGACTGCAGTAAAGAACTAAGCCTGATGTCAGTGGAGGAAATTCAAAAGGTTAGGAAGTTCCATTCTTCTTTTCCTCAATACTCTCCCACTCCACTTAACGAACTTCGCGAATTGGGAAAACGGTTTGATGCCGGCAGTATTTTTGTTAAAAACGAAAGTTTTCGTTTTGGGTTAAACGCATTTAAGGTACTGGGCGGCTCGTTTGCAATGGCTCGTTTTATTGCACAACAAACAGGCCGTGATGTAGATGACCTTGGATTTGACCAACTCACCTCTCCTGTTGTTAAAAAAGATTTGGGCGATTTCACCTTTTACACCGCCACCGATGGCAACCACGGCCGCGGCGTAGCGTGGGCAGCAAACCAAATTGGCCAGCACAGCGTAGTGTATATGCCCAAGGGGTCTTCTCAAACCCGGCTGGACAACATACGCAAAGAAGGTGCAGACGCAAGCATTACCGATATGAACTACGACGACGCCGTTCGTCTTGCATATGCCAACAGCCAAAAACATCCCAACAGCGTAGTAATTCAAGATACCGCATGGGAAGGCTACGAGGAAATTCCCGGATGGATTATGCAGGGATACGGCACCATGGCTTCTGAGGCTGCTTATCAGCTAAAAGCCGCTGGAATAGACCGCCCCACCCACATATTTGTACAAGCTGGTGTAGGCAGCCTTGCAGGCGCAGTTGTAGGTTTCTTTACCAATCTTTACCCCGATAATCCCCCTGTAATGACAGTTGTAGAAGCGCAGGTTGCCGATTGCCTCTACCGCTCTGCTGTTAAAGGTGATGGTTCTCTTGAAAAAGTAGGCGGAGACCTTAGCACAATAATGGCCGGCCTTGCCTGCGGCGAGGGCAACACTATTTCCTGGGAAATTCTCAAAAACAAAGCCTCTTTCTTTGTTTCTTTGCCCGATTATGATGCTGCACGTGCCATGCGTGTTATGGCAGTGCCTCTTAAAGGGGACCCCACTGTTATCTCTGGCGAAAGTGGTGCCGCCGGGCTTGGCTGCTTGCTAGAAGCCATTGAAAACCCCGAGTATGCCGACTTTAAAGAAGCGCTTGGCATCGACGAACACTCCAGAATACTGCTGTTTAGCACCGAAGGCAATACCGACCCCGATTGGTTCCGCCGTGTAGTATGGGATGGCGTATACAGCATGGATGACGAAGACTAGCCCTTTAAGTATGTTTCCAAGAAATTATTTTGAATATAAACCACACACATATTAAAAAAGAGAAAGGTGAGTAACAATGGATTTTGAGAAAATTAGAGCTGCCGCCGAAGGATACCGCGCCGACATGACCGCTTTTTTGCGTGCTATGGTTGCCATTCCGGGCGAAAGTGCCGAGGAAAAAGGCAAAGTTGAATGTGCCGCTGCCGAAATGCGCAAACTGGGCTTTGACAAAGTAGAGATTGACCCAATGGGCAACCTGCTTGGCTACATGGGCACCGGCGAAACCCTGATTGCTTTTGACGGCCACATCGACACCGTAGGTGTTGGCAACCTGGACAACTGGAATTTTGACCCTTACAAGGGTTTTGAGGATGAAGAAAAAATTGGCGGCCGTGGTACTTCCGACCAAGAGGGCGGGATTGTATCTGCTGTTTATGGCGCAAAAATTATGAAAGACCTTGGTATGTTAAACGACAAGTACCGTGTACTGGTTGTTGCCTCTGTACAAGAAGAAGACTGCGATGGCCTTTGCTGGCAGTATATTATTAAAGAAGATAATGTACGTCCCGAGTTTGTTGTTAGCACCGAGCCCACCGATGGCGGTATCTACCGTGGCCAGCGCGGCCGCATGGAAATCCGCATTGATGTTAAGGGTGTTTCTTGCCATGGCTCTGCACCAGAGCGCGGCGACAACGCCATTTACAAAATGGCCGATATTCTTCAGGATGTTCGTGCATTAAACAACAACGGCGATTGCGAGAGCACCCAGATTAAGGGCCTTGTAAAAATGCTGAGCGAAAAGAACAACCCCGAATGGAAAGAAGCCAACTTCTTGGGCCGCGGCACTGTAACCGCCAGCCAAATCTTCTTTACCTCTCCCAGCCGCTGCGCTGTTGCTGATAGCTGCGCTGTTTCTTTAGACCGCCGCATGACTGCCGGCGAAACATGGGAAAGCTGCCTCGAAGAAATTCGTCAGCTGCCTGCCGTTAAAAAATATGGCGAGGATGTAAAAGTATCGATGTATGAGTACGACCGTGCTTCTTACACCGGTCTTGTTTACCCCATCGAGTGCTACTTCCCCACTTGGGTTATCCCGCAGGACCACAAGGTAACCAAAGCTTTGGAAGATTCTTACATCGGCCTGTTTGGCAAAGAGCGCTTTGCAACCAAAGAAACCCTTGCAATGCGTCGCGCACGTCCTCTTACCGACAAATGGACCTTCTCTACCAACGGTGTTAGCATTATGGGTCGTAACGGCATTCCTGTTATCGGCCTTGGCCCAGGTGCCGAAGCACAGGCACACGCCCCCAATGAGATCACCTGGAAAGATGACCTTGTAAACTGCGCCGCTGTTTACGCAGCGCTGCCTACCATTTACACCGAAAGCAAGTAATTACAGGCCTTGCCTGTTAAAGAATACACACACTTAACAATTTACGGGAGGACAATATGAGCAACTTCGACAATTTAATCAAAAGACTGGAAGGCCTTAAAACCGGTAACATGTACCAAAACGACTTTTTGCTTACCTGGGAAAAGACCGATGATGAAATTGCCGCCACCTTTGCTGTAGCCGATGCTTTGCGTGACCTGCGTGAGCGTAACATCTCTTCTAAAATCTTTGATTCGGGCCTGGGCATCTCCCTTTTCCGTGACAACTCTACCCGTACCCGTTTCTCTTTTGCTTCTGCCTGCAATATGCTGGGCCTTGAAGTACAGGACCTTGACGAGGGCAAAAGCCAAATTGCCCACGGTGAAACTGTGCGCGAAACAGCCAACATGATCAGCTTTATGGGCGATGTTATCGGCATCCGCGACGATATGTACATTGGCAAAGGCAACACTTACATGCGTGAAGTTTCTCAGGCTGTGCAGGATGGCTATAAAGAAGGTAACCTCGAGCAGCGTCCTACCCTGGTAAACTTACAGTGCGATATTGACCACCCCACACAGGCTATGGCCGATATGGATCACATCATCCATGAGTTTGGCGGCGTAGAAAACCTGAAGGGCAAAAAAATTGCCATGACATGGGCATACTCCCCTTCTTATGGCAAACCCCTAAGCGTACCCCAGGGCATTATTGGCCTGATGAGCCGTTTTGGCATGGAAGTATCCCTTGCACATCCCGAAGGATACGAAGTAATGCCCGAAGTTGAAGAAGTTGCCCGTAAAAACGCTGCTGCTTCCGGCGGCAAGTTTACCAAAACAAACTCTATGGCCGAAGCATTTGCTGGCGCTGATATTGTTTATCCCAAAAGCTGGGCTCCCTTTGCAGCTATGGAACGCCGCACCAACCTGTACGGCGATGGCGACTTTGACGGCATAAAAGCTCTTGAAAAAGAACTGCTTGCTCAAAACGCCAACCATAAAGACTGGGAATGCACCGAAGAACTGATGAAAACCACCACAAACGGCAAAGCTTTGTACATGCATTGCTTGCCCGCCGATATTACCGGCGTTTCTTGCAAAGAAGGCGAAGTTGCCGGCAGCGTGTTTGATCGTTATCGTGTACCCCTTTACAAAGAAGCTGGCTTTAAGCCCTACATTATTGCCGCTATGATGTTCCTTTCTAAAATGGATGACCCTGCAAAGGTTCTTCGCGCTTTAGAAGCCCGCGGCCAGAAACGTATATTTTAATTAAATTGTAGCGTTTAATTGGGCGCTATGCGAGTTGTTTTTTAGAACGCATAGCGCCCTCCATTTGTTTCTTTAATTTGCTATAATGTACAATTTATATTTATATTTGATATAATATATGTGTATTATATCCAAGGAGGACTATTGATGAAGAAGCGCATTGTACTGGCGCTGGGCGGCAATGCTTTGGGCAATACCCTTGATGAGCAGATGCGCGCTGTAAAAACCACCAGCAAGGCCATTGCCGGTTTAATTGAGGCAGGGCACGAAGTGGTAATTGCACATGGCAACGGCCCGCAGGTTGGTATGATTAACCTTGCAATGGAAGCTGCTGCAAAAACAGAGGCACAAACCCCCTATATCCCCATGTCTGTATGTGTTGCCATGAGCCAGGGATATATTGGATATGATTTGCAAAACGCCCTGCGCGAAGAACTGTTAAACCGTGGGCATAACATCCCTGTTGCCTCTGTTATTACACAAACAGTGGTAGACGGCAGCGACCCTGCTTTTGAAAACCCCACCAAGCCCATTGGCAGCTTTTACACCAAAGAAGAAGCTGATGAAATGCAAGCCCGTGGTTATGCAATGATGGAAGACGCCGGCCGTGGTTGGCGCCGTGTGGTTGCAAGCCCAAGGCCTGTGGATATTGTAGAAAAAGAAACCGTGCGTGCTTTGCTCGAGTCTGGTCAGGTTGTAATTGCTGTTGGCGGCGGCGGTATACCCGTACGTGTTGAGGGCAATCACCTTTCTGGTGCCAGCGCAGTAGTAGACAAAGATTTTGCCTCTGCAAAACTGGCCGAGATTTTGGACGCTGACTATCTTATCATTTTAACTGCGGTAGAAAAGGTTGCCATTAACTTCCGTAAAGATAACGAGCAGTGGCTGGATACCTTAACCCCTGAGGACGCTGCTCGCTATATCGAAGAGGGCCAGTTTGCCCCCGGCAGCATGCTGCCAAAAGTAGAGGCCGCCGTGCAATTTGCAGAGTCTAAACCTGGGCGTAAGTCTCTTATTACCCTGCTGGAAAAAGCTGAAGAAGGCATTGCCGGCAAAACCGGCACCACTGTTGTAAAAGCATAGTTTCCATTTATTTTGTCCGCAACCAACACATTTACAAAGTAAAGGAGGCAAAACAATGCAGTTGATTGGAAATGGCCGCTTAATTACTCAAAACGCCGAGAATCCTTATTTTGAGGACGGCGCAGTTGTTGTTGACGGCAACTTGATTGTGGATTTTGGCAGCACTGCTGAAATGAAACAAAAATATGCCGATGCAGAATTTTATGATGCAAACCGCCGCGTTATTATGCCCGGCCTTATCAACACACATACTCACATCTATTCTTCTTTTGCGCGTGGGCTTAGCCTGCCGCAAGAGCACCCCAATACCAATTTTGTAGAAATATTAGAAAACCAGTGGTGGCGTATAGACAAAGTTTTGGATATTGAGGACAGCCGGTATAGCGCTTATGCAACCGGCCTTGAAAGTGTGCGTTATGGTGTTACTACCCTATTCGACCATCACGCAAGCCAAAACTTTGTAGAGGGCAGCCTGTTTGCCATAGACGATGCGTTAAAAAACATTGGCATGCGCGCCTCTTTGTGCTACGAAGTAAGCGACCGCGATGGAGAAGACATTGCAAACCTGGCCATTAAAGAAAACGTGGCCTTTATAGACCACGCCCAAAAAGACGAAACCGATATGCGCAAAGGCATGTTGGGTTTGCACGCCTCTTTTACCCTTAGTCAAAATACACTTGAAAAATGTGTGGATGCTATGGGCAGCCGCAATGCCGGTTACCATGTGCATGTTGCCGAAGGCATTGCAGATTTGCACGATTCTTTGGCAAAATACGGCAAACGTGTTTTAGAGCGCCTGTTCGACTCTAAAATTTTGGGAGAAAAAAGCCTTTCTATCCATAACGTGCATGTAAATCAGGCCGAAATTGATTTGCTAAAGCAAACCAATACCATGGCAGTGCACAACCCCGAAAGCAACATGGGCAATGCAGTGGGCACCTCCCCTGTTATGCAAATGCTAGCATCCGGCATTTTGCTTGGCATGGGCACAGATGCCTACACGCAGGATATGTTTGAATCTTTAAAGGTGGAAAATATTATTCACAAGCATCATCAGTGCAACCCCAGCATTGGTTTTATGGAAAGCATTCAGATGTTGTTTAAAAACAATGCTGCCATTTGCTCTCGCTACTTTAATAAACCCGTTGGCGTTGTGCAAAAGGGTGCTTATGCCGATTTAATTGTGGTGGATTACACCCCGCACACTCCTTTAAACGCAAACACAATTGCAGGGCATATCATGTTTGGTATGATGGGCCGCTGTGTTGATTCTACAATGATCAACGGCAAATTTGTTATGAAAGAGCGCGTTATGCAAACAGTGGATGAACAGGCTGTTTTGGCAAAAACACGCGAGCAATCTGCCGATTTTTGGAAACGCGTTACCGCTTAAATAATCAAGTCGGTTTTTCTTCTTGTGGTTTTCAAGATGAAAGGCCGGCTTTCCTGTATTTTGTGGAAATTAATCATTAAAAAACAGTTTTTAGCCCCGTATATCACTTATACATCACAGCCCTTGGGCAAGTTTTACCATTGGCTATAATCAGTTACACATACATGTGTGCAGGCAAGGCTTGCCTGTTTGTTAAAAATGATACTGTTTTTAATAAAACTGGCTATATAAACTCAACGAGGTATTCTGATGAAACAAACGGACAAGAGTCCTCGAACCATTTCGGACAAAAACGCTGCTCTTTATACTTTAGAGGGACGCCCATCTATTGGGGTGGCGTTACCTATAGGGTTACAGCACATTTTTGCCATGTTTACCGGCAATATCGCGCCCATTCTTATTATTGTTCAGCTTGTAGGAACCATAACAGGGCAAGAGCAGCTTTACATGGTGCAGTCTGCCATGTTAATGTCCGGCATTGCCACGTTAATGCAAATTTATCCCATTAAAATTAAAAACATTCAAATTGGCAGCGGCTTGCCGCTTTTCATGGGGTCTTCATTTGCATTTGTACCCGCCATGCAAAGCATCGCCGTATCTTACGGCATCCCAGGTATTATGGGGGCTGCGCTTGTTGGCGGCATTGGTATGGTTTTGATGGGCGTTTTTATCAAACATTTAAAATTCCTATTCCCTCCTATCGTAGTTGGCTCTGTTTTGCTTGCTATAGGTATGAACTTACTGCCCACAGGCGCTAAATATTTTGCTGGTGGTGAGGGAAACCCAGACTTTGGATCTTGGCAAAATCTGTTAATTGGCTTTTGTGTATTTGCCATTACTACCGTAATTAATAGGTTTGGAAAAGGAATGCTTAAAAATATAGGCCTTTTAATTGGCATTGTTGTGGGTTACGGTATGGCTGCATTGATGGGCAAAGTTGATTTTGAGCCTGTATTGCAGGCAAGTTGGTTTGGCCTGCCTAAATTTATGTACTTTAAACCTGCTTTCCATGTAGATGCCATCCTTAGCTTTTTTGCAGTATTTCTAATTGTAGGCTTAGAAACCATGGGCAATATGGCGGGTGTTACCAACGGCATTATGGACCGTGACCCAACCCATGCCGAAAATGCGGGTGGTATTATTGCAAATGGTATTTCTTCGCAAATTGGTTCTTTGTTTGGGGCGTTCCCCATTTCTGCTTTTGGCCAAAATACCGGTATTGTTTTAATGACAAAAGTAATAAACCGTTTTTGTTTTGCGGTTGCTTCTGTTATTATGATAGCGGCATCCTTTATGCCAAAAATAGGTGCCCTGTTTGCATCCATGCCACAAAGCGTACTTGGTGGCGCCGTGCTTACCGTATTTGCCATGATCTTTTTAAATGGTTTTAAAATGATCTCGCGTGATGGCTTTACCGTTCGAAACGTTCTTATGTTATGTGTTACATTTGGCCTTGGGTATGGCATTGGCCTTGTGCCCGAGGTTACAGCACAAATGCCCACATTTATACGTTTTATTTTTGGCGACCCTGTTACCGCTGTGTGTGTAGTATCCATTATTGCAAACCTTATTTTTCCAGGGCGCAAGCAAGATGAACTTCGCCGCAATGGAACAGCCGAAAAATGCTAAACAGGCTTTTTTCATATTCTAAACCCGCCTTTTGCTGCGGGTTGTAAAACGGGAGGAAAAAATATGAGCGAAATTATGAGACCTATGCCGTTTGCTCACCTAATGGACTGGGCGCTTACCGAGTACCAGCAGGAAGGACGCATTTTTGGTGTTGAGCGCAGCAAGTTTTATAAAAACAATGCAGGCACCAGCATTAAAATTTTTGGAGAAAGTATTTCTTCTCCCATTGGGCCCGCAGCAGGCCCCAACAGCCAGCTTGCCAACAA
>JBKEAM010000081.1:0-1628 GCA_047972265.1 Oscillospiraceae bacterium | reverse complement strand
AATGGTGGGTGGACAACGATTGTAACATGTGCGGAGCGGGGAAGCATTGACAAAGCAGTCAAAGGCTTAGACCCAGCATTGTACAGGGTGGCCTGTGATGATGAGGTAATTAATGATGATGAGACTAAGCAAATGTAAACGATGCGGACGCCGTATCGGGTGGATACGCACAACCAAAGGCAAGCCTATGCCGGTAGAGCCATATCCCCTACCCTACATTGAGAGCCCTGCCGGCACGCATAGAGCAGTGCTTTTGGACGGCCGGGTAGTAAGCTGCGAGTTTTTAGAGGATGATGCCGCCGCGCAAGGGTTTGGCTATAAACCTCACTGGGCTTATTGCTCGGATTTTGACCCTGCCATTAATACACATGTAAAAGGAGCTGATAAAATTGCCCGCAAAAAAGATATACAGCAGCAACATGGATTACGAAAAGAAATTAAAAACGGTGATGGAACGGCTGGGGGTGAACCAATACAGCTACGATTGGACAAGGCATGACTGCTATGTGCAGTTTGCTTATAAAGGGCAGAATTATCGGTTTGAGCACACCATAGAAAAAGCAAAAGCCAGTGGGCACAACATTACTTCTGTATCAGATTTATTTGCAAGCCTGGTATTGTCACTAGAAGATATTACGCGGGCAATCGAAAAAGGCATATTTGATTTGGGCTCTTTGCTACAAAATTGGCGCCAGTTGCCGCCGGCGCGGCCGGAAGTACCGGGCTGCTTGCAAGCGCTCCAATTTGATAGTGTACCTACAGAAACCGAACTGCGGCAGCGGTACCGGGAGTTAGCAAAAACAGCCCACCCGGATACCGGAGGAGATGCACAGCGGTTTGATTTGCTAAAAAGAAATTTTAGTGACGCAATGGCCATTGTATTGAGCGGGGAGGCTGAGGGATAAAATGCAAGGAAATATTAAAATTTATATAGATAACTATAACGGAACGGATTTTACAGCAATCGTGTGGGTCTGCGATCAATGTGGTGATGTATTAAAAATAGAGACGCTACCACCAGGCGCAGAGGGAAGCTATGTATCCCCTACGGCTTGCCCTGTCTGCGATAACGCCCGCATACGTCGCAAAAGATACTTCGGACTATGCGAGCATGGCCATTGCATTCGGCCGGTGGCAACGGAAATAAACCCCGATACAACACAAAGCACAACAATGCGGCTTTGCAACAAGCACTTACGGCAATACCTCGATAACAAAAAAACACAGAAGTGGGGCGGCTAGAATGAAGCAAAAGAGATTTAAAAAGCTACTAATGGGGCGCTTCGGCTACTCACGCAATGAAGCGCAACACCAAGTTAATAAGGCAATGTACCTAAAGCGGAATTACCAGAGAGAATGGGGAAGATTAATCGAAAAGCACTTCCTGGCTGAATTTGGCCTTACGGCCACTAGTTTTGGAACAGCCTTGAAAGCAGTTGCGCAAAGCGCAAAAGAAGCGAGTGAAGCATTTGCTGCACTTGGCGCTCACAGCGAAAAATGCGCAATAGGTTTTATAAGAAAGAAGAATCAGGAGGTGCTGCATGACCAGGGTTGAATTAATGGATTTGCTCAATTCTTATAGACAGAGCGCCGCCCGTCTACAAAACTTCAAAGATGAAAAGACAGCT
>JBKEAM010000050.1:0-24467 GCA_047972265.1 Oscillospiraceae bacterium | reverse complement strand
AGCTGTGCAAACATGCGTTGCCTGTCTGGCGGGGTAGTGCCGGGCATTATAAGGTGTACAGGGTGGCCGCTGTGTATAGAGGCAATGGTAAGTGCCACAGCAAAAGTACCGCTGGAAGCCTCAATTACCGGCTGCCCGCGTTTTAAACGGTTATTTTCTATTGCAAGCGCCAACATGCCCTCTGCCAAAGCGTCCTTGGCACTGGCGGTTGGCCCGCCATAATTTAAATAGGCAAACAAACGCCCCGACAAATTGTGGGTGGCAACAAAACCCGAAAGCTCTACAACCGTACGCTTGTAAAGGCTTGCGTATAGGTTTTGATACGGCTGATCCATAAAAAAATCCTCCGAAAATGCGGCTGTCCAAGCCATTTTTTATTACAATTAGAATAGCATTTGCACTCGGCTACGTCAATTAAAACAAGGCTATAAAATATATTTATTGCACATGTCAAGCTAAAACACTTGACATCTTATGTGCTGGAATTTATAATCATAACTGTAAAGCATAACCCTTTACATGTACAAGGAGGGATGAAATGTCGAAAAATCTTGAAATAACGTATTTAATCGATTTTTATGGCGATGTCCTTACCGAAAAGCAAAGGGATGTTTTAGAACAATATTATAACGAAGATTTGTCTTTGGCAGAAATTGCCCAAAACTCGGGGATTTCGCGCCAGGGCGTACGGGATGCCGTAAAAAGAGGCGAGGGCGTACTGCTGGACTTAGAAGCTAAAATTGGTTTTGTAAAGCGGTATCGTGGGCTACAGGGCAATATTGCAGAGCTTAAATCCCTTGCCAAAAATATAGCATTTTGCAACGCAAACGGCTATAGCGCGTCAGATAAAATTGCCCGGGATGCATCCCGCATGACAGAAATTATAAAAGAGCTGGAAGAATAAAGAACGGCAGGAAAGGGACAAAATGGCGTTTGAATCACTGAGCGAAAAGCTTTCTCAGGTATTTAAAAAGCTGCGCGGAAAAGGCAAATTGTCGGAGAACGACATACGCGCCGCAATGCGCGAAGTTCGCATTGCCTTGCTGGAAGCCGACGTAAACTATAAGGTAGCAAAAGAATTTATAGAAAATGTTACCCAGCGTGCCATTGGGCATGAGGTAATGGACAGCCTTACCCCGGCGCAGCAGGTTATTAAAATTGTAAACGAAGAACTTACCGCGTTGATGGGCAACGAAAACGAGTATGTACATATTAAAAGTACGCCCCCAACCATTATTTTAATGTGCGGTTTACAGGGTAGTGGTAAAACCACCCACTCGGCCAAACTGGCTAAGTTTTTTATAAAGCAGGGGCACAGGCCTTTGTTGGTTGCATGTGATATCTACCGCCCGGCTGCAATAGATCAGCTAAAGGTAGTGGGTGAGGCAGCAGGCGCACCTGTATTTACCCTGGATGGCGAAAAACCCGAAAACATTGCAAAAAAAGCCGTTGCGCATGCCAAAGACCATGGCAACGACATTGTTATACTGGATACAGCCGGCCGTTTGCATGTGGACGAGCAGTTGATGGAAGAGTTGCAGCGCATTAAAAAGATGGCAGACGTAGACGAAAGCCTGCTGGTTATTGATGCGATGGTTGGCCAGGATGCTGTAAACGTTGCCAAAAGCTTTAACGAGGCCATTGGTATAGATGGTGTTATTCTTACCAAGCTGGATGGTGATACTCGTGGCGGTGCGGCGCTTAGTGTGCGTTCTGTTACAGGTAAACCCATTAAGTTTGCGGGTGTGGGCGAAAAGCTGGATGATTTAGAAAGCTTCCATCCCTCCCGTATGGCAGGCCGTATTTTAGGCATGGGTGATATGCTGACGCTGATTGAAAAAGCGCAGGATACCGCAGATGCCAAAGAAGCCGAAAAAACAGCTAAGCGAATGATGGAAAACAAGTTTGACATGAACGACTTGTTAAGCCAGCTAAGCCAGCTTAAAAAAATGGGCGGAATGTCTGCATTAATGGGAATGCTGCCCGGTGGGGCGCAAATGAACCCCGACTCGGTAGACGAAAAACAATTTGACCGTATTGAGGCTATTATTCATAGCATGACCCTTAAAGAGCGCGAAAAACCCGCCATTATAGACCCCAAGCGCAAACGCCGTATTGCGGCGGGCAGCGGCACAAGGGTAGAGGACATTAACAGGCTGCTTAAAATGTACGAGCAAACCAGCAAAATGATGAAGCAGTTTAAAAAGAACCCCAAAAAGTTTAACCGCATGACACGCGGTATGGGGATGTAGAAACCAAAGCCTGTTTGTACAGGTAAAGCAGTTGGTATTACCGGGTAACCGTTTTAATACAGTAAACAAGAACCCAAATTTGGGGGATAGATTTTTTGGAGGTGTATTGTCACTATGGCAGTAAAAATCAGACTGCGCCGCATGGGCGCAAAAAAAGCTCCGTTTTATCGGATTGTAGTAGCAGATTCTCGTTTTCCGCGTGATGGTCGTTTCATCGAAGAAATTGGCCTGTACGATCCTACCAAAGAGCCTACTTTCATCGAAATTGATGCAGAGAAAGCCAAACAATGGATTGCAAAAGGCGCACAGCCAACCGATACAGTTCGTTCTATACTAAAGAAAAAAGAAGTTCTGTAATAGCCGGAGGAGGCAAAGCATGAAAGAGGTATTGCTCGCAATCGTACGTGGACATGTAGACAATCCCGACGCTGTACGCGTTGAAGTGGATGAGTCTAACCCGCGCGAAACAGTGTACCATATCATTGCAGCCGAAGAAGACAAAGGCCGCATCATTGGCCAGCGTGGAACAAAAGCACGTGCTATTCGTACTGTGGCAGGCTCTATTGCTTCAAAGCAGGTCAAGCGCGTACGAATTGAAATTGATTAAAAGGCATTCTTTACAGAATTGCCGTAAAAACGTGTGAAACCGCCTTTGCAGGCGGTTTCTGCATTTTATATCTGCTTGCATCTGCTTTACAGGGCGGTTATGCTACAATAAATGCTTACTTTTGCTGGCAAGCGGTAAAGTTTGTAAATGCAAGTGCCATGCAATGGCAAACCAATAGTGTGCTTGGTTACTGCTTAAAAAAATGTTTTGCAGTGGCGGGCACAACCCAAAGTGAGGAAAAAACGTGAAACTATACCTTGAAGCCGGAGAATTTGTTACAACCCATGGCGTAATGGGAGAATTAAAACTGTATCCCTGGAGTGATGATGCGGCCTTTTTAACCCGTTTCACCCGGTTCTATTTTTCTGCCACCGGTGACAAGGCTGCAGAGGTGCAGCGTATACGCACACATAAAAACATGTGCATTGTGCAGCTAGAAGGCGTAAACAGCATAGAAACCGCCCGCCCTTACATTGGCAAAACTGTTTTTATAGACAGAAGAGAGGCTAATTTGCAAGAGGGTCAGGTTTTTGTGCAGGATTTAATTGGTGCGCGCGTGCAGGATGCAACAACGGGCCAAGTGTACGGTACCATTGCCACCATAACCCATCCGGGTAAGCACGATGTATACGAAATACACGGCGATAAGGATGAGGTTTACCTTTTTCCCGCGGTAAAAGAATTTTTAGAAAAAATAGATGCAGACACCGGGCTGGTTTTGGTGCGCCCCATTGCAGGTATGTTTGGGGAGGCTACGGAATGATCCGTATTGACATTGCCACCCTTTTTCCCGAAATGTGCGAGCAAGTAATGAACGCCAGCATTATTGGCAGGGCACGCAGGGATGGCAAATTTTTGCTGTATTGCCACAATATAAGAGACTATACCCTTTCTCGCCAAAAAAGCGTGGATGACTACCCCTATGGCGGCGGCCCTGGCATGGTAATGCAGGCAGATCCCATTGCGCGCTGCCTGGATGCTATTTTATGGCAGTACGAATCCGCTGGGAAAGACAGACCCCGTGTTGTGTTTTTAACGGCAACAGGGCAAAGGTACACTCAGGCCAAAACGCAGGAGCTTGCGGGCGGCAGCGGGTTGGTGCTGGTTTGCGGCCACTACGAGGGAATTGACCAGCGGGTGATAGATGCCTATGGAGATGAAGAAATTTCTATAGGAGACTTTGTATTGTCTGGCGGAGAGCTGGCTGCAATGTGCATTGCAGATAGTGTTTTGCGCCTGCAAAACGGTGTGCTTAAAAGCTGGGAAGGATATACGGATGAGAGCTTTTCTGATGGATTATTAGAATATCCGCAATACAGCCGCCCAGATGTATGGCGCGGGAGGGAAGTACCGCCTGTACTGCTTAGCGGGCATGCGGCAAATATACGGCTGTGGCGGCGCAGGCAGTCTCTGGCCCGCACACGTGTACGACGTCCGGATATGTGGGCAAAGCTTTCTGCCGCGCAAAAAGCAGACCCCGATAAGAAAAAGAAGAAATAAAACTGCCATACTTTTGCGTTTTTTATTCAAAAAATTGTAAGTAATTGAGTACAATGTTGAAAAATGATGTTAAATATGCACAAATCGAAAGCTTTTGCCGCCGCTCTATTCCGTAAGTATGCTAAATGTTACAAAGATGCGTTGACCTTTGCGGGTAAAAAGTTTAGAATATGAACAGAACAACAAAGGTCTTTCACAAGGGTGTTTGAATTCGGCTGAATTAGGCTGTAGAACAGGAGAAGCAGAATTATGTATGTAAAAGAAGTTGCAGTAGAGAATCAGGTTGGTCTGCACGCCCGTCCGGCCACATTTTTTATCCAAAAAGCAAACGAGTTTAAATCTTCTATCTGGGTTGAAAAAGAAGAACGGCGTGTTAATGCCAAAAGCTTGCTGGGTGTTTTGTCGCTTGGCATTGTTGGCGGTACTGCCATTCGTGTAATTGCAGACGGCCCCGACGAGCAACAAGCGGTTGATGCCCTTGTTAAGCTGGTTACTTCGGGTTTTAGCGAGTAATTGTTTGTTTGTGTATGCGCTGCCTTTGGCAGCGTATTTTTATTGCAAAAAATGGTATACTGGTAAAAATACCACAATCGTTTTTGTTTGGGGGTGCCGCCATGCAAATGATAGAAACACCACGCCTGCTGCTGCGAGATTGGCGGCGAGAAGATATAGAGGATGTATACGAGTATTCTAAGCATCCACAGGTGGGGCCAAATGCTGGCTGGGCACCCCATGTAAACAAAAAACAAACAAAAGAGGTACTGCGTCTTTTTGCGGCCGCGCAAGAGGTATGGGCCATATACCATAAGGCCGATGGGCGGGTAATTGGCTCTATTGGGCTGCACGCTGCGCCGCAAATACAGGGCATGTATGCAAGGGAACTTGGCTATGCTCTTGCGCCGCAATACTGGAATATGGGCTATATGACAGAGGCGGCACAGGCGGTAATAGGTTTTGCCTTTGGCCCAATGGGGCTAGAGCGCCTTTCTGCCGGGCATTTTCCAGAAAATCAGCGCTCGCAAAATGTTCTTGTAAAGTGCGGTTTTGTAAACGAAGGGCAGATGCGCAGCGCCCGCCGCCAATACGATGGTACTGTGCATGATATTGTAATATATTCTTTGTTAAAACAAGACTATCAGGCTAAAATAAAGGAGACAGGCGTTTGACAAAGCAAGAACTATATAACAAAGCAAAAATGCTGCCCCTGTTGCCGGGCGTGTACATTATAAGGGATGCATCGGATGTGGTTGTTTATGTTGGCAAAGCAAAACGCCTGCGTACAAGGGTAAGCCAGTATTTTAGAGAAGGCGTGCCCCACGATGCCAAAGTAACACGTATGATTGCGGCTGCGCGCAGCTTTGATGTAATTGTAACCGGCAGTGAGTTTGAGGCGCTGGTGTTAGAGTGCAGCCAAA
This sequence comes from Oscillospiraceae bacterium, assembly GCA_047972265.1. GTDB lineage: Bacteria > Bacillota > Clostridia > Oscillospirales > Ruminococcaceae > JAAYCI01. The sequence continues at coordinate 18,693 of JBKEAM010000050.1, read as the reverse complement.
TTAAGCAGCATAGCCCGCATTATAATATCTTATTAAAAGACGACAAGGGTTACAGCTATATAAAGGTAACAAAAGGGGACTGGCCACGCATTACTGCAGAGCTGCAAAAGGGAGAGGACGATGCCGAGTATATCGGGCCGTTTATTTCCAGCTTTGCGGTGCGCCAAATGGTACAAACAGTAAACGATTCTTTTTTACTGCCTCGTTGTGCCAGGCGTTTCCCCGAGGATATAGGTAAGCAGCGTCCCTGCCTTTATATGCATATTGGGCTTTGCATGGGACCATGCAGCGGCAAAATAACCCAGCCGGTATATTACCAGGCAGTGCAGGATGCGGTACGGATGATACGGCAGGGCAAGGGCGAAATAGTAAACCTTCTGCGCCAGCGTATGGAGCAAGCTTCGGAAGATTTGGACTTTGAACGGGCGGCCTTGTTAAGAGACCAGATAAAAGCCATCGAAAAGGTGAGCGCTGGGCAAACAGTAGTATCGGACGGTGAAAAAGAGCAGGATGTAATTGCGTTTGCAAAGGGGGCCGGCTCTGCCTGCGCGGCAGTGTTGCGCCTGCGTGAGGGACGCCTTGTGGATAAGCGTGAGTTTATGTTTCGCGATACCGAATCTTTAGAAGACCTGCGCGAGGAGTTTTTGCCGCAGTATTATTTGGATGAGGAAGAAGAAATACCAAAGGTGATAGCGGTGGATGCACCGCTGCCGGATCAGGAACTTTTGAGCCGCCTTTTATCCGAAAAGCGAGGCAGCAAAGTGCGCATTTATACGCCCGAACGGGGCGACAATGCAAAGCTGATACAAATGGCTTATGTAAACGCGGCAGAGCGTATGGCGCGCGAAACAGGGCGTACCAGCAGGGAGGGCAAAGCCTTAAACGAACTTTCGGGTTTGCTGGGGCTTGCGGCCCCGCCCACTGTAATAGAAAGCTACGATATTTCTAACTGGGGCGATGGCACCAGTGTTTGTGGCATGATTGTGTTTGAAAACGGCCGCCCTAAAAAAGCAGGCTATCGGCGCTTTAAAATTAAAACGGTAACGGGTACAGACGATTACGCAAGTATGTCAGAAGCCTTATCCCGCCGGGCGGCAGAGTATGATAAAGGCGCCACCGGCCAGTTTGGAGAAAAGCCGGATTTGATTTTGCTGGACGGCGGCAAAGGTCAGGTAAGTGTGGTGGCTGCCGTACTGCGGGATACCGGCCTTTCGGATGTGCCTTTGTTTGGCATGGTAAAAGACTCTAAGCACCGCACACGCGGCATTATAGGGGTAAACGGAGAAGAAATAGTACTGTCTATGCATAGGGGTGTTTTTGCGTTTGTTACTTCGATACAAGATGAAGTTCACCGCTTTTCTATCGATTATCAGCGCAGGCTTGCCAAGGGCAAGGCTCTATCTTCGTCTCTTACCGGTATACCGGGGGTTGGCCCCGCAACGGGTAAGGCGTTAATGGCGCATTTTAAAACCATTAAAGCAATAGTGGCCGCCACCCAAGAAGAACTGGTTGTGGCAAAGGGTGTAAACAAAAAAGCTGCGGCACAAATTTGGGCACATTTTCATGAAGAGGAAGATGCGTAAAACCCATCAAGCTTCTTGACAAACAGAGTGCATGCAAGCATAATTAAGGATGCAAATTACGAAGAGATGTTGATACAGTTTGCTTGGCTGCAGATTGTTGCATGCGGCATTTATTGCCGTACAGCAAACCAAAGACCGTATTTGCAGCATACAGATAAATAAAATACGGCACTGCTCACATGGGTGCTGTTGGCTTTTTAGGGAGGACGCCATTGCGCATTATAGCAGGAGACAAACGCGGCATTTTATTAAAAACGTTGGACGGCGAAGAAACACGCCCCACTATGGAACGTGTAAAAGAGGGTGTTTTTAGTTCTTTGCATTTTTTGTTGCCGGGTGCTACTGTGTTAGATCTTTACGCGGGCAGCGGGCAAATGGGGTTTGAGGCACTTTCTCGCGGGGCTGTAAGATGTACCTTGGTAGACAGCAGCCGGGATGCGGTTGCCGTTATTAAAGAGAATGCCCGTGCCACCGCCTTGTACGAAAAATGTAATGTTGCCTGTATGGATGTGCTGGCCTTTTTGGCAAACAGCAGAGAAAAATTTGACGTAATTTTTGCAGACCCGCCCTACAGGACTGGAGCGGTACCTGCGCTTTTGCAGCAAATAGAAAGCGTGGCAGCCCCCGGAGCCCAGGTGGTTTGCGAAACCGAAAAACAGGCAGAGCTGCCCCAGCAGGTTGGCGGTTTAACACTTCAAAAAACATACCGCTATGGTACGGTGCTAATTAGCCGCTACCGCATGCAAGAAGAATAAAATAAACGGGAGGGAACCGGATGCGTATTGCTATTTGCCCCGGCAGCTACGACCCTGTTACTTATGGACATTTAAATATCATACAGCGCAGTGCCAAATTATTTGATAAGGTTATTGTTGTTGTAATGATAAACCCGGCTAAAAACAATGCTTTTACTGTGCAGGAACGTGTGGAAATGTTGAGAATGACCACGCAGGAACTGCCGAACGTAGAGGTAGACTCTTACGTAGGGTTGGTGGCAGAATACGCCCGTGCGCATGATGCCTGTGCTTTGGTAAAGGGCTTGCGCGCCGTAACAGATTTTGAGTATGAGTTTCAGATGGCGCTGATTAACAAAAAACTGAACCCTGAGCTGGAAACAGTTTTTATTAATACCGATGCTAAGTTTATGTATTTGTCTTCTTCTGCAGCACGTGAGGTAGCCCAGTTTGGCGGAGATCTTTCGGATTTTGTTCCGTCTAAGGTAGAAAAGATAATATTTTCGAGGTTGTATAAGCCTAAGGACAAGGAGGAGCAAATATGAGCATTGATGATTTGCTGTATATGATGGACGAACTTTTGGACGATGCGTTTTCTGTGCCGCTTTCGGGTAAAAGAATGGTGGATGCCGAAAAGTTAAAAGATATTATCGAGGATGTACGGCTAAATATGCCGGCAGAGATAAAACAAGCAAAGCATATCGTTTCGGATAGAAGCGATATTATTTCCGATGCCCGCAGAGAGGCCGAGGGTATTGTGAAAAAAGCAGAGGAGCGTGCGCGTGCGCTGGTAAGCCAGCAAGAGATTGTAAAACAAAGCCAACAGCGTGCTGCCGAGATTTTAACGGCGGCTCAGCAGCAATCCCGCGAAATGCGTAATACCACCTCTAAGTATTGCGAAGATACACTGCGCCAAACAGAAGAACAGTTGGATCGCAGCTTGCAGGATGTGCGCAAGGTACGCGCAGCCCTTAGGGGAAAGCAAAAAAAATAGCTTTAAAACAAGGCGGATTTGAATTTTTGCTTTTTAAATTGCTTTAACCGCAAGAAAAGAATAGAGAAAAAGAAGCTTCAGGAATTTTCCTGAAGCTTTTTTTTTTGTGCAATAAAAGTCTATTTTGTTTCTTGGCTGCTTGTTGCGGGGGGCAAGGGGGCTTGCTGCATGGCACCAGCCTGTTTTTTGTTCTTTTTGCGCTTGCGCAGCAAAACAATCAAAACCACTAGAACAAGGGCCAATATTACCAAAAAGGGAAGTGCGGCTGCAAAGAATAATACCAGGCCCTCAAAAAAGTTTGCGGCTCCCCGCATCCCACTTCTAAAGGCAGCGGCAATGCGGCTTCCAAAATTTTCGGGGGTTTCGGTAATTTGTTTTACCTCTTGCAAAGAGATTTCTACTGTAGAGTTAGAAACTTGGTTGTCGTAAGTGCGCTGTAAAGAGGAATAGTACTCTATTTCGTACTGTACGCTGCTTAATTGTTGTTGCAGTAAAATCATATCTTCTATGCTGCTGGCCTTTTCTACCAATTCGTTTAATCGTGCCTCTTGCTTTTGCAGGGAAGAAAGCCGCGCAGCGACATCCAGATAAGCGGTTGTAATGTCTTCGCTGGTTTCGTTTACCGATAACACATTGCCGTAGTCTTTTAGCTGCTCTATAAATGCGTTATATTGCGCCGAGGGAATGCGTGCGCTGATGTAAGAATAACGTGCCCGAGTGCTGTCCTCCTGCCGGTTGGAAGCAGAAATATTGCCGCCTGCCTTTTCGATGGCAGAAATAATATCAGCATAGCTTTTATCGTAATCCAAGGTTTCCATGTTTACGGTAGCGTTTAAAATGATTTTTCTGCCCTCGTCAGGGGTAGGCTCTCCTGCGGCGGCGGCTTCTTCATCTAGGTTGGCAGCTTGGGCGGTAGAGGTTTTAAATTCGGCACTATCGCCATAAGCGCTGCTGTAAGACATCTCATAATCACCAACAGTGTCGTATTTGTTTTCAACACCGGGGGCGCTTGCGCCGCAAGCTGCCATCATTAAGGCAGCCCCCAGTGCTGTAATAGAGAGCAATCCGCGTTGTGCCAATTTTTTTAAGCTCATTATTTCCTCCTTTTATTAGCCGCAAACGGCATATCGGTGCATTTTCAGTCAAATTTTGAAAGTCTGTATGCACATAATACGCTTCTAAAGGCAAAAACCTTGCATTGCACAAAAATGTATGATTTACAGCGCAAAAATACGGTAAACAGCATAAACACAAGATGTTGTGTAAATAAATTAGTTTTTGTACATATAATGTGGTTTGCGAAGAAAATCAAGGAAAGTTAATGAAAAGTTAAGAATTTAGACACAAGCTTTTGGGTTGATTTTTACTGCCATGAAGTTATAATTAGACTAATGTAGTGGAAAAAAGTGGGGAAAAGTGGAATTTTATGTAAAATGGATGGTTTGAGGAAGGAGCGGAAAATATGTTCAAGGGCGAGCATTGGTGCACTTTGGACGAAAAAGGCCGCCTCAGCTTTCCAACAAAATTCCGCGACGAAATTGGCCAAAGCTTTACCATTACACGTTGGCTGGGGCACTGCCTGGTGGCCTTTCCTACAGATCAGTGGAACCGTATCGAAAGTATTTTGTCTGGCAACAGCCTAGTAAAAGGGCTGGAAGTTAAGCGAATGCTGTACGGCGGCGCTGTGGATGTAACAATGGACAAACAGGGCAGAGTACTTATACCGCCAGAGCTTCGCCGCAGGGCAAAGCTGGAAAAAGACATTGTTGTACTTGGCGTAGGGCAAATGATAGAGATATGGAACGCCGACATACTGGATGCGCTGAATCAGGAACAGGCCGGTGATGAGATTGCAAAAACCATGGAAGACTTGGGGATTTAATTATGAGCGTGGAGTTTGCACATTTTTCGGTAATGCTGGACGAATGTATTACGGCTTTAAACATCCAGCCAAACGGCATTTATCTGGACGGCACCGCAGGCGGCGCAGGGCATTCCTGCGAGATTGCAAAGCGTCTTACCAGCGGCCACCTTTACGCAATGGATCAGGATCCCGACGCACTTGTTACAGCAAAAGAAAGACTTTCCGGTTTGCCTGCTACAGTGGTGCAGGGCAACTTTAGAAATGCTCAGGGCTTGCTGCAAGCAGAAGATGTAAAGAAATTAAACGGAGCATTGTTAGATTTAGGGGTTTCATCCAGACAATTGGATACCCCGGAGCGTGGATTTTCTTACAATACAGATGCCCCGCTGGACATGCGTATGAGCCAAAGCGGCCCCACCGCGGCAGATTTTGTAAATACATGGTCTCGCCAGCAACTGGCAGATGTGCTGCGGGAGTATGGCGAAGAAAAAATGGCTTGGCAAATAGCAGGGCGTATCGAAAAAGAACGCGAAACAGCACCCATAAGTACCACAACTCGGCTTGCACAAATTGTGGCATCGGCAATGCCGCCCGCCCGCAGAAGAGAAAAAAATCCCGCGCGGCAAACATTTCAGGCATTACGCATTGCTGTAAATGGAGAACTGGATGCCTTAAGTGAAGGATTAAACAGTATTTTTGAAATGCTGGTCCCGGGTGGACGCTTTGCAATTCTAACTTTTCACTCGTTAGAAGACAGGTTGGTAAAGCAGCGCTTTAAGCAATGGGCTACAGCCTGTACCTGCCCGCCCGAGTGGCCTGTATGCCAATGTGGCGGAGTTGCCGAAGCGCGGTTAATTACCAAAAAACCGATAACGGCAGCCCAAACAGAGCTAGAAGAAAACAGAAGGAGCCGATCGGCTAAATTACGAGTGATTGAAAAAATATAAAGAAAATCAACAATATAAAAGAAAGGAAGCATGGATATGGCAGCACCTGCATACGCGTTTGAGCGTTTTGCGCCGCGCCCCAAAGTAGAACCCAAAAAGCAACCCCCCGCACTTCGCGTGGCTCCGGGCAATATAAGAGCTAAAAAAGCCCTTGCCCAGTCTCGTTTGCGTTTGTTTAGTGTAATAGTGTGTGCCGTATTATTTGTAGGCCTTACCGCAGCTTTGCTGCAAACGCAGGCCGGCATCGCTTCTTTGCAGGCGCAAATTTCGGCAGAAGAAAAAAAATTGGTAGACCAAGAAGCTTTAAATGTATATCTTACCTACGAGTTGGAAGGCAAAACCAATATTAAAGGGATTGAACAACGCGCAAAAGAGTTAGGTCTTGTAAAAGTAGAGCAGGATCAGATAGTATATGTACAGGATGACCAAGAAAACCAAATTACTGTTCAGCCCAGTGGGCTGTCCAGTGCGTTTGGCAGTATGCGCAGCGGCGCTTTAAGTATTATCGATTACCTGCAACCATAATAGTGTAAAACGGCTGCGGCAAAGGATTTATTTTGCCGCAGCACAATTTTATTTCTGCAAAAAAAGGAAGCTACGGCAACCGGGCCGTGCAAAGGTATAAAATATGAAAGAAACCAGTCTTTCTTTTGACGGAGCGCCGCAAGGGCCAAATAAAAAACAGCAACCGCCACAGCAAAAAAACAATACACCTAAACAAGGTGGCAACCGCACGCTTCTTCTTAGATGCATTGCCATCCTTGTTGTTTTTGTGTGTGCGGCTGGTTTTTTAGGCTATAAGCAAGGTGTTTTGCAGGTAGAAGAAGTATCGGAATGGCGTGCGTGGGCCAATGGACAGCAGTTAAGCAGCCAAGAAGTAGCGGCGGAGCGTGGCACCATTTACGACAGCCAAATGCGCACCCTTGCCGAAAGTGCAAAGGTGTGGACAGTGGAGGCAAGCCCCGATGTGCTAGCGCAAAGCAATATAAGCGCAAAAATGGGCGGTGGAGACCCCGCAACCGTAGCGGCCAGAGAACTTGCGGTGGCACTAGAAATTGACGAAACTGAACTGTATGAAAAACTAAAAGACCCCGAAAAAAAATATGCGCGCGTAAAAGCAAAAATAGAAAAACCGTATGCAGATACGGTGCGCGAAATTGTTTCTAAATACAATATCCGCGGTATTTATTTAGTAGAGGATACAAAAAGGTATTATCCGTACGAAGAAATGTTGTCTTCAGTATTGGGTTTTGTAAGCAGCGACGGCGCCGGTGTAGAGGGACTGGAGTATAAGTATAACGAAATATTGTCCGGCACCCCCGGGCGCCGTATAACGCCTGTAAACGCCGCGGGCGGGGTAATGCCGGCAGACGAAGATACCGTGCTGTATACGCCGTTAAATGGCAATAGTGTGGTGCTTACTGCAAATGCAGATATTCAGCAGGTGTTAGAAGACGCGCTTAACTCTGCAGCCGAAAAATATGAGGCAAACGAGCGCGCAATGGGCATTGTAATGGATGTAAATACCGGGGCCATTTTGGCTATGGCTACCTCGGGGTCATTCAATCCCAACGACCCATACTACATAATGGATGATACCCTGCGCGAAACAATCGCAGCTATGCCAGATGGCGAAGAAAAATCGAATGCGCAGCTGGAAGCGCGTATGCGCCAGTGGCGTAATAAATCCGTGGCCGATTCGTACGAGCCGGGCTCGGTATTTAAAATTGTTACGGCGGCGGCGGCCCTAGATTCGGGCGCGTTCACGGCAGATTCTACCTTTTATTGCGGAGGCAGCATTGAGGTGGCAGATTACGAAATCAACTGCTTTGGCGGTGCTCACGGGCAAATTACGTTGGGGCAGGCGCTTGTAAAATCGTGCAACGTATCTTTTATTCAAATGGCGCAGCAAATGGGGCTGGATACCTGGTACGATTATCTAAATGGGTTTGGCCTTACAGAACCCACAGGCGTTGATATGGCAGGTGAACCGGGCGAAAAATCCATCCAAAACCTTGTGTATGCAAAGGACAATATGGGCCCCACCGAGTTTGCCAGTAACGCATTTGGACAGTCTAACAAATACACAGAGCTGCAAATGATTACCGCTGTGGCAGCTGCTGTAAACGGCGGGTATCTGGTGCAGCCGCACATCGTGGATAAAATTATTGATGAAAACGGCAACGTGGTGCAGCAAAGTGGCACCACTGTAAAACGGCAGGTTATTTCGGCAGAAACTTCTGCCATAATGCGCAGCTTGCTTGAGGATGTGGTAAACGACCCCGGCGGGCTAGGCAGCAATGCCTATGTGGCAGGGTATCATGTGGGCGGTAAAAGCGGTACAACCGAAAAGCTGGACAGACTTACAGAAGAGGGGAAAGTAACGGAATATATAGCCTCTTTTGTGGGGGTTGCACCTGCCAATAACCCCCAAATTGCAGTGCTGATAGCCATTGATGAACCTCAGGCAAGCAACATACAGGTATATTCAGGCGGGCGCCTTGCCGCACCGGCAGTGGGCAGCGTAATAGCAGAAACAATGAATGTTCTTGGTGTTGCGGCAGACTATGGTGCCGATGAAGTAGACCGCACTGTAGTTAGCACCCCCAAAGTGGCCGAAAAAGATTTGGACGCTGCAATTGTTCAACTTAACAAGGTGGGTTTATCGTATAAGCAGATGGGCAACGGGGGTACGGTACTGTCACAGTTCCCAGAGGCGGGTATTTCTGTTCCGCTTGGGGGTACGGTGGTGCTGTACACAAGTGGGGATATCCCCCTGCAAACGGCAACAGTACCCCATGTAACAGATTTAACGGCCAAAAGAGCAATCGAAACATTAAAGGGCATGGGTTTTAACGTACTTACCACCGGTGCGCCAGAGGATGGCACGTCAGTTTCGGTAGAATCTCAGGACTATGCGGCGGGAGAAGAACTACCGCTGGGCAGCGTAATTACACTGCAACTTGTAGACACACGAGCAAACGATTAATATTACAGATACTGCACGCATGGTTATAAATGCGTGCAGTATCTGTAATGCCCTGTTTAGTTTTTGCCCGTTTTGTGGTAAAATTCGGTGGGGAAAAATAATGCTTCCCTTATTATCAGTCGGCTTTAGGAGAAAAAAATGACCTATAAGCAGTTACTGCAGGGAATAGAATATACAGGAACAGCCCCGGATGGAGAAGCTGTTTTGATAACGCAGGACACACGAAAAGTAGTGCCCGGCGCAGTGTTTGTGTGCGTGCAGGGGCGTAGCTTTGACGGCCACGCCTTGGCGCAAAAAGCGCTGGAAAGTGGTGCGGGGCTGGTTGTGGCGCAAAAGCCGCTTGGCACAGGGCAGGAGATTGTGGTAAAAGATACCCGTGCTGCATATGGCTTGCTTTGTCAGGCATTTTTTGGCAATCCGGCACAAAAACTTACATTGGTGGCAGTAACCGGCACCAATGGTAAAACAACAGTTTCTACAGTGCTCAAGCAACTACTATCCGCTTGCGGGTTGCGCTGCGGGCTGATTGGAACAGTGGGCAGCGAAATAGGGGATATGAAAATACCTGCCCGTTTTACTACGCCCGAAGCATGGGATATGGCAGCGCTTCTTTCGCGCATGCATGCCGCGGGTTGTACCCATGTTGTGCTGGAAGCAAGCAGCCAGGCCTTGGCGCAGCAGCGCCTATATGGCATCCATTTTGCATTGGGTGTTTTTACCAACCTAACCCGAGATCATCTCGATTATCATGGCACAATGGAATCATACTATGAGGCCAAAAAATCTCTCTTTAATTCCTGCGCGGCGGCACTAATAAATGTGGATGACGAATGGGGGCAGCGCCTGCAAACCGAATTACCTGCTGGCATACACGCGGCTACCTACTCGGCAAAAGATGTGACAGCAACGCATACGGCAAAAGACATCCATCTCTCTGCCGCAGGGGTAAAGTTTAGCTGGCAATCCCCTGATATAAAAGAAAATATATGCTTTCCAATGCCGGGAGATTACTCGGTACAAAATGCGCTTGCCGTTGCTGCAGCCGCTTCTATGCTGGGTATATCCTCCCAAAAAGTGGCAGAGCACCTTAAAGATGTGCCGGGTGTGGCAGGCCGTTGCCAAATATTATGCAGTAAACCCTATACAATTGTGTGCGACTTTGCACATACAGGCGATGCCATAGAAAAACTGCTTGCCGCTCTGCGTCCCTTTGTAGAGGGGCGCATGATAGTGTTGTTTGGCTGCGCGGGAGAGCGTGACCCCGAAAAGCGTGCGCCCATGAGCGCCTCGGCGGCAAAGTACGGGGATATGGTCTTTTTGACAAGCGATAATCCGCGTAAAGAGGAACTGGAAACAATAATGCAGGATGCCCTGCCGGCGCTAAAAGCATCGGGCAAACCATATAAAGTGGTTGAAGATAGGCGCGAAGCAGTTTTACTTGCCCTAAATGAACTGCGCGATAAGGATATGCTTGTTTTGTGTGGCAAAGGGCACGAAGATTACCAGGTAATGAATGGGTATACTTTGTATGTAAGCGAAGCGCAAATAGTGCAAAACTGGATAAAAAACCATAATCTGTAAGGGATATTTACCAATGGGGGAGTTAAAATGCAGCCAACCAACGCCAAAATATTTTTTGGGTCTTTGTGGCCAACCGCACCGGAAGGATTAAAAATATCTTCTGTAGCCACCGACAGCCGCAATGCACAGGCAAACGGTGTTTTTGTAGCCATTAAAGGGGAACATGTAGATGGGCACGATTATGCTGCAACGGCCCTGCAAAACGGGGCGGCCGTGGTGGTGGCAACACACCCGGTAGATGGTGTGCCGCTGGATAAAACCGTACTGGTAAAAGACCCTTTAAATGCCATGATAGAGCTGGGCGGCAATTACCGGGGGCAGTTTCATCCGCTGGTGCTTGGGGTTACAGGCAGCGTGGGCAAAACCACTACCAAAGAGTTTTGCGCCGCTGTATTACAGCCGTTTGGCGCCACCGTTAAAACTGAGGGTAACCAAAATAATGAGATTGGCATGCCCAATACCCTGTTTCGTTTAGACGAAAATACCCGCTATGCCGTGGTAGAAATGGGCACCCAAATGCTGGGGGATATACGTAAGCTAAGCCTTGCAGCCAAACCCGACGCGGCTGTAATTACCCGCATTGGTACCGCCCATCTAGAAACTTTGGGCAGTGTTGAAAACGTGCTGCACGCTAAGCTGGAAATTTGCGACGGCCTTGCCACAGGAGCACCCCTTATATTAAACGGAGACGACCCCATGCTGTGGAAAGCCGTTTTACCGGCTCATGTGCGCCCCGTGTATGCGGGTATTCAAAATGCCGAATGCGAAATTCGCGCAACGGATATATGCCGCGAGGGAATGGGGCAAAGCTTTACCATTGCAGATAAACGCTATGGCAATTTTAGTGTATATATAGAAGCGCTGGGCGAGCACAATATTTACAATGCACTAATGGCCTATACCGCCGCTACACGTCTGGGGCTTTCGGCACCAACTGCGGCAGAAGCGCTTAAAAACTTTAAAAATACAGGTATGCGGCAAAATATTGTTAAAAAGAAAGAAGTTACCGTTATTGAGGACTGTTATAATGCCAGCCCAGACTCGATGAGGGCGGCACTATCTACCCTGCGGGATATGGATGTGCCCGGCAAACGCATTGCGGTGCTGGGAGATATGCTAGAGTTAGGCAGTGTATCGGAAGATGCTCATAAAGAACTGGCAGATTTGTGCGCCAACGCGGGGGTCAATTTACTGCTTACCGTAGGACAGCGTGCCGCTGCCGCCGTGCCGCGTGCGCAGGGATTCGGAATAAATGCCCTGGCACAGCAAAACAATACCGAGGCTGCCCGTCAACTGCTTAAAAACGTGCAACCCGGAGACGCAATTTTGGTTAAGGCAAGCCGTGGAATGAAATTTGAAGAAATAATAGAAACTTTTTTTGCGCAGGACGGCAAATAAATGTAAAACACCAATAAAAATACATTTTATATGCGCTCTGCATAGAAAAAATAGCGTGTTTTGGTATAATATATTGGTTAAAGTTTAATAAAAGGCCTACCTTTTGCTTTTAAGGGCTGCCTTGGTTTATGCTTGCAACAAAAATACCAAGTAATCATCGAAGGTGTGAAAGAATGTCTCAATACGCACAGGTAGTGGCGGCAGTAGTGGCGCTGTTGGTTTCGGCTTTGGTGGGCAAGTTTCTGGTTCCGTTTTTACGTAAAATGCATTTTGGCCAAACCATTAACGAAATAGGCCCTAAATGGCATAAAAAAAAGCAGGGCATTCCTACAATGGGCGGCTTTATGTTTATCATTGGGGCAATACTGGCTCTTTTGGTGGCATACCCGCTTTTAGGTCAATTGGGCGAACAAGCCGATAATCTGCAACTGGTGGTATTGGCGCTTGTTACTACGCTTGCTTTTTCTGCCGTTGGCTTTTTAGACGATTACCTTAAAGTGGCCCACAAAAACAATCTGGGGCTTAACGCAAAAGGTAAGCTTGTTTTGCAAAGCGGCATAGCTATTTGCTTTATGGTGGCGCTGCACTTTGCAGGTCGCCTTTCTACCGTAATTATGCTGCCGGTGGTAGGCGGCATTGACCTTGGCTGGTTATTTTACCCGCTGGCCTTTGTGCTTATTGTAGGCATGGTAAACGCCGTTAACCTTACCGATGGGTTGGATGGGCTTGCGGGCTCGGTTACTTTTTGGGTAATGTGCGGTTATATGGTGTTAATGCTTTTGGCAGGGCAGCAGCGGTTGTCTGTACTGGCGGCGGCGCTTGCCGGTGGCTGTGCCGGCTTTTTGGTGTGGAATTTTTACCCGGCAAAAGTATTTATGGGCGATACAGGCAGTATGTTTTTAGGTGGGGCCGTGGTTACACTGGGTTTTTGCATGGGCAGCCCCGAGCTGGTAATTGTTTTGGGCCTTGTGTATTTACTCGAGGCTCTCAGCGTAATGATTCAGGTTACATACTTTAAACTTACACACGGCAAACGCCTGTTTAAAATGACTCCTATCCACCATCATTTTGAAATGCTGGGCTGGAGCGAAATAAAAATTATTGTACTGTTTTGTATTGTAACCATTATTTGTGTTGCTTTAGCCTGTGTATATGGTTTTTTGGTTTTTTAAGTAAAAGTTTTTGAATTTATAAAAAAGAAAGGGGATAAGCGCCATGGCAAAAGCTGCAACCAAAAATGATGCTAGCCAGCCAAAGCAGCAGGAAACACAAAGCCCGGTAAAAAAGCGCATAGGCAATATAGATATCCCCCTTCTTATCATTGTAATTTTGCTGTTATCCTACGGGCTTATTATGCTGTTTTCGGCTTCGTATCCCCGTGGCCTGCTATATAAGGGCGACAGGTATTATTATATTACGCGTCAGCTTATATTTGCCGCTGCCGGCCTTGTAATAATGTTTGTGGTATCCATGATTGATTACCGTATTTGGAAAAAATTTGCTTGGGCGGGTATGACGGTTAGCATTATACTGCTGATAATTGTATTGTTTATGCGTGAACTAAACGGCACCCGCCGCTGGATTATTATAGGCACTTATACTTTTCAGCCCAGCGAGCTTGCCAAGTTTGCATTAATTGTTTTGTTTGCCGCATTAATTGCAAAAAATCAAAAACGGATTAAAACCTTTAAATATGGTTTTGCTCCCTTTATTGTTATTTTAGCCATTTTAGCGCTTTTGCTTGTAGCAGAGCCGCACCTGTCGGCCACCATCCTTATATTGGGCATTGGTGTAGGCATGATGTTTGCGGGCGGCTCCTCTATACGTTGGATGGGATTGGCGGCTGTTATCTCTGTGGTTGGCCTATATTTGGCAATTACCGTTTTTCCAGACCAAATTCCTTATGCCAGTACCCGTATTGCCACATGGAGAGACCCTTTTAGTTCAGACCAAAACGATGCCCATCAAACAATACAAAGCCTTATTGCGGTTGGCTCTGGCGGTTTTTTTGGCAGAGGAATAGGGCAAAGCAGGCAAAAGTTTTTGTATCTGCCCGAGATGTTTAACGATTATATTTATGCCATTATCAGCGAAGAACTGGGCTTTATAGGCGCAATGGCGGTGGTAGTGCTATTTTTGGTTTTACTGGGACGCTGCCTGTACATTGCGGTGCGTGTAAAAGACAAATTTGGCTCTATGCTGGTGGTAGGTGTATCCATCCAAATAGCGTTGCAGGCCTTTTTACATGTTGCGGTTAACCTCAATGCAATACCCAGTACCGGCATCAGTTTGCCGTTTTTCTCGGCGGGAGGGACGGCGTTGCTTATGATACTTACCCAGATGGGGGTTGTATTTTCGGTGGCGCGCCGGGCCAATTTAGAGCAGGCAATAAAGCAAGAGGAAGAGAGGGCAGGTATGTATAAGGTGCCGCCCGGCAATCCCCTGGCAGATTTGAGGGAATAAAGATGAAAGTTTTGATTGCAGCCGGCGGTACTGCCGGGCATATCAACCCCGCGCTGGCAATTGCGCGTGGAATAGAAACACGCTGGCCTGGCTCCGAAATACATTTTGCGGGCAGAAAAAACGGTATGGAAGCCCGCCTTGTTCAAAAAGCGGGCTATCCTTTTCATATTATTGAAGTAGAGGGATTTCAGCGTAAATTATCTGGGCGCAATATTAAACGCAACCTGTATGCTGCCAGCCTTTTGCTTTCGGCACCCGGTACCGCACGTAAAATGCTTGCCGATTTGCCGCCCGATATTGTAATTGGCACAGGCGGTTTTGTAAGCGGCCCGGTTTTAAAGGTGGCGGCGTCCAAAGGATATAAGACAGCTATTCACGAGCAAAACGCATATCCGGGTGTAACAAACCGTTTGTTGGCAAAAAAAGCCGATTTGATTTTTGCACCCTCCGAGTGTGCGGTGGCAAGGCTGGGATATCCCCAAAAAACGATTGTTACAGGTAATCCGGTGCGGCCAGAACTGTTTGAACAAAACAGGGAAGAAGAGCGAAAAAAAATTGAAGTAGCCGACCGTGTTGTGCTGGTAAGTTTTGGCGGCAGTAACGGTGCCCGCAGGGTAAACGAGGTAATTGCACAGCTTGCACAGTGGCATACAAAAAACAAAAACTTTTTGCATATACACGCAACAGGCCGTATAGAAAAAGAAAATTTTGAAAAATTGGCAAAAGAACTGGGGATAGAAAACAGCCCCAATTTTGTTATTAAAGAATATATAGACAATATGCCTGCGTTGCTTGCTGCGGCAGACCTTGTAATAGGGCGTGCGGGGGCATCTACCCTGGCCGAGCTTGCCGCTGTTGGCAGAGCATCTGTTCTTATCCCATCGCCCAACGTGGCCGAAAATCATCAGTATTATAACGCCATGGAGTTTGAAAATGCTGGGGCGGCAAATGTAATAGAAGAAAAAAACCTAAGCGGAGAATTGCTGATTAAAACGGTAGATGCGCTTACCGCTAAAACACAGCAATTGGTACAAATGGGAGAAAATGCGAAAAAACTGGCAAAGCCAAAAGCTTTGGAGGATATAGTTGAAGCCATTGCAAAACTGTTAAATAAAGAATAAACGTGTAATTGTTCTGCTGGGGAGGTGAGCGGTATTGAAAAAGAAAAAGAATGCTTCTGCGGGCAGGCAAGCACAAAAAAAGCAGGCCGCTCAAAAAAAAAGGCAGCAGCAAGCTCAACAGCCTCAGCGGCAATCTGCCCGTCAGCAACCGGCAAGCAGATCCAGCGGCGGGGTACCTCCGTTGGATGCATTTGACCATGTACGCCGTTTGCCGCCGCCAAATCTGCCTTCGCAGCCGGGGTATAACCCTAACCAAATGCCATATCAAGAGCAGGTGCGTCAGCCGCGGCCAGAGCAAACAACCCAACAGAATAATGGAAAAAAAGGCGGCAAAGCAGCGCCGCAGGGCAGCAATAAAGGAAAAAAAACAGGCGCTTCGGCTTCGCAGGCAAATGCTTCTGCGCCAAAACGTTCAAAACCGCTTACACCGGCACGCATACGTCGCAACCGGCGTATTGCGGGTATAATAGCAATTATACTGTTAATTGCAGGGGGCATTGCTTTTTCGGTTGGGGTACTGTTTAAAATCAATAATTTTAAAATAGAGGGTGATACCACCTATACTTTGGAAGAACTGCAAATTGCGTTTGGCCATAGCGTGGGGGATAACCTGTTTGGATTTAGCGCGGGGCAAACAGCCGAACGAATGGAGCAAACCCTGCCCTATATCGAAAAACTTACCATCAAGCGGCAACTGCCCTCTACCATCGTTTTTAAGGTGCAGCAGGCCGAAGAAACATATATATTGCAAACTGCAAACGGATATGCCATCTTAAGTGCTTCGCGCAAGGTACTGCGCATTAGCGATACTGCCGTAGAGGGGCTTACCACCATTATTGGTGCAGACGATGTTATTGCAACACCAGGCCTGCCTCTGCAAATACCAGACAGTGAAGCCCAGGCCAATATGGAGGCCCTTATTTCTTCTTTGCAAACAAGGGGAATAGAGGAAGTAGACCAAATAGACATTCAAAACTCGCAGGCTGTGTCTTTTAAATGGCAAGATCGCTTTACTATTTTGGTGGGAACACGCATAGATTTAGAGAAAAAACTAGACTTTGCATTTAAGATTTTAAACACCACAGGCAAGAACGGATTTTCGGAAGGTGACCACGGTACTTTGGACGTGAGTAAATATCCGGATAACCCGCAGGTGATTTTCTCACCGGAATAATAAGAATGCATACTATATTTAGTGTTTTCGGCTTCAAAGTTGGCCGAATTAACACAAAAGCCTTGTATTCAGGGCATAATTCTGATATTGTATTAAGTAGTAATTTTCATTTTTAAGGCGTATTTTTGTTATAAAAAAAATTAATTTAATGCAGATATAACCGGGTAATAGATCCTTTTTATAATTAGCCTAAAACAAACGCTGCAACGTGGGAGGACATCTAGTATGGCATTTGTTCTGGACGAGGAAATGCAGAATGTTACCAATATTAAAGTAGTTGGTGTAGGCGGTGGCGGCGGCAACGCTGTAAACCGCATGATAGAGTATGGCTTGCGTGGCGTTGAGTTTATTACAATGAATACAGACCAACAGGTGTTGTTTACCTCTAAAGCCACTCAAAAAGTGCAGCTTGGTGCAAAACTTACCAAGGGCCGCGGCGCTGGTGGGGACCCAGAAGTGGGACAGCGCAGTGCAGAGGAAAGCCGTGACGAAATTGCCAATTCTTTAAAAGGTGCTCAAATGGCCTTTATTACCGCCGGTATGGGCGGTGGTACCGGTACCGGTGCCGCTCCTGTAGTAGCGGATATTGCAAAAGAGCTGGGCATTCTTACCGTAGGCATTGTTACTAAACCCTTTGCTTTTGAGGGTAGGATGAAAATGTCTAAGGCAGAAGAGGGCATTCGCGCTTTGTTAGAGCGTGTGGATAGCTTAATTGTAATCCCCAATGAACGCCTTAAACTGATTAGCAACGAAAAAATTACAATGGCAAATGCCTTTGCCGCAGCCGATAACGTACTGCGCCAGGGTGTTGAGAGTATTTCTTCATTGGTAAATGTACCCAGCTTTATCAACTTGGACTTTGCCGACGTACGCAATGTAATGCGCGATGCCGGTTATGCACATATGGGTGTGGGGGACGCAAAAGGCGGCAACATGGCCGAGGCCGCTGCCGAGGCCGCCATTACCAGTCCCTTGCTGGAAACCAGCATCGATGGAGCCCGTGGTGTTATCATCAATATTACCGCTTCTCCCGATGTTTCTTTGGAAGACGTAGAAATTGCAGCTACCAAAATTACCAGCGCTGCACATCCCGATGCAAACATCATCTGGGGTGCTGCGTTTGACGATGCCATGTCTGATATGATGCGCATTACTGTTATTGCTACTGGTTTTGACAACCTAAAAAAAGCAGACGCTGATAATCAGGCCACTGCATTTTCTCCTGTATATGGCGCCGAAAACACAAACACAACTTCTCAGGCAGAGGACGATTATTTCACCGAAGTATTAAATCTGCTGAATAAGCGCGGAGAATAAAACCTGTTTTAGCATGTTAAAGGAGCTTTTCTTTAAAGAAAAGCTCCTTTTTTGTAAATGCAACCTGCCGTTGACAAAATGTATGTTGTTTTTGCTGGTGCAGCTAAAACAGATATGCTACCCTAAATGCATCAAAAGCTGAGAGGAGATACACTGTGAATTTTGCAGATAAATTGCGTGCAGCACGCATTGCAAAAAACTATACGCAAGAACAATTGGCCTAAAAACTGGGGGTTACCCGTCAGTCGGTATCTAAATGGGAACTGGGGCAGGGTATGCCCGAAGCCGAAACTCTGCCGCTTTTAAGCGATGTATTGGCAGTATCTTTGGATGTACTGATGTAAGATAATATTCAGGCCAATTCTAATACGGCAGACACTAAAGCCGATCCGATGAACATTGCAAATGCACCCGGCACGCCACCAACACAAGACTACCAAAACTATATGCGCAAGAGGGAAGAAAAGCGCATTCGCTCCTCCCGTAATTGCCTTATATGGGTGGTGGTTATTGCGCTTATACTGGTTG
>JBKEAM010000012.1:0-3985 GCA_047972265.1 Oscillospiraceae bacterium | reverse complement strand
CTTACCGTAGGCGGCTCCCTTGACCTCCGGGGTACACAGCTTACCGCCCTGCCGGATACCCTTACCGTAGGCGGCTCCCTTGACCTCGAGGGTACACAGCTTACCGCCCTGCCGGATAGCCTTACCGTAGGCGGCTCCCTTGACCTCGAGGGTACACAGCTTACCGGTGAAAATGTAAAGTGCCTAAAAGATGGTGATTATGTCCCCGGACAGTATTTTTATGCGGATGGCATATTAACTCATGTTAAATCCTGCAAAAAGATTAACGGATATACCTTTTATGTTGGCAAAATAGGAAACCGTAATGTGATTACAGACGGCGAAAACTATGCTCACTGCGAGACTTTTAAAGCCGGCGTATCTGACCTTTTATTTAAAAAGGCCGCAGAGCGTGGAGCGGAACAATACAAAGATATGCCACTGGACACTGTCTTGTCCTTGGAAGAAGCTAAAACAATGTATCGCGTAATTACCGGGGCGTGCGAAACTGGCACAGAAATGTTTGTTGAGAGCCTACGTGAGAAAGGTGATTTAAAGGACGTATACACCATAAAAGAGGCCATAGAGGTAACGCATGGGCAATATAACAGCAGTGCATTTAAGGCGTTTTTTGCACAAAAATAGATTGAGCAAAGCGGGAACTTTGCTCAATCCATGGTGGGTACAGGTAAAAATTTGTTGTAAATAGTATACCACACCTACCATGTAAAAACAAGCACTTGGCAGCTTCGCGATTAAAAATTAAGAGAGCAAAAAAATCTTTTAAAAAGCCAGATACAACGCGGCTTTTTAACCCAGTAAGGGTATTAATAAAGCGACGGAATAAGGCTGCCAGGGAATACCAATGGGAGGTGTTGCCCGGTGTACTGGGAACGGACGTACACAGCTGGGATGACTAAAGCAATACATAAGGGGTTTACCCCCAGATATGGCCGGCGGGTTACACGGGGGGCGCCAATAAATAAAACCCCGGAGGCAATGGCCAACTATAACAACAAAATGAGCAAATGGAAATTGTGCAATATAATGCACGCCAACTTTTCGCCGGGAGATGCGCACGTGGTTTATCTGCATGACCCTCAAAAACAAAAAGATGGCAAAAAAAGGCCAAATGTAGAGTGGGCCGCAAAAGAACTGGAAAAAGCAAAACGAAAGCTAAGGGACAAATTAAAGGCAGACGGCAAAAAATTTAAATTTATCTCGGCTACAGCAATTGGAGAACGCGGCGCGCTGCATCATCACATTGTGATGAACGTGAGCGACCTCAAATTATTGCAGTCAGTATGGCCACATGGAGCAGTGAGTGTTAAGGCCCTCTATTCCAGCGGAAATTTTGCAGGCCTAGCCAAATATTTTTGCGGCCAAGGAAAAGGCGAAGATGGCGGAGCCATTGAAATCTTTGGAAAAGGTTGGAGTTGCAGCCAAGGGCTAAAGCGCCCGGCACCCGCCTATAAAAAGATTGATAAAAATTTTTGGAGAGAGCCGCCAGAAGTGCCACGCGGGTACCTGATAGACCCACTAAGCATAGATGCGGGGGTAAATCCAATTACAGACGCGCCATATCTATTTTACAGGGCGATAAAGATACCAATACCCAAACCATTTAAAAGCAAAGACCCACAAAAGCTGGAAGAGCATATTAAAAATCTGCAAAAAGAAATCCGCGAAGTCAGAGCGCGAAACCGCGAAGAAATAAAAGAGGTTTTTGCAGAAAAATATGCCGAAATGGAATTAAGGCTAAAAGCGCCGGAAAGTGAGGAACCCGATGATACCGGCTGAACAAACAGACCTTAAAAAGATACTGCATTACCAAAAACGCATATCGGCGGCACTCACGGAGCTTGACCCCGATACCGAGATAGCCGGCACGCCCCTGCAGCAATACCAACCGTGGGCAAGCGTTGAGCAAATACCGGTAGACCAGCTGCCCTACGTTTGCCGCCATTTAGAGGGCGAGGTAAAAGCCCGTAAATTTTTGGGTGACGCACAATATTTTGATACCCGCACAGCAGCGGCAAAATGCTGGCTGTATATCAATGCTGCTTATGCCCTGCTTGATACCCTTGCAGACAGTAACAACCAGATAAGCAAGGCACTGGCAGTGGAAACGGACTTTGCGACATACAAAGATGTGCTGACCACCTATTTTATTGAGGCCAGTCCCCTGCCTCGGCCGGCGCCAGCAACAAAAAAAGCCGCCGCAAAGCGGGGCAAAAAGGCAACACCCAAAGCGGGGCAGCCTAAAAAAAGATTTGTGCCGCCTGCGGTGGATGAGGTGGCCGCCTACGCCACCGAAAAAAGCTACAACGTGGACGCAGAGTCATTTGTCGGCTATTACGCATCTGTTGGATGGATGGTAAGCCGCAACAAAAGAATGGTTGACTGGCAAGCGGCTGTAAGTAATTGGCACCACCGCGACAAAAAAGCAACCGAAAAATTACAACAAAGCGGGATGGCAGGTAAAGGCATTAACGCCGTACCTATGGGCAAGGCGCCGGACGGCGATATTTTGGCCTTTGCCAGCAACACAAAAAAATAAAGGAGAACCTTATGAGTATTTATGCCGATAAAGTAAGCCAGCTGGTACGCCAGCAGCAAAAAGAATATGACAGGCACAGCATTGAGAGTGCCGTGGGCGAATTGATTATAAACATGGCCAAAGATAATGCAGTAGCGGCAGAACTGATTGCGCAGGACCTTGAAAAAAGCGAAATGGATATTAAAGCTGCCGGCAAGCAACTGTATGAGGTGGCAAAAAAGCAAAAAACGGGAAGCGGGTATTGCATGTCCAATGAGGAAGCCCGGGAAATATTGCGTAAATTTTACGCAATCCCCGAAGAAAGCGAAAAACCGAAAAAAAGCACAATAAACCTGCTGGATTTGCTATAGGGGGATGAGCCATGATTACAAAGCAAAAGCTGGCAGCTATCCCCTTACCAAAAACACCAACGCGCATAAAACCAAAGATGGACTTTTGCATTCAACTGCAAAAGAAAAAAATCGAAGATACACCAGTGCAGATTTATACGGCGTATAAGGCTACAGAAGCAGGAATGATGCTGTATTTTAGAACATTTTGCTGGAGCGGGACATTTACAACATGGGTATATGACGCGACAGCCTCATGCGACTGGCAAACAGCACATGCCGAGCGGGCTCGCTGGAGCGATGCAATAATCGACAAGTTTATTGGCCGTGAATGGCATATGTACAAAAACGGAAAATGGTGCAATTGCGAAAAAGAGGAACATTTTGCCCGGCATGTAGACGGTGCGAAATACGCAGAGCAGCTGTACCAATACCAGTCCAAAATCCGCAATGATGCGCTTGTGGCAAAGCGCCGGCGCGTAAAGTTGGATACTGATGCCATAATGTCACAACTTAAGGCCATCCCAAAAGATATTGATGCTTTTGTAGACAACGGCCCCCTGCTGGATAGCCGATACATTTACTACAAAACAACCGGCAAAAAGAAAGTTAAGGGAAAAACGGTAAACGCTATATCAGGGTATTGCACCCACTGCAAAAAGGACATTGAGCAGATGGCGCCTGTAGCGGGACAACTCCATAATGCATACGGTAGATGTCCCTGCTGCAAATCAAAAATACAGTACAAATCAACGGGTAAAGTATCAAAGTATTTGCAGGATGATGCAAGGTTTGCGGTTATACAGCGCATTACACATGGGATAATCATCCGCGGCTTTAGCGTAAGGCGGGAATACCACAATCATCCCAAAGAACCGTACACCAGCTATCAAGAATTTTTTAGAGTATTTCTCACTTTCAGCGGGCACCTCTCCTATTATCACTGGGGGTTTGTAAATAACCCAGGCGTAGACAGATGGAGGCGAGAGGGAAACATGCAGTGGCGGCGGTACGGCGCAAACGGGCTTGTATTTCCCACAAATGCCTGTCTATATACAAAAAACCTGCGGCACGTATTAAAAGGCACTCCGTGGGAATATAGCGGGATTAAGGAATT
>JBKEAM010000157.1:0-1935 GCA_047972265.1 Oscillospiraceae bacterium | reverse complement strand
TTACAATTCTTTCCGTCCGCACTCTGCTATTGGCTGGATTTCTCCAAACGAATTCGCCCGTAATTTTTATCTCGTTGCTTGTTGAGTTTGCTGTCTACTTTTTCGGGAAGGGCTCAGGTTCTTTTTCCTATAATCTAGTTATCTTTTTTAAAATCATAATTTCAAAATAAAAAGAGCAATCTTCTATATTTTATAGAAGATTGCTCTTTTGCTTTTTAACTTTTTTTATTTTAGCGCTTGCCCGCACACCACTGCAAACACCAGTGCAATGGCAATGCTTGCAAGGGTGCCCACCAGGTATTTTTCGGCAAAATCCTGGTCTTCCAATTGCTTAAAGCGGGCTAGGCTTTTGGCTGCCATTACAAAGGCAATGGCACCATACTGGTTGCTTAGCACCAATACCGCCACAATCAGGCGTTCCAGCATGCCTATCATCTGCCCCGCATTGTTAGAGCCAGCCCCCGGCGCTATTACACCATCCTCCAGCTTCTTGGGCTGCTTTGGCATACAATCCAGCAACTTTTTTACGGTAATGGCCGCAGGGTATAAAATAACCAACCCCAAAAACAGGTATACCGTGGCATTCCATATTAGGCTCTCGCCCCAATGGGGTATTGCCCATGCACCCAAGCCTCCTGTAACATCACCTAGGCTAAAACTGTTCCACACTGCCAGTATTACGGCTATGTGCAGGGCTTGGTCTACTATATACAGCACAAAAGGCATCCAAAATACCTTTTTATTTTTTTGCAGTTTCGCTTGTCCCCACGCCATGGCGCAATCCACTAATAGGTGACTGCCCGCAATAACTGCCAGCGGCACAACAACCTTGGCGGGCTGCACCCCTGCAAACAATGCCGCGGCCATTGCTACTGTATACACCAGTATATGCAGCAGCATTTGGGGGATGCTCTTCCCCTTTTCCTCTGCCATTTTGTTGGTTTGCAGGTAAAAATCCCCCAGCAAGTGCCCTGCAAGCGGCAAAAATATGCTCATGCTGTTTCCCCCTTAAAGGTATCACCCATTAATTTTAAAACCGAAACCACTGCATTGCGCGCCTCAAACACACTGCCCGCCGCAAGGGTTTTGTCTACACTTTGCACGCTTATATTCAATATTTCTGCAATATAGGTGGTGGTGCCCCGCACCTTGCCGGAAGACGCATAAAAATACCGTTCTGCATTTTTTGCATCCACCGCTGCCGGCTGGCGTACCCCCGCCCTGCTGCTGTTTGGCAGGCGCATTTCTTCTTTTTTATCTCCGGTATAGTAGCCTATCATGGTTTTTTGCCGCATCAAATTATGCAGCAGTTCCAGCACCGGTTGGCCGGGCACATTATCCCAGTAAAGGGGGCTTGCAAGCTCGTACAGCAGGTACAGCCAGTTTTGTACGTTGCTTTGCCCACCCACAATCATAGATGGCATACACATTCCGCTATTGATATACAAATCCTCTTTTGTGCCAGAGAAAAGCAGTACCGAGCATCCGGGTGCCCTGTCTGCATGTTCTATCGCATTGCGGGCGTTGTGGTAGGCAGGGCCATCCTGCCCGGTAGAAAGGCCGCTTGTGTCCTTAATCTCCCATTCGCCCACCCCAATACCGGCACGTACTCTAACAGGAAACACCAGCATTTCAAACAGCCTAAAATACAGGTACGCCGCCTGTGGGTTGGTAAAAAGTCCCTGCACCTCGTCGCCCGCACTAAACACAACACTAAACCGCAGGTTTTTTTCAAACCATTGGTTTAACACATTTATGGTTTCTTTTATAAAAGTTTGTATCTCTGTACGCTCTTTGCGCTGATATTCTTTAGAGTTTTTTACATCTATTAACAATGCTGCGTATTTTTTCATACACTTCACCTCTTTTACAGTATACTATTATCTTTTTAATAATTCAATCATTTTTAGTTGAATATTTAAATTAAACCATTTT
>JBKEAM010000154.1:0-1658 GCA_047972265.1 Oscillospiraceae bacterium | reverse complement strand
CATGAAAAAAGAATATGAAAAAGCGGTGGAAACCTATAAAGACTGTTTAGCATTACCAAAAGAGGAGTCTAATCCTTTAATGTTGGCAGGTATTCATCAAATGCTGGGTAATGCCATGCGCAAAACATCTGAAAGAAAGGAGGCACCTCAAGTGTTTGAGCAAGGTTGGCAATGGCTGGAGAAGCTCGACGAAGAAATGCTAAAAACCAATGCCATGACCATGTTTTATGCAAAAGATATGCTAGAGGTAGCCGATAGTACGATGTATGCAAATTATATAGAAAAATTTGAAGGTTGGTGGGGTAGAAATTGGCAAAGGCAGCTTAAAACGGGGCAGTTACAAGCTATAGAAAATCTAAACTAAACATAAATATGCAAAAATCAATGCAAACTATCGTAATTGTCCTTTTAGTACTGGTATCTGTCGGCTACACCGCCTATACCTACTTCCAAAACAAGGAAACGACTAGCATAAATACAGAAGGCTATTTGGAGGCTACCGCTACCATAACTGCCGTTTTTCCTGCAAGGATTACACGTTATGGTGCCAAGCAGCCCCGCTACGACATAAAGTATAAAAATGAAAAAGGCGAAGAACAAACCAAATTCCGTTGCGAACTGGGCGGTGGTTTGGCAGTGAATGATACCATTACCATACTGTATGACCCTAACAATAAAGGGGCCGACATTGTGCGCAAGCAATAAGCTAATCTTACCCAATAATTAAACGATATTTCCTATGGCATTCCAAATAAAAGCAAACATACCCACACAAAATCCTTCTGTCGACCCCAAATCGGCAGCCAAGCATTTTGATATAGTATTGGGGCTTGATTTTCATGTACTGAAAGTGCCTTTGCCTGTTACACCTTGCCCCGTTACGCCTTTTTCGGCATTGGTGTTCGATCCCATGGATTATATCCATTGTACCATACCTAATGTACCTGTTTATGCTGATGGTGAAATTAGCCCACAAGATGTGCCTATGGGTGGTACGGTACTTATCAACGGTTTTTATCGGGCAGCAGCACAAGGTGCACTGTGGGGATTGCCAAGCGTGCCGCCGCTTCTGGGAAAAGCAAAAGGATTGGGCTCTATCGTAGAAGCCCTGAACCTGCTGCACTTTGTTATTCCACAGCCTTTATTTTTATTGCCAAAGTTTTTCCATCCCCACGAGGGGCAGATGTCACATGGCAGCGAAACCGTTATCACACAACAGCAATATCAAAGCACTTTGCTGTGCCAGGCATACTCTTGCCAAGATGTAGGCAAAATATTGATGAACAACCCTACGGGCGGTTTTTACCTTAACTTTCTTACGGCAATAGTCGCCGTGCTGCCTATGGGCAAGCCTGTAATGGTGGGAGGTACTAAGGTAGAACAGCAAATGGGTATGAATGAACTTATCAATTCGCTAATGTTTATGGGGATTGCTGCCGTAGCAAAAGGTGCTTTAAAGCTTTTGGGTAAAATACTCACCAAACTTTTAGACAAAATAGAGGGTAAATACCCCGGATTTGGTAAGTACAGGGCTAAAGTCCAACCCCATATCTGCAAATACCTTGGTGAGCCCGTAGATGCTGCCAGCGGCCACATGGCAAGCTATCTCGAAGGTTTTAGCCTACCGGGTCCCATACCTTTTGCCTGGGATGCCAACT
>JBKEAM010000132.1:0-8920 GCA_047972265.1 Oscillospiraceae bacterium | reverse complement strand
AGGTTTGTTTGCAAACGATGCTGTGTTTGAGCCAGGCTCTAAGTTTACCTACAATTCAATGTCCAGCTTTATGCTCTCTGCTTTGGTTTGCAAAGTAAGTGGGCAGTCTTTGATGGATTATTTACATCCCAGACTTTTTGAACCCTTGGGGTTTGGACCTGTCGGATGGGAAAAGTCGCCTGACGGAATTGAAAAAGGCGGCTGGGGCATGTATGTTTTGCCAGAGGATATGGCAAAGTTGGGTTTGCTGTATTTAAATAAGGGGCAATGGATTGTTAATGGTTTATCACGCCAAATTTTACCGGCAAGCTGGGTAGAAGACGCTACAAAAACCCAGATGAAAAGTAATATTGGCGAAGAATACGGATTTCAGATATGGACTGACGAAACCACAGGCAATTATATGATGAATGGTATGTTTGGCCAGTATGTTACTGTAATGCCCCGGCAAAACTTAATAATAGGCATTACTTCCGGAAGTCCTCATTTTTCTGCGGCC
This sequence comes from Oscillospiraceae bacterium, assembly GCA_047972265.1. Lineage (GTDB taxonomy): Bacteria > Bacillota > Clostridia > Oscillospirales > Ruminococcaceae > JAAYCI01. The sequence continues at coordinate 8,421 of JBKEAM010000132.1, read as the reverse complement.
TCTGCCGTTAATACACTGGTTAAAGATTATTTTCAGGACGTTCAGTTGTTTTCTTCTTTTCCAGCGGCTCCACGGGCTGTATCTGAGCTGCGAAAAACAGAAAAAATTTTACGATATTCAAAACCGCTTCCGGCAGAGTATAAAATACCCGTGCGCAAGCACACAAGCAAGAAAAAGGCATCATGGGGCATTTCGAACCAGCGTCTTTCTCTTTTTCCGTCAGGAAGCATAGACCAATTTTGTGATAAGACTTGGACATTCTCAAAAAACCGCGCCATATTAATGCCGCTGGTTTTAGAATTTATGGACAACCGTCTTACCGGCGGCATAGAAGCACTCAGATTTGAAACGCAACAAGATACACTTGTGTTACACTGGCAGGAGGATGAGGAAACATATATAATCCCCGCAGGGTACGAAAAGGGTATTGAATCGGTGCTAAAAACCAAAGAAGAATCCTTTTTAATTTCTTCTTTTTTTGAGATGTATCAAAATGAAGATTTAAAGATGGTTTTGTGTGTTTCTATTTGCTTTTTGGAGCATAGCTCTATGCGAAAAATAAAGGTTTCTTATCGACAAAACAAGCTTGTTGTAATGTTGGATGAGGCGCCTAAATTATTAGAACTTATGGATTTAGACGCATTAAAAGGGATTACAGGCGCCGATACCCCTGATTTTATGATTCCAATGATGCATAAGGCTCAGAACAACGATCTTGTCCGTTTTAAAATAGACCAGCTTTGCGCGCCTACCGTTATTGGAACACCTAAAGAAGAATTGTAATGAGGTATATTTTTGGACCGGGAATATGCAAAACATTTTTTATCGAAAGATATTTTGCTGCACATTGATATGTTGCAAGCCTTTGAAAATATGCCGTTGGGTTTTGTTAGAATAGAGAAAAAGGGCGTCGCTTTGCAGCCTCAAAATTCAGATATTTTGTTTTTGAGTGCGGAAACCCCCAAAATAGTTAAAAAGCTGCTTTTGGGCTGGCCCTTAAAATTTTCTCATGTTGTGGTACACCAGTTTGTAAATGTTTCTTTTTTTGAAAAAAACTTTGGCATGAACTATGAGGTTGTTTGCTATCAAGCGGCATATTTAAAAAAGGATAATCTTCCCCTATCAAATCCCAATTTGCGTATTAGTGCTTTGGATATAGAGCATTTTGATTTTATAAAACGACATTATTCTCATAATATTGGGGACGAATATATAGCAGCCCGGCTTTTACAGGGCAATATGTATGGTGGCTATATAGATGGAGAAATTGTCGGTTTTATAGGGTTGCATGAAGAAGGCACAATGGGGCTGTTGGAGGTTTTGCCGCAATATCACCGAATGAAAATAGCAAGTACCTTACAAGCTTGGTTATCCAACCATCTCATTTCACAAGGCAAAACCCCCATGGCACAAATCGTGCAAACCAATACAGCGTCATTGTCTTTACAAAGGTCTATGGGGTTTGAAATATCAGATCAATTGATTTATTGGATGTGCTTTTAACAAAGAAGACTGAGAAGCTGCCCACTGGCAACTCCTCAGTCTTTTTGTTATTCGGCGTATATTTTTACCAAATTAACCAAAACCTCAACAGCTTTATCCATTCTTTCTACTGTAATGCATTCGTTTGGCCCATGGAAATAATGGCCGCCAGTACCAAGGTTAGGGCACGGAAGCCCCATAAAAGATAACCTGCTTCCATCGGTACCGCCCCTAACAGGCTCTGTAACCGGCTCTATTCTCGCTTGTTTAATTGCTTTACGAGCATTTTCTATAAGGTGCATCTCTTTTTCTACAATTTCGGCCATATTGTAATAGCTATCTTTCATGTGCAGGCGCACGCTAGATGCGCCATATTTGTTTTGTATTTGCTGTACAGCATTTTGCATTAGCTGTTTGCGAGCTTCAACTTTTTCGCGGTCGTGGTCACGTATAATATACAGCATGGTGCATTTTTCAACATTGCCGCCCATTTCATCCAGATGGAAAAATCCTTCTCTGTCTTGTGTTTCTTCGGGACATTCGTTTTTGGGAAGAAGAGAAGCAAGTTCCATGCCCATTTTAAGCGCATTTACCATAATGTGATAAGCCGAACCGGGGTGTACGGCAACGCCCAGCAACTCTATACGCGCCTCTGCCGCATTAAAGGTTTCGTATTCAATGCCGCCAACATCACCACCATCGGCAGTATAAGCATATTGTGCACCAAACATTTTAACGTCAAAACCATCTGCGCCACAGCCAATTTCTTCATCGGGGGTAAAACCAACACATATTTTGCCGTGTGGGATATTGTTTGTAATAATATGCTCGCAAGCGGTTAAAATTTCTGCTATGCCTGCTTTATCATCGGCCCCAAGCAAGGTATCGCCAGAAGCTGTAATTAGGGTTTCGCCTTTCATTTTAGCCAATTCTGGAAAGGTTTTTATCCCAATAGTATGCCCATTTGGAAGATGCACATCCTCACCATTATAATTGGGGTGCAGCAACGGCTTTACATTTTCGCCGCTAAACGCAGGGGCAGTGTCTATATGGGCAATTAAACCAATTGCGGGGGCATTTTCGTGCCCAGCAGTTGCAGGGATTACGCCGTACACATAACATTGCGTATCCAATTTTACATCTGAAATACCGATTTTCTGCATTTCTTCGGCCAATTGTTTAGCCAACACAAATTGCCTAGGGCTGCTTGGGCGTACACTCTCATTGGCGGGGTCGGAGGTTGTGTATACTTTTACATACTCTAAAAAACGTTCATGCGCTCTCATAATCAATTTCTCCTCTATTTAAATAGTTGCCGGTAGCGGCAATTTTTTTAAATGTTTAAAATCAAATGCAGCAACACTAAATCCGCATACGCGGGATTGGAAAACACCTGTTCCTATGGTATAATAACAAAGTTGTAGACGTAAGGCAATGTCTTAAGATAAAGGTGTTTGCCAATGCGGCTAATTATGTAAGGGGGCTTTTTTCATGTCAGCATTTTCCGGAAAGACCTTATTGATTACAGGAGGCACCGGTAGCTTTGGAAATACTGTGTTAAAGCATTTTTTAGATACGGATATTGCCGAGATACGGATTTTTAGCCGTGACGAAAAAAAACAGGATGATATGCGTAAGCTTTTGTCCAACGAAAAAGTAAAGTTTTACATTGGTGACGTGCGTAACCATCACTCGGTGCAGGATGCAATGGAGGGCGTGGACTATGTGTTTCATGCCGCGGCATTAAAACAGGTGCCTAGTTGCGAGTTTTTTCCGATGGAAGCTGTACGTACCAATGTAATTGGTACTGATAATGTTTTGGGTGCAGCTATTAAAGCAGGAGTTAAAAAAGTGGTTTGTCTATCTACCGATAAGGCTGCCTACCCCATTAACGCAATGGGCATAAGCAAAGCGATGATGGAAAAAGCCGTAGCAGCAAAAGCCCGCACTGTGCAGGCAGACAAAACCACAATTTGCTGCACACGGTATGGTAATGTTATGGCCAGCCGTGGCAGTGTTATTCCGCTGTTTATAGAGCAAATAAGGGCTGGCAAGCCCATTACCATTACAGACCCGGATATGACACGTTACCTAATGAGCTTGGATGAAGCAGTGGCATTGGTAGTGTTTGCTTTTGAAAATGCAAACCCCGGCGACCTTTTTGTTCAAAAAAGCCCTGCCAGCACAATTGCAGACCTTGCAACAGCAGTACAGCGTTTATTTGGCGATACTGGAATGCGTATTATCGGCTCTCGCCATGGGGAGAAAAAATACGAGACACTGCTTACAACAGAAGAACGCCTGCATAGCGATGATTTAGGCGGCTACTTTCGTGTATCGGCCGACACGCGCGATTTAAACTACGATAAATATTTTGTAGAAGGAACAACTGCCCCAGAAGAACCAGAGGCATATACCAGCCACAATACTCGCCGCCTTACGGTGGATGAAGTAATAGAAAAACTTTTGACATTGGACTTTGTCAAAGAGGAGTTGAATGCCCGTGGCTGATTTTTTAATTGAAAAGAACTCCCCTATTTTAATTACCGGCTCTGGTGGTTTTATTGGCAAAAACCTAGTTGCAAACTTGCAGGCGGATGGCTATCAAAATCTTTTTTTATATGATGTTTCTTCTACCGAAGAAGAATTGCAAGAATATGCCACAAATGCAAAGTTTGTGTTTCATTTAGCCGGCGTTAACCGTCCCAAAGATCCAGCGGATTTTTACACAGGAAACAGCGGGTTGACAGAGACATTGCTTTCACTTCTTTCACTTCGTACCGATGCTCCCCCTGTGCTGCTTACTTCCAGTGCGCAGGCTGGCAACGGCACTGATTATGCCAAAAGTAAAGAAGAGGCAGAAAGTGCACTTTTTGCCTACGCTAAAAACACTAAAGCATCTGTTTTTGCGTACCGTTTACCTGGTGTTTTTGGCAAATGGAGCCGACCCAATTACAATACAGTGGTAGCAACTTTTTGCAGCAATATTGCCAATGGTCTTCCGGTAGAGGTTCGGGATCCAAATTATTCTTTTCCCGTTTGTTATATTGACGATGTTATTGCTAGCTTTTGCTCTGCGCTGCTTGGGCAGCAAAAGGCCAGCTTAGAAAATGAATATTTGGGGATAAACCCATTTTATACAGTTACATTGGGCGATTTGGCTGCAAAAATACAAAGTTTTAAAGACAGCCGCACTAACCTGCAAGTGGCAGATATGGGGGATGCTTTTACAAAAAAACTATATGCCACTTATCTTTCGTACCTTCCTGTAGATAAGTTTTCTTATCCCCTTGCCACTCATGTTGATGATAGAGGCAGTTTTACAGAATTTCTTCGCTCCCCTGATAGAGGGCAGGTGTCGATAAATGTGGCAAAACCCGGTATTGTTAAGGGCAACCACTGGCATAATACAAAAAACGAGAAATTTTTGGTGGTGAGCGGGCAAGGCGTTATCCGCTTTAGAAAATATGGCGAAGAAATTGTTTACGAATACAATGTAAGCGGAGAAGAACTTACCGTTTTGGATATTCCTACCGGGTATACACATAATATAGAAAATACCGGTTCTACGGATTTAGTAACTGTTATGTGGGCCAACGAAGGGTTTGATCCCAAAAATCCTGATACATACTTTGAAAAGGTGTGATTTTGCATGCAAAAACTTAAACTGATGACAATTGCTGGCACGCGCCCCGAAATCATAAGGCTTTCGGAGGTTATTAAATGCGCCGACAAATATTTTGATCATACTTTGGTGCACACAGGGCAAAACTACGACTATACCTTAAACGGTATTTTTTTTGAGGATTTGGGGCTTCGTCAGCCCGATGTTTATTTAGATGCACCCGGTGCAGATTTAGGCGAAACAATGGGCAACATTATTGCTCGCAGCTATGCGCTGATAGCCGAAGCAAAACCAGACGCTCTTTTGGTGCTTGGTGATACAAACAGTGCATTATCTGCTGTTGCGGCAAAACGGCTAAAAGTGCCTATTTTCCATATGGAGGCTGGAAACCGCTGCTGGGACTGGAATGTTTCGGAGATGATTAACCGTAAAATTGTAGATCATATCAGTGATATAAACCTTCCCTACACCGAGCATTCTCGCCGGTATTTGTTAAATGAAGGTATTGATGGCAAAACCATGTTTGTTACAGGCAGCCCAATGCCAGAGGTTTTGGCCGCGCATGCAGAGCAAATTGAGAACAGCGATGTGTTGGATCGTTTGGGCCTTTCCAGTGGGAAATATATTCTTCTTTCTGCCCACCGCGAAGAAAACATTGACAATGAAGAAAACTTTATGAGTTTAATGGGGGCCGTAAACAGAATTGCAGAAAAAACCCAGCTTCCTGTCATCTACTCTACCCATCCCCGCAGCAAAAAATTTATTGAGCGCCGTGGTTTTGAATTTCATAAAAAAGTACAAAGCTTACAGCCCTTTGGCTTTTTAGATTACAATAAGCTGCAAAAAAACGCATATTGCGTGCTAAGCGATTCGGGTACATTAAGCGAAGAGAGTGCCCTGCTAAATTTCCCGGGTGTTTTAATCAGAACCTCCACCGAGCGACCCGAAGTGCTGGACAAAGGAACTGTTGTAATCGGCGGCATTAAAGGCGAAGATGTTGAGCAAGCTATGGAGCTTGCGGTATCTATGCATGCGGTAGCAGAGCCAACCATTCTTCCAGATGATTACCTAGACCACAATGTATCTGTTAAGGTGGTTAAAATTATTCAGAGTTATGCCAAAATAGTAAACGAGACTGTGTGGCTAAAACGCTAAGTGTGTTATTTAGCCAAAGTGCAAAGGAGGGGCTGTTTTGTCGCAAGATTTAATAGAAAAAAAAGCCCCCAAACGCTTGCTGATCGTAAGCCAGCATTTTTGGCCAGAAAACTTTAGAATTACAGATATTGCCGAGGGATTTACCGAAGCCGGTATAGAGGTTGATGTCCTTTGTGGGTTGCCCAATTATCCCAAAGGAGAATGGTTTGAGGGATATCGGTATACCGGGCCAAGACGAGAAGAGTATAAAGGAATACAAGTTTTTAGATGTGGCGAAATACGCCGTAAGGGTAACACCGCCCTGCGTATTTTTTTAAATTACATCTCCTTCCCCTTTTTTTCTTTATTTAACCTTCCACGGTTGGCCAAAAGAAAATACGATGCGGTTTTTTGTTACGAAACAAGCCCAGTAATGATGATGTTACCGGCTATTGTATATGCTAAAACGCACAAAATCCCTTTAACAACATACGTATTGGATTTATGGCCCGATAATCTTTATTCTGTTTTGCCAATAAAGAGTAAGCCATTGCGCTGGATTGTTCAAAAAGTATCCAACTGGCACTATCGGCGATCTACTAGGCTAATTGGAATGAGTAATGCGCTAGCAGATCGCTTACAATTGCTATATGGCACCAGTAAAAAAGCTCCTTCGGTTGCAATGATCCAAAATTATTGTGAAGATTTTTATGCCCAAGTAATACACTCCAGTGCTTTGCAAGATCGATTTGAAGGCTTTTTTACCATTTTGTTTGCGGGTAATTTTAGCCCGGCACAAGATCTTGAAAACTTAGTGCAGGCTGTGCGCCTTGTTAAAGAGAAAGGCACTGCCGCACATAAATTACGGTGTTTGTTGGTTGGTGACGGAATGAGCCGCGCCAACTTAGAAGAATATATTAAAGCACAGGGCGTCGCCGAGTTTTTTGAGTTTTGCGGCTCTCAACCGCCAGAAGATATTCCGAAATGGACAAATGTTGCCGATGTCTTATTTGCGGGACTATTAAAAAGTGAAAACTTAGGCCTAACCGTTCCGGCCAAAATTACAAGTTATTTTGCCGCGGGGCGCCCCCTCTTAGTAGCGGCCGATGGAGAGGCCGCCCGTGTAGCTTTACAAAGTGGAGCAAGCTTTGTAAGTGCGGCATCTAACCCACAAGAGCTTTGTAACAATATTTTACGTATGATCCATCTTTCTGACCTAGAGAGAAAACAATTGGGCGAAAACGGACGTGAGTATTACAAACAGCATTTTCGTCGAGATATGTTATTGAAGCAACTGCAAGATTATATTTTTGATGGCATTGCACCAAAATAGCTTGTTATTAACTATTAAAAATCTTTATTGCAAGAGGAAAAAATGAAAATTCTTGTTATTATCCCCTGCTATAACGAACAAGACAATATTGTGCAGGTTATTCAAAACCTGAAGGCTGAATATCCACAAGCCGATTACGTTGTAGTAAATGATTGTTCTACCGATAATTCGGAAACAGTTTTGAAAGAGAACAAATTCAACTACATCTCGCTGCCTGTTAATTTAGGCATTGGCGGCGGCGTACAGAGTGGATATATGTATGCGGTAGAGCGTGGATATGATATTACAATTCAGATGGATGGCGATGGGCAGCACAACCCCAAGTACCTAAAAGATGTTATCGATCCCGTTGCAAACGGTGAGTGTGATATGTGTATTGGAAGCAGGTTTATTACAAAAGAAGGTTTTCAAACCAGTACAATGCGCCGGCTTGGCATAGTACTTTTACGTAAGGTAATACATGTTTTGTGCGGTGCAAAAATAAAAGATGTTACCAGCGGGTTTCGCGCTTGCAATAAAGAGCTTACAAAGTTTTTTTCGGTGCATTATGCGCAGGATTATCCCGAGCCAGAAGCCATTATCACCTCTGTATTGGCCGGATATACCTTGGCAGAAGCACCTGTTGTGATGGAAGAACGCCAAAGCGGGCAAAGCTCAATTAGCCCACTTAAAGGTGCCTATTACATGTTAAAGGTTGGGCTGGCGCTTATTATTATGCGCATTATAGGTACTGATAAAAAAGGAGGAACAGCCAATGAATGAGTTTCTTCTTACTATGCCCCTTGTACTGCGCATATCCTTAATTATTGGGGCTTTGCTGTATCTTTCTATTATCATCTACCTATTG
>JBKEAM010000109.1:0-8826 GCA_047972265.1 Oscillospiraceae bacterium | reverse complement strand
GGCGGCCTTTGCTAAGTTCTACAAGACGGTCTATCGCTTTCTTGGCCACATCAAAACTCATTAGTTTCCGGTAGCCGCCAAAGCCACCGGTAGAAGCAAAGCAGTATTTACAACGCAAGTTGCAATCATGCGCCATATGCAGGCACATTGCCTTTATGGGGGCATCTGCATCAATTTGATCTTTATATTCTTTATAGCTGTCATCGGCAAAAAGCAGGCCGGCATTGTACAGTTCCACCAGTTCCTCAAAAGAGTCACGCAGCTCTTCCAGGCTAAAATTATTTGCTGCTGCATCTTTTAACAATGGAAATGCACTGTTTTTCAGGTTTTCTTCTGTAACGCTGCCCAGCAATACATAAGATGCATCATCTAAAACATGCACGGCGCCGCTGCCTACATCCAATGCTATTTTTAAACCGGCACGTTCAAATAAATGAATCATAATCCACAATTCCTCCAAAAGCGCAAAACAAGAGGCGGTTTATTCCGCCTCTTGCCATAAAAGTTAAATTTACTTGTTTAGCAAACGGTGCTGTTCTGCATAGATTCATTCTCGCACTTTTGGTTTGCAACGGTGCAGGATGTTTTGCAGGCAGATTGGCAAGAAGTTTGGCATTCGCCACAGCCGCCTTTGCAGGCAGAATTGCGCAGGTTTGCGTGATTGATTGTAACGATATGTTTCATGATGAAGTTCCTCCTATAAACGTAAATGCTTGTTTACTTATCAGATTTAGACTTATCCTTAACTGCTTCGCCTTCATTAGAAGAATCCAGTGTAAGTTTGCCCACATCCTGAATAGCCCAACGCTTAAAACGAATACGAGAACGTTCGCCAGCCGTCTCAAGAACAAGTGTGTCTTCTTTTACGCTTACCACACGGCCTACAATACCGCCAATGGTGGTAATTTCGTCCCCAACTTCAATAGAGTTACGAAGCTCCTGCTGCTGTTTGTCTTTTTTACGCTGCGGACGGATAGAAAGAAAATAGAAGGCAACGCCAACAACGGCAATCATAGCAAAAAGTGATAGTGTCTGGGCATCCATTTGGAAAAACTCCTCCTCTTATATCGAATCACCTTATTATATCGAATAGAATCATAAGTTGCAAGCAAAACCATGCATTTTTCATTATAATTACACACTTTGCTAGCCCAAGGGCAGCTGTGCAAACCCCTGCGGCCTAATGTGCAGTATTATGCATGCACCCATTCCAAAAACAGATTCCATCATTTCTTTATATTCTTCAACTATGTTTTGAGGTACAAATGCCTGTATTGTACCTGCAAATCCCCCACCTTGCAACCGCCAAGCGCCCTTGTCTTGCAGTAAGTTTTGAGAAAGTGCCAACGCCACTGGCATTCCCTGGTGGTTTATATCGGATGCAACATATGCATTTTGGTTATACTCAAAAGAAGAATGCCCTGCTTCGGTAATTAGGCGCAAAAAAGCCTCAAAGTTATCTTTTTTGATGGCATCTGCCATTGCTTCTACACGCTGGCACTCTTTGTAAAAGTGAATTGCCCGCAAAACGGCTCTGTCTCCAAATCGCTCACGCAAATCCGGTATTTTTTGCAATACATCTTCAAACGGCATATCACGCAGCACATCCTGCCCAAATACAGCAGCTATATTTTGCATATCTGTACGTATTTGGGCATATTCTGCGGTTAACCCGGCATGGCTGCCACCTGTAGAAGTAATTGCCATTGCATACCCGTGCTTTTCTTCCGAAAAATCAAGTGCCTTAACAATTGGCGCCGAAGGGTCTTTAAAATCAATTGTCATGGCACCGCCAACCGCACAAGCCGTTTGGTCCATCAAACCAGAAGGTTTGCCAAAATGCCAGTTTTCGGCTCGCTGCCCAATCAATGCAAGCTCTATGGCCGAAAACGCCCCATCATTGTATTCATGGTTTATAATGCCGGCCAAACAAACCTCAAACGCCGCAGAGCTGGATAAACCACTGCCGGCAGGCACATTGGAGGCCGTAAAAGCATCAAATCCGCCTGCTTTTCCGCCACGCTCTACAAAAGCAGAGGCAACCCCCCTTATTAAAGAAGACGATTTACCCGTTTCATTTTTCTGCGGTGTCAGTACATCCAGCTTTATATCATCCATATACATAAAGCCCATAGATTGTACCCTTATCCGCATATCATCTCTGGCCGAAATCACTGCAATTACATCGGCATTCACCGCTGCCGCAAGTACCACGCCATGGTTATGATCGGTATGGTTGCCACATATTTCGGTGCGCCCAGGTGCCGAGTAAATGCGCACCTCTCTTTCTGCACCAAATAAACCGGTAAAGTTGGCCAAAGCATCAGCATACCGCTGGCGCTGATACTCCAATTGGACATTATCGCTACCATAAAAAGAAACCAAAATATCATCATATTTCTTTGCCAAAAAACCCTGATATAACGAAGAAGCGTTTGCCATGGAAAATCCCCCTTGGTATTATACGCATATTCTATATTGTATCATACAATACTACGTTTAAAAGTAAAATGGATTTTTAGGGCCTGTAATGCTATACTTAATAGCGATAAAACAGCGTTTGGAGTGATATTGTGCCACTGTCAAAAAATCAGACAGTAACAGCAGAAATTACTGCTATTACCAATGAGGGAAACGGCGTAGCCCGATATGAAGGAAAAGTTATTTTTGTGCCTGGGGCCGCCGTTGGCGATATGCTAGAAATTAAAATTGTAAAAGACGGCAAGCAATTTTGTTATGGAAAGATTGAAAGCATTGTTAGCCCCGGTGATGATCGAATAGCGCAAGATTGCCCCATTGGAGAAATATGTGGCGGATGCTGCTTTAGGCATCTAAGCTACCAGGCAGAACTTACCGCCAAACAGCAATTTGTTCAGGATGCCCTGCAAAGAATTGGCCATTTGGATATTGATGTTTTGCCCATTCTTCCTTCCCCATCGGTACAGCGCTACCGCAATAAAGTGCAATATCCCGTTAGGGCCGGCAAAAATGGCAATATCGAATATGGGTTTTATGCCAAAAGAAGCCATCGTGTTGTTTATTGCGAGGATTGCCTTTTGCAGCCCCAAATTATCAACCAAATTGCACAGCAAACCATTACACTTTTGCAAAAAAATAACATACCGGCTTATGATGAAGTTTCTCAAACGGGAAACATACGCCACCTTTACTTTAGAATAGGCCACTATACACAAGAAATCATGCTCTGTATTGTTTCATCGTCCGGTCTAGTGCCCAATTTAGATAAGCTTGTATCCTCTCTTTGTGCTTCGTTCCCCGTTATTACCACAGTTGTATTAAATGTAAACCCGCACAACACCAATGTGATTTTAGGAGACAAAAATATCCCGTTGTATGGCAATGGTACCATTCAAGATTATTTATGCAATGTTCCCCTTCATCTTGCTCCCCATTCCTTTTCTCAGGTTAATACCACCGGGGCCGAACGGCTGTTTGCCGTGGCCAAAGAGTATGCCGCCCCTAAAAGAGAAGATATTATTTTAGACCTATACTGTGGTGCTGGCGTTATCGGCCTATCTATGGCTGCCCAATGCAAATCTTTAATTGGGGTAGAGATTGTTCCCTCCGCGGTAGAGGCCGCAAAAAAAAGCGCTGCACAAATGGGTCTATCCAACACAAGGTTTATACTGGCAGATGCAGGCAAAGCCGCCGCCCAACTAGAAGCAGAGGGTTTGCGTCCCGACATTATAACTGTAGACCCACCCCGTAAAGGCTGTGATGATGCAACCTTAGAAGCTATTCTTCGCATGAACCCCAAAAAAATCGTTATGGTTAGCTGTAACCCTGCCACCATGGCAAGGGATGTTGCAAAACTTGCAGCCGGTGGGTATACCGCGCACCAAGTACAGCCTGTTGATATGTTTCCACGCACAAACCACGTTGAGTGCGTAGTTGAGCTAAAAAAATCATAAATAGTACTACCAATAATGGCAACCACTGGGAAGGATTGTACCTTTTGACGCCAAACAATATAAGCCACAAAAAATTAATAGAAATTATCGAATTACAAACTGAAGTAGTTCAGCAAGGCATGGATCTTGGTAGCATTATGAACTTGGTAGTACAACGCGCGCAAACAATTGCCCACGCAGATGAAACAATCCAGTTGCTCAGCCTTATTTCAGAGCTTATAGATGCCGCAATGTTTAGTGCCTTAAAAAACGAAAAAAATGAAGTTTTTTATAAGGCAACTCACGATTTTCTTACAGGAATATCAAATCGCTCCCTGTTTTACGATCGTTTAAGGCAGAGATTATCACAGGCGAAACGAAAAAACGAAAATTTTGCTATTATAATGTTGGATATGGATGGCTTAAAACAAATAAATGATGGCTATGGGCATCGAACTGGAGATGCTGCCATAAAAGAAGTAGCATTGAGGATTAAAAATTCGCTGCGCGAGTCAGATACCGTTTCCCGTCTTGGCGGAGATGAATTTGGAGTTATTGTTTTTAATGAAGAAGATTGCGGCAAACTTTCTGTGTGGATTGAAAGAATTTATGCCGCAATTGCAAGGTCTTTTACATTTGAAGAACATAGCGTAGAGTTAAAAGTAAGTGCTGGCTATTCTGTTTTTCCCCAAGACGGAAACGAACTGGAAGCTTTAATTGAAAAAGCAGACCAGCTGATGTACGAAGAGAAAAAAGCACGAAAAGGCCTAAAGGCTGTTTAACTTAATCTGCTAAAGTTGAGGTCGGTTATATTAATGACATATCTGTATTTAATGAACAATATAAAACCTTTAAGCCAAGAGCTTGTTACCGCTCATGTAGAACACTTAAAAACCCTTAAAGCGCAAGGGCAGCTTATATTTTGCGGCCCATTTGCAGATTACCCCGGCGGTATGGTTCTTTTTACAGCCAAAGATTTAGACCAGGCAACCAATATTGCTAAATCAGATCCTTTTATTTCCTCGGGTTGTAAATCTTTCGAAATCAGAACGGTAGAGCCCGCCAATAGCAACAATAATTATCTTTTACCCACACCATAAATAAGCTATTGTTTTAAATTTCGGCAAACCAATCGGCAACGATTATTTTGAAAGGCGGCTGCTTGCATACATGGGTTTCAGCATTGACATTTCTACCGGCATTATCGTACTTATTATAGGGCATGTTTTTTCGGCTATTTTAGGCCTTGCGTATAAATTGCAGAATAAAGACGATACCGTAATTCATATTTTTCTTTTATCCCGGCTTTTTGATATGATGGCGTGGATTTTAATTGGCCTGCGGGGCAATATAAACGATATGGCCTCTATTCTTGTTGGCAACTCATTTTTAATCATTTCCACCAGCCTTCAAATACGAGCGTTTTTACTTTTAAAAAAGACAGCTACCCACAAATTGCTCGGCGGTTTCACTTTATCTTTACCGCCGCAAGCCTAATAATCATCAATTTAGTCTCTATTCTATTACCAATCGAAAATATTCGCATTTCTACCCTATCTGCCATCATCATAATACTTTGGCTATACCCCACCAAAGTACTACTGCTAGAAAAAAAATCTTCTATTCTGCAAAAAGTGATTGCCTGCATCTACGTTATTGGTTTTATTCCACACATTTACAACCTGTACCGTGGGCTTTATCTTAGAGAAAGCATGAACTTTATGACCGGCAGCCTTAACAATTTTCCGTTTTTTATCACCTTATATATGACAATGCTTGTGGGCAATATGGTCATTATACTAATGTCAAAAGAAAAAACCGATGAAAGTATTGCAAACGCCGCCACCTATGACGATTTAACAGGAATATTTAACCGCAGAACATTTTTGGCCTATACAAGAGATAACATTGCTTTATTTACCAAACGGCAAAAACCCATTTCGTTTTTAATCATGGATTTAGACCATTTCAAAAAGATTAACGACCAGCATGGGCATTTTGTGGGCGATATTGTCCTTAAAGATTTTGCTGCTACCATAAGTGCACAGCTGCGGCAGGAAGATATATTTGGCAGAATTGGCGGAGAAGAATTTACCGTACTGCTGCCCGGCACATCAGGCACCGAAGCCGTGATTATTGCCGAGCGTCTCAAATCCTCAATCGAAAAATCGGTGGTAAATGATATCCATTACACTGTAAGCATTGGTGTAGTAACGGTTATCCCTACAGAAACCACCACTGCCGATCTTCTTTATAAAACAGGAGATGAGGCCCTTTATATTGCAAAATCAAAGGGTCGTAACCGTATTGAGGTTGCCAAAACAGATTAATTTCCTGTATTTTGATAGAAAAAACATGAAAACATATGAAAAAGCGAGGCAAAACAATGAGAGATGGATTTGTAAAAGTATCTGCCTTTACACCCGATTTAATTGTTGCTGATTGTGTTTATAATTCTGCACAAATTATCAGTGCCGCCAAAACAGCTCAAAAGCAAGGCGTTAAACTTCTGGTCACGCCAGAGCTGGGAATAACCGCCTATACCTGCAACGATTTATTTTATCAAAAGCGGCTTTTAGACGAAGCTGAAGTGGCTTTACTAAATATATGCACCGCCACTGCCAAGTTAAATCTTGTTTTAATTGTGGGCTTGCCTTTACGTCACAAAGGTAAGTTGTATAACTGCGCTGCTGTACTATGTAGCGGTAGAGTGTTGGCATTTGTTCCAAAAAGCAATCTGCCAAATTATGGAGAATTTTATGAACAGCGGCAATTTACAAGCGCCGAAAATGAAAACAGCATTTTTTCAAGCCAACATTTTAGCAATATCCCCTTTGGAACCGATATTTTGTTTACGTGCGAGCAGATGCCAGGCTTTTGCTTTTCGGTAGAAATATGCGAAGATTTGTGGGTGCCTGCTCCCCCATCCCTTCGCCATGCTCAAGCCGGCGCGCTACTAATTGCAAACCTCTCTGCCAGTAACGAAACCATTGGCAAAAGCGAATATCGCCGCCAATTGGTAACGGGGCAATCTGCACGGTTGGTAAGTGCTTATGTATATGCCGATGCGGGCCGCGGAGAGTCTACTACCGATATTGTTTTTTCTGGACACAATCTTATAGCCGAAAATGGAGACTTGCTTGCCGAAGGAAAGCCTTTTTATGATGAAATGACGACCGCTGATGTTGACTTTGAGCGTCTGTCTTACGAGCGAAGGCGCTTAAATACCTACCCGGCAATAAACGATATTGGCTATCTGCACCTTTCTTTTTCTCTTAAAACAGAGCAAACGGTTTTACAACGAACCTATTCCCCCACGCCTTTTGTCCCTGCCGTCAATGATATGCGTGATGCACGCTGCGAAACAATTCTTTCCATTCAATCCGTAGGCTTAGCAAAAAGGTTACTGCATACCAAAGCCACCACTGCTGTCGTAGGTCTTTCTGGCGGGTTAGACAGCGCCCTGGCCCTGCTTGTAATGGTACGTGCCTTTAAAACCCTAAAACGCCCTTTAAGCGATATTGTAGCGGTTACAATGCCCGCATTTGGCACAACAGCCCGCACACTGGATAACGCCGAGCGTTTGGCAAATGCATTGGGTGTGCATATTGAAAGAATAGATATTAGCCAAACTGTGCGGCAGCATTTGAAAGATATTTCTCATCCCGAAGAAAATCAGGATGTTGTGTACGAAAACGCCCAGGCACGTATGCGCACTATGGTACTAATGAACATTGCAAACCAGCGTGGCGGGCTTGTAATTGGCACTGGAGACTTATCTGAGCTTGCTTTGGGCTGGGCCACCTATAATGGAGACCATATGAGTATGTATGGTGTAAATGCCTCTGTACCCAAAACGCTGGTGCGTTACATTGTTGCATACGAGGCTTCTATAAATCCTGCTGCAAAAGCTGTTTTGCACGACATTTTGGATACCCCGGTAAGTCCGGAACTTTTACCCGCAAAAGATGGTGTAATAAGCCAAAAAACCGAAGATTTGGTTGGCCCATACGAAATTCACGATTTTATTTTGTATTATGCCCTGCGCTGGGGTTTTACACCAAAAAAAGTATTTAGAATTATAAAGCTTGCTTTTAACGAAAAATACGATGATAAAACACTGCTTCATTGGCTTTTTGTTTTTTACAAACGATTTTTTGCCCAACAGTTTAAGCGCAGTTGCCTGCCGGACGGTCCAAAAGTTGGTTCTGTAAGCCTTTCCCCCCGTGGGGATCTTCGTATGCCCAGCGATGCTTCTGCCACCCTATGGCTTACTCAGGTCGAAGAACTAACACAAAAACCTAATCCTTAACAAATAAGATATCTCCGGCAGCAGTAAATCTATATACCTATCCATTTAAGGAGAATTTCATCATTAGAAGTAAAATATATATAACCCCACGTCCACAAGATGTTAAGCGAATTGTGTGGCAAAATGCTGATACGAACATGCAACACCGCTTAAAACTATACATAGCCACTCGTTTGTTTCCAATGTACCTTCCTGTAATTTTTGGCGCGCTGGTTGTTGGTAGCTTTAGTGCTCTATTTCTTTGGGTTGCATTCATCACATCTAAAGATACTAGTATTGGCATTAGAATTTTTATTGTACTATTTTTACTTGCATTGGGCTCATTACTTATGTATGGTGTAATAGAGATGCTAAAAACAGAAAAAAAGATGTCTGGCTTACAGCTAAAACATTTATTTACAAAAAATATACAGATAGCAACCGGAAAATGTATTGCTTCATATATAAAAGAGATAAACTATACTGGAATAAAAGAAACCACCAAGCTTTCCGATTTTCAGGTAGGAACTTATAAAGTGACGCGAAGCTTTGCAAACGAAGTGCCACTTGGAGCAGAATATATTTTTATCAAGCCAATAAATACTGCCGCAGAGATAGTGTTCT
>JBKEAM010000103.1:0-12809 GCA_047972265.1 Oscillospiraceae bacterium | reverse complement strand
GCTTTGGGGTAATTACTGGCGTTTGGCGTGAGGCATGCGCTATCTCGTGCCCTTCCACATCAAACAGCGCTGCTTTACTTACCGTTCCACCATTGTCTATCCCTATTAGGTATTTTTTCATCCTGTTTTGCTCCTGTTCTTTTCTTTAAAAATAAAATAGCACCTTAAACAACAGGCTAAAAATTAACGCCGGCTGTTAAAATAACATTTGCATAAGCGGTGGTTTCTCCTGTACGGATGATGGCACGGGCTTTTTTAGTCAACTCTTTAAAATCGCTGTGTGTAACCCGCTTTTGAGGCAACCCGGGCAACAGCGCTTCTGTTTGCTTATACAAACCCTGGCTTGCCTCTGGCATTTCGACGGCTATGGTATAAGATTCTATTACAAACTCCTCTGTCACAGCTTGCAGCACATCTGTAAAGGCAGGCATGCCGCGCACCAAAGAAATATCAATTACTTTAACGCCCTCGGGCAGGGGCAGCCCTGGGTCTGCAATTACAAGGTAATCTGTATGCCCAATTTCGGCAATGGCAGACAATATCTGCGGATTTAAAAGGCCACTCTTTTTCACAAAAAGCCTCCCAGCTAAGTTGTATTTTCACAAAGGCAAGTGCACCAAATTATATGCATAGCACAAGTATACTGCATTTGGCTGTTTTTTAAAATCGGCCCCCGAAAGCTACGCTCCCGGAGGCCATATATAGGGCTTAATTATACGTTTTCGGGCACGGTCTTGGGCATTTTGGGATGATTAGGGCCAAAGTGTTTTAGAGCCACCAGCGGTTCTACTTGGCTAAGGTTTGTAATTACAACGCCTTTTTTAGCCGCAGCTTCGCTTACAAAAAACTCATCTGTACTTTGCTGGCCAAAGCGCAGCAGGGTGGGTGCTTCGCAGCCAAAGGTTCCAAACTGGCCGTGTCCCTGTATAAAGATGGTGCCGTAGGCCACATCGTCCGAGATGGTAACGGTTTGGCCGGGATAAATGGTCAGTTCTTTTGCGCCAAAGTAATCGTTGGCATAAGAAACCCATTTTTCTACATATGCATCGCTGGAAGATTCTACAACCGGCGGACGGAAATAATGCTTTTTGTAGTGCGGGTCTGTGTTTTTCTCCCAGTCCAGCAAACCAAAGATATAATCAATATCGTCTTTTTTATCTTCGGGACATTCTTCTACCAGCATATCACGGGGATAAATTTCTCCCGAAACAACGTTTTCTTGTACCGAGTTTACGTCCGAGTTCCACTGGGGCTCGTATGTAAGGTAAGAGGCCGGTGCATGAATGACGCCTGCAGGGGTAAACCAGCCGGTACCAAGCTGCACGCGGTATGCGCGCGAAAGCTCTGTAATACGGGTATCGTCCTCATTGTAACGGCGCAAACGCTCTTTTACATCCTCGGGGTTTGTGTCGGGATCAAAGCCAAAGTAAGTGGCGTTGCACTCGCCGGGGTAATTGTTTAGTTGTTTGGGGAAATAATATGATTCCGGCTTGCCTAGTTTGCCAACACGTGCAGCGTCCTCAAACATAAGGTGCACATGGTGGAACAGTGGGTTTTCAAAATCGAAAAATTTGGAGTACATGGGCCAGCCGCCGTGTTTTTCCATCAGTTCTTCGCCCACAATTTCGGCACCCAGCTCGTCAATGGCTTCTTTTAAAGAGAACTTTTCGTCTGTGTCGTAAGAAACCGCTACATAACTTAAACCCTCATCCTCGGCTGCCAAGGGGCCGTTGTTTGCGGTAATGGTAGAGGCAAACCAACGCTCTTTAATAGAGCCGCGCTCTATACCCAGTGCAAAGTAATCGTCTGGGTGTAGTTTTAGCCTATGGCCAGCTTTGCCAAAGCGGCGGGGTACAAAAGTAGGATTTAAACGAAAAATCCCCTCGCCTTTTTTTAATGTTTCCTGTATCAATGCTTTTTTGCTCATATGTAAGCATCTCCTTTGTTTATTATTATCACAGCCGGTTATAAAACCCCTTTTTGCAGCATTATGTTTGCATAACGGGCCGTGGTAGTTGTCTGCACAATTGCGTATGCTTCTTTGGCTGCGGTGTAAAAAGGCATACGTTCTATTTGGGTAAAACCTGTAAACGCTTTTTCTTCATCGCGTTTTTCTATAATATTTTTAAAACTATCCCATATCTCGGGGGTCGGCTCATCACTTTTGGGCTGCATTAAAGTTACAGGATGCGGCACAAAATTATCTAAAGGATAAAACTGTAAGATAGCATCTAATAAATCGGTTACTTCTACCCCATCCAGCCGTATTAAACGGCGTGCACAGGAGGCTGCCGGAAAGTTGGCATCTGCCAAAATAAGGGTATCGCTATGCCCCATATCCATCATTATTTTCATCAGTTCCGGCGCTATGATACGCGGCACATTCCTTAACATTGCAGTAAGTCCTTTCTGCCACTTGGCAGTGTATTAATCATTACCAGTCGGACAAAATCCAGTCTTCGGTGGCATCAAACACGCTGGAACGCCTTACAACCAGCCGTGTTTCCAGTTCTTCGCAAATTGCTTTTTCTTTTTGGGGATGCCCCATTTCCTCTTCTTCTATCTTTTTAAAAAGCCTGCGGGCCGCATGCAGCCCCATATGCCTTTTGCGTATATGAATGGTGGAAAGGGGTACTTCTACCATGCTGGATATAAACACGTTATCAAAGCCTACTATTTTTACATCCTGCGGTACTCTTTTGCCATGGCTTACCAGCGCTTTTAGGGCACCTATAGCCATCTGGTCGTTGGCTACAAAAACACCATCCAGCCGGGGGTTGCTTCGCAGCAGCCGCTCCATGGCTATATAGCCGCTTTGGTGGGTGTAATCTCCGTACTGCACCATTTTTTCCTCTGCAAAATCCAGATTATGCTCCTTCATGGTGCTGCGGTAGCCTTCTATACGGTCCTGCACCATTTTGGCCTGTTTGGGGCCTGCAATATGACATATTCTTTCACAGCCGCATTCCAGCAAATGTGTTACGGCCTTACGGGCGCCCTCTACGTTGTCAGAAAAAACAGAGTCTATATTATGGGCCGAAAAATCACGTTCTATGCTTACCAGAGGCGTTTGCTTGTAACCGCACGCCTTTTCGCGCACATCACGCAAAAACTCTTTGGCCTGCTTTTCGGGCACGGCCGAAGCAAAAATAATGCCGTCTACCCTGTTGGACACCAGTTTTTTAAAGCATTCCAGCTCACGCACGCAAACATTCTCTTGGTTGTAAGCTGTGTTGGTATCAAAAATGGTTACGCTGTATCCTTTTAAATTTGCAATTTCGTAAATGCCCTTAATTACATAAGGGTAAAACAAGCCGCATAAGTCGGCAGTAATAATCCCAATGGTTTTGGTTTTACCGGTTTTCATATTTCGGGCAACCGGGTCTGCCTCATACTGCATGTTTAAAACTGCCTGGTTTACCTTTTCGGTTAGCTCTGGGCTTACATATTTGCTTTTATTAATAACATTAGACACCGTAGAAATAGAAACACCTGCACGCTTGGCAACGTCCTTTATACTGGCCATCATATCCCTCTTACTTCTTAATATTTACGCCACAAAACAAGGTACCAACCAGCCGATAAAATCAATTAATATCATAATAGATTGCCAGGCGTTTCATCAATAGTATAAAGATAAAAATGTGCGGCCACGGCATCGTTATAATGACGGGCCGCACACCATTTTTTATGCTTTTGTAATAATCTCTACTTCAATCGGAATGTTGGCTTCTACAGTTTCGCCCTGCATATATTTCAGTGCGCTTTCCACTGCGGTTTCGCCCATCAAAACAGTTTTTTGCTCTACAGTATACAGCATGGTGCCTTCTTCTACAGCGGCGCGTGCATCATCACCTGCATCAAAGCCGGTTACCAAAATGTCTTTTCCGGGTACTTTGCCGGCTGCTGTAACAGCTTCGATAGCACCAAGGCCCATTTCGTCGTTCATAGCAAAAATGCCAACAACATCGGGATGTGCCTGCAGCAGGTCTTCGGTTACGGTAAGGCCTTCGGCACGGTCGTAGTTAGCGGTTTGGCTGGCTACGATGTCCAGTTTGCCTTCTGCTGCTTCCATAAATCCGGCCAAACGGTCGATGGCACTGGAAGCACCGGGGATACCTTCCAAAATGATGATTTTAGAACCTTCGCCTACCTGAGAGATAAAGTACTCACCGGCTACCTTGGCGGCTGCTACGTTGTCTGTACCAATGTAGGTATCTACGTCAATACCGTCTACATAGCGGTCTACAGCAATTACTTTAATGCCTTTGTCTAAAACATCCTGGATAACAGGAGCAACAGCGGCAGAGTCTACCGGGTTAACAATAAGCACCTTAACATTTTTAGAAACAAGGTCTTCAATGTCGGAGGTTTGCTTTGCGGCGTCGTTGCCTGCGTCAGAAACAATCAGGTCAACACCCAGCTCGGCAGCCTTAGATTTGGCACCATCGGCCATAGAAACAAAGAAGGGGTTGTTAAGGGTAGATATGGAAAAGCCTACAGTGCCTAAAGAAGCGCTAGAACCGCCGGTAGAATTGCCGGCAACAGAGCTGCTGGCCGGTGTGGAAGCGCCAGTGGAGCATGCTACAAATACCAATGCCATAACCATGGCGAGAGCAACGGATACTACTTTCTTCATACTTTTTCTCCTTATAAAGATGTTATATATCAAACCCTGCTTTTCAGGGCCTGCTATCAAGTTTTTAGCGGTTGGGGTCAGACAGTACCGCCACCAGTATAACCAGCCCTTTTACCACATCTTGGTAGTAAGAGGATACCCCCATGATGTTAAGGCCGTTGCTAAGGATGGCAATGATTAAAATACCCACAACCGTGCCGTAAATTTTACCGCGGCCACCGCTCATGCTAGTGCCGCCCAAAACCGTGGCTGCAATGGCGTCGGTTTCGTATCCCTCGCCCAGTGTGGGCTGTGCCGAATTGAGGCGAGAAAGAAGGATAAGCCCTGCCAGCGTTGCCATAAGGCCCGAAATGCTGTAAATAATAATTTTGGTTTTATGAATATTTACGCCAGCCAGCCTTGCCGCTATTGGGTTGCTGCCTGTGGCGTATACCCTGCGCCCAAAGGTTGTTTGGTTTAGCACAAAAAAGAAAATTGCAAACATTACGGCCAATATCCAAACCGGTACGGGAATGCCAAGGAAAAACCCTTTGCCGATGGTGCTGAGTATAGGCTGTGTGCCAAGGCCAGAAATTGGCTTGCCGTTGCCGTAAATAAGGGTAAACCCGCTGTAAACAGACATTGTAACCAGGGTTGCAATAAAGGGCTGCAAGCGGCCTTTGGTTACCAAAACACCGTTGATAAAACCAAATGCGGTACCTATAACAAGCACCAAAGGTATTGCTAGTATCTCTGGCATGCCTGCTTTTATAAAGCCCGCACACAACATGGCGGTAAGCCCTAAAACCGAACCCACAGAAAGATCTATACCGCCGGTAAGAATAACACCTGTCATACCAAAGGCAATTAATCCGTTTACAGATGCCTGCCGCAAAACCGAAAGAATGTTGTTTACGGTACGAAACTCCGGCTGGACAATGCTGATAATAACAATAAGCAATACCAAAGCAATAACTGAGCCAAGGCTTTTAATGGTGTCGCTTCTTTTGGCACGTAGTGCAGTAGCCGAATTTTTCATTGTAAAGTTCCCCCTGTGCAAAGTATCATCACATTTTCTTGTGTTGCTTTTTCTTTTTCTATAATGCCGCCCACATGGCCCTCGTGAATGGCCAGTATACGGTCACTCATGCCCAACACTTCGGGAAGCTCTGAAGAAACCAAAATTACCGCCACGCCGCGCTCCGCCATTTCGTTAATAATGCTGTATATCTCTTTTTTGGCGCCTATATCTACGCCGCGGGTGGGTTCATCTAAAATAAGAAGTTGGGGATTGGTTGCAATCCATTTGGCAAAAACAACTTTTTGCTGGTTGCCACCGCTTAGCTCTTTACAAGGCTGTTGGGGCCCGGCACAGCGGATAGAGAGTTTTTCGATGGATGAATTTACCAGTTCTCTTTCGGCGTTCGATTTCATTACAATGCCACCGCTGGAAATTGATTTGAGGTTGTTGATAGCAATGTTGGTTTTTATGCTATCTTCCAACATCAGCCCCTCAATTTTACGGTCCTCTGTAATAAAGGCTATGCCCTGCTTTTTTGCTTCTTCAGGAGAATGGATTTTTATCGGCCTGCCGCCTATGCTAAGGGTGCCTCTCTCGTAAGGCAGGTTGCCAAAAATCGCCTGCATAATCTCTGTACGGCCGGCCCCCATTAACCCAGCCACACCCAAAACTTCGCCTGCACGTACCGAAAACGAAATATCCTCAAAGGCGCCCGCATGGGTTAGTCCCTCTACCTCAAACAGCACATCTTTTATTTCAGCATTGCGCTGCGGGTAACGTTCTCCAATATCCCGACCTATCATCATGCGCACAACATCGTTCATATCGGTATCTGCTATACGCTTGGTGTTAATGTACTGCCCGTCTCGCAGGATGGTAATTCTGTCGCACAGTTCAAATATCTCTTCCATGCGGTGAGAGATATACACAAGAGAAACACCCTGGCTTTTAAGGCGGCGTGCCACTCTAAACAGAACTTCGGTTTCGCTTGGGGAAAGTGCTGCGGTAGGCTCATCCATAATTAAAACTTTGGCCTCTACCAATAAGGCCTTTGCAATTTCTACCATTTGCTGCTGCCCAACCGAGAGGGTTTTCATTGTGGCCTTGGGGTCTATGTGCACCCCCAGTTGCTCAATGGTTTCTTTGGCTTTTTGGCGCATAGCCTTTTTGTTTAACGTACCAAACGGGCCATGAATTTCTTTGTTCATAAACATGTTTTCTTCTACGGTAAGGTCTCCCATTGTGTTTAGTTCTTGGTAAATAAACACAATGCCGCGCTCTTCGGCTTGTTGCGGGTGGGTAAAGTGCACCGGCTCTCCGTCTATTAAAACCTCGCCCTCATCCCGGGTGTACACCCCGGTCAAAATCTTCATAAGGGTAGATTTACCGGCTCCATTCTCGCCCATTAGCGCGTGTATTTCTCCATCCTCCAGATGAAAAGCGGCATCGCGAAGCACTGCCACAGAGGAAAAAGATTTGCATATGCCGTTCATTTCAATATGCATAGCACTCTTCCTTTTCAAATTTTCAAACGGCCTGTGCTGCTTTGCAGTTTAGAACAAGGCGGCATATAGCCATGCTAGAAAAACGTTTTACTGAGCGATTCAAAGGTTATCAGAAAAACGTTTTTCCGTCAATAGAAATTACTATTTTGAAATGAATCTTGGTGGATATTACAGAAATCGCAGTTTCAATTTGTCTACTTTTACAATTTCATTTTTTTATCATTCCCTTCTCCTATCGTACTTTATATTTTCTAATTTGCGCAAAATCGTTGTTTATCCTTTTGTTTGTTTTAGGCAGCGCAAAAAACACTCAGCCTTTTAAATCAATCTATGCCTTGTTGTTCAAAAATAAAGGCATATATACAAAACAGGGCCGCCAAATGGCAGCCCTGTTTTGTATATATTTACTGTTTTGCAGTTATGACAATGTTAAAAATCAATAGTATCGGGGTTAAGGCCCGAGCCGGTAATTCCCTCTATCGCATCTATTTTTTGCATATCTTCCGGCAGCAGCTCAAAATCAAAAATCAGCAGATTTTCTTTAATGCGGGCAGGTGTTACCGATTTGGGCAGAGGCAAAATACCCTGCTGTAAAATCCAGCGAAGCGCAACCTGCGCCACCGATTTTTGGTACTTTTCGGCCAAGGCCAACAGGATGGCATTTTTAAATATTCCCCCTGCCGAAAGTGGGGCCCAGGCTTCTACCAAAATATTGTTTTCTTTGCTATAGCGCACAGCTTCTTGCTGCATCAAACCGGGATGAAACTCCAACTGGTTTACCATAGGCTTTACCGTTGCGGTTTGCATAAGCGGTTCAAGGTGATGAGGCAAAAAATTACTTACACCAACAGATTTTATTTTGCCTTTGCTATACAATTCTTCAAAAGCACGCCATGTTTCACTATTGGCCTGCTGCCAATTTTCTCTGCTGGCTTTTACCCCCGGCCAGTGGATTAGGTAAAGGTCTAAATAATCTACCTGCAAATCATTAATGGTTTTATCAAACGCATCCAAAGTAGATTGATAGCCCTTTTCATCATTCCACAATTTGCTGGTTATAAAAAGATCTTGCCGGGGAGTGCCCTCCTTTTGCAGGGCGCTGCCCACACTTTTTTCGTTTGCATAAACCGCCGCGCAATCTATCCCTTTATAGCCCGCCTCAATGGCATCCAAAACCGATTGTTCTGTTTCGTGTCCTGGCGGTGTACGGTAGGTACCAAACCCAATAGCGGGTATTTTTACGCCATTGCTTAAAGTAAAAAATTGTTGCATTGTAATAGCCTCCGTTTCATATCAAAATAAATAAATATTTTTAAAATTTATTGCTCACTTTTAAAAGCAGCTGCATCTCTTTTTAACTGTAAAACCGAAGAAATATTTCTGTCTGCTTTTTTAGATATGGCGTTGATGCTCAGTTCTTCTAATGCCGATATGCTTGCCGCTATGCACAATCCCATAGCCGTAAGGTTTACCCCTAGTAACCACAGCCATAGGGGAAAGAAAAATAAAAGCAGGCCGGTGGCTTTATTGGCATATGTATGCAAAAAAAGCAGTGTTTTATGCCTTAAATACCCCACCAGTAAAGAAGTCCCCCGCAAAACAGCAATTACGGCTACCCACACCAAAACCCAAAGCGGAAGCTGAAGCTGTGGCAAAACAGAAATACACACCGACGCAATAAATACAGCGTCCGCAACACTGTCTAGCGTCGCCCCCAGCTTACTGACTGCCTGCATTTTACGCGCCAAAAATCCATCAAGCATATCACTAATGCCACACAAAAAATACAGGCTATAAAACACTACGGGGTTTTGCGCAAACAGCGCCATTAATACCGAGCAAAAAACACGAAATATTGTAATATAATTGGGCAAACGCCTCATCTATTGCACCATCCACCTGCCAAAACTTGCCCGCCTTTGTTTTGCCTCATCATTAAAAAACGCCAAACACAAAATGACGCTACTTCTTTTTGCGAAGGGTTTTAAAAAATTGCATAGACACCCTTACCCCATTTTTAGAAGTAAGAAAGACCCCCATAGCTACAAAAAGCATAGTAACCAATATGGCCAATATGCCAAATATACGCACAACAGCATCCTTCATCTGTAACACGCGCCTTTCTGCATAGGTAATTTTAAAGCAGGCATAATATAAAAAGCTATGTTAACAGTATAGCAAAATCTATTAAAAGACGATATAGGCATCTGCAAACTTATATAAGCCGCCCCAACAACCACACTGTGCATATACCGCCGATTGTTAAATCCTTTTTTTACATTGCTTCAGGCACTCTATCTCGGCTTTTATAATAAAAATCCAAATGCTCATATAGGTGTGTTGAGGACATATACTCATAATTTTGAGCCAACCTTAATGATTATAACCATACAACTTAAATACATCATATATACCCGATTAATAGTAATGAAAAAGCAAGCGCCACATATATGTAACGCTTGCTTTTATCCAAAACTTTATTGGTTTGTTATACCAAAGTCACTTAGGCCGCTGACTGTTTTATTCCGACACCAATCGTTTTTCTCCCGTAATTTCTTGTATTGGGGCAATGTCTTGGGTTACTTCAAGCACGCCCAAATATTCGCCTGCCTCGTCCCTAACGGCAAAATAGCGTATTAATATAAACTTGCCCCTCATTTGTATCCAAAAATCTTCGCTGTCTTTTATGCCTTCTTTAAAGTCGTTCACAATTTTTTCCACTATATGCACACTTGCCGGCGGATGGCAGTTAGAAACCTGGCGCCCAATAATAGAACGTGTGCGGGGAAATACCCTCTCGCTGCCCTCGGTAAAGTAACGCACAGCATCATCTTTGCCTACAAAGGTAATATCAAACGGAAGTGTGTTGAGCATGGCTGTTAGCTCCTGCACTGTAAAATGGCCAGAGGGCAAATTGATAGACCCTTCTATGTTTTGTGCAACCGGCGCTTCTGTTGTTTCTTCCTGCTTTACCTCTCTTTTCCATTTGGGCACATTGGTAAGTAAGCAATACCCAAATTCAGAGCTGCCGTCGTCGGCATGCTGCCATTCTTCTTGGGTAAGGTTTTCAATCAGGATGGCAAGCAGGATATTTTCTTCTTTAAAAATCATCTCGGTTATTTTGGTAAAGGTAGCGTCCAAATCTTGTTGTAGACTTTCGGCACTATTCTCCTTTAGAAATGCCAACAAGCCCTTTAGCATCTCTCTAATCTCATCATCCACCCCCCACATTACTTTAGGCGGGGCTGTAATGCCATGCTTTTCCATAAAAGGGAAAAACAGGTTTTCTTTCTTTTTGTAATGGATGTCTATCCCTTCGTAAAGGCGAGCCAGATCTGCCTGTAACGCCTCTTTTTGGGCGTCCGTTTCTGCAGAAGAAAAATCATCCCGCAATTGCGCAAGAAATCTTTCAATTGCGCGGTTTTCCATCTTCATTACATTGGCAGGGTGCCCGGGTATGCCCGATACATCGCTGGGGGCATGAATTTCTTCTATAGAGCCTTTAAAAACCTCGGCATGCACATCGCATAGGCGCTGTATTTCTGCAACCGGCAACCCGCCCTGTATAAGCGCCTGCTCTGCCATAGAAATTTCTTCTGCCGAAACATTTCCAAATGCCTCTTCAAATTCTGCCTTTACTTCGTCAACGGTTTTTCCGTCGTGCAGTTTCTCTAGAATACTTTTAAGCACATTTTGCCTGTATTCTCGGTTGTTTATAAATTCGCTCATTGTTATTCTCCTTTCACTACTTCGTATCCGTGTTGTAAAAAGGTTTCTTCTATTTGTGCTATATCTATGCCCTTCATTTGGGCGCCTTTGGGGATTGTCATAAATCGCCCCATTGTGTCCAGCATACCCGGTTTTGTAATTTGAGTAAACCCTAATTTTTGCAGTATCTCAACCACGTCTGGGTACGCATTGCAAAGCTCGTAAACACTTTTGCTTAAATCTATTTGTTTTTTCTCCAAGTGTATCCTCCTTTTTGCCTGCGAATAAATTTAGAGAGTATATTTGCTAACTTTACAATAGCACAAAGCAAGGGAGCTGTTTGTTGTAAATGCAACAAACAGCTCCCTCTTTAAAAATATTTACTTTTTGGCAATGGCATACCTGGCCTTTTCAAGCAAAGGCTGCATCAAATCGCACACGGTAGCCGCAAAAATAATAAGCAGTAGTAACAGCGATGGGAAGAAATATCGCAATTCAAAAGATTGGTTGTTTATAAAAAATGCCCCATAGTAAAAACATGCCATAAAAAATAGGTAGATAAACTTATTGTTTTTATATCTTATTTTTTGATATAGCACCGAGGCAAGGCCAAATAAAAACCATATCCAAGGCATTCTTACTATCGCCACACCATTAATAAATCCATTAACATTATTTATAAACTCATGCCTTCGGGGGCTGTCCACAAATCCTACCTGATTCATATCTTGATTTGCCTTATAGGTAATTGCAAGGTTATCCAGCGGTTTTTGCACACCCATTGTATGCCCAATAAGTTCAACCTTATTTTGTAAAAAATATCCTGTCTCGTTAAAGCAAAGGTGCATGTACTTATCGTAAATTTGCCCGCTGCCTTTTTCGATACCTATTGCCTGTACCGGCATTGCACTCCATAACCAAGAATTTACATTGTTGGTATTGTACTGCTCCAGTGCCTCTTTGGTAGAACCTGTGCCCCTAACATCATCTAAAAAGTGGATGTATTCTTCTTTTTTATGCTCTGGCATGCGGTTAATTGTGCCCAGTATCTCCCATGTAAACCCTGCGCTCGAAGCATTGTAAGTTTGCACCCCCACCGCTGCCGGAGCCAAAAAAACCACCCCGATGCCAACCACCATGCCCAACATGAGAAAAACATACGTTGCCACTGATTTGATTTTTTTGCAAACGATATACCCTAAAACTGCAAAAAGCGGAATTAGTGTAAGGGCATTGGCCCTAAACCCTACCAATAAAACAGTATACAAAGCAAATTGCAAAAATACGCCAATGTTTTTTAAGCGAGAAAACTTTTCTGCCTCGCCAATTTTAAACAGTGACAATGCAATTAAATTTATAGCTATAAGGCAAACAACGCCCATGTCTCCAAGCGCACTGTACCCAATAACAAGTGGGTTCAAACATATTACAAGTGCCAGCCATTTTAATTTTATTTGTAAATTTTCAATCAACAAACAAGTGGTAAAGCAAAGCGCAAAGCTTTGCAAAAAAGTCAATGATGCATAACTGCCGGTAATTTCAAACAGAAGGATCATAAAAAACGAAGGAATCGGATTTAGCCACAGCGGCGTGGGCTCCCTATTTAAAATAATTCTGGGGATATTTAGCCATCTATCCAATGTATCTGTAAAAAATATACCCGGGTAACTAACCAATGTATAATATATGGCTAAACTTACCGACAAAATAAAATAGATCCAGTTCTTTTGACCGATGTTCGTTCATACCTTTTTATCCCATTCTTTTTGCAATAAAGATGAACCTGCAGGCAAAATAAATTTAGCGGCAAAAAGCATATTTTATACACTAAATTATTATATCACATACATTAATGTGTTCGTCAAGTAAAAATGTTAGCAATAGGTCCCCGAAAAGGTTAGCACCTTGGAGCAGCTAATTTGTTGTTCGTTCAGTCGGCGCTGGGGCTCGGGTGCTG
>JBKEAM010000102.1:0-72208 GCA_047972265.1 Oscillospiraceae bacterium | reverse complement strand
GCTTTGGGGTAATTACTGGCGTTTGGCGTGAGGCATGCGCTATCTCGTGCCCTTCCACATCAAACAGCGCTGCTTTACTTACCGTTCCACCATTGTCTATCCCTATTAGGTATTTTTTCATGTTTATACAACCTCTTTTCTGCCGTTTAACATGTGGTTTTAGCACCATGCAAAACATTTGCCGCACAGGCCCTATCAACCATTTAGCCAGGCGAAATTTTTCGCCTGGCTCTTTTTCTCAATTTTGTTCGGTTTATGTGCAAAGGTCATGCCTCCGCATAAACCAACAACTTGAGCATCGTTTATTTATAGTCTGGGTTAAGAATATGGGGAGAATCTTTGCCGTTTTCAAAATCGATGGCAATATCAATGGCCATTTTGTAAATGCGCCATAAAGACTCTTCTGTTTGGCTAGAAACATGGGGTGTAAGCACAATGTTATCCAGCCCAATTAAGCTAGAAGTTGTGGGTAGAGGCTCCTGTGCAAATACATCCAGCCCGGCGGCGCCAATGGTTTTGTTTTTTAGCGCGTGATACAGCGCTTCTTCATCAATAATATTGCCGCGAGAGGTGTTTACAATCACTGCGCTTTTCTTCATTTTAGACAGCAGCTTTTCCCCAATTAGGTTATGTGTCTCGGGTGTATAGGGCAGGTGCAGGCTTATGGCGTCTGCGATTTCAAACAATTCTTCTAGCCCTACCAGCTTTACGCCCAGTTCTTCCATCAGCTTCTCGTTGGGGAACGGATCGTACGCAATAATATTGCAGTCCCACCCTTTAAACAAGGTAGCAAGGGCGCGGCCGATAGAGCCAAAACCCAAAATACCAATGGTAGCGCCAATGGTCTCGTTTACCACTACCTTTTCCCAGTTGCCGGTTTCGGTGCATTCGTCAAAAAATTTAAGTTTGCGCCGGGCAGACATAATTAGCGAAAAAGCCATTTCGGCTACGCCAAGCGTGTTGGCCCCGGTGGTACGGGCAATGGCCATACCATACTTGGCAGCAGCCTGTAAATCCACCTTGTCGTACCCTACTCCAAAACGGACAAGCAGTTTACATTTTTGGTGCACCTGGCTAAAAATCTCTTCGTTATAGGGTTCTACGTCAATAATCCCCATATCGGCGTTTTGCAACTCTTCAATTACCTGTTGTTGATTAAACGGGGTTTGAGGCACCCATTTGTATTCAAAGCCGGCTTCTTTTGCATAGTCTTCGGCTTTTATATTCAACATTTCAAATACTTCGCTCTTGTCACCAAAAAAGGATACTATCCGTTTCATTTCGGGTTCTTCCTCCTAAAAAATTATGCCTATAAAATTGATAATAGATATGTTGCAGATATAAATTTCATCCCATTAAACCGCAAATAACGCATACTTTAACTAACCCCGCTTTTGGCGTAGTTGGCCTGCCCTTAAAACAACGGGCGTACTTTTTGCAGTTACAAGTACAGCAACAGCCGCCGGCTAAGCTGCCGGGCGGCAATTGCTAAAACTTATTAAGTGCCCAAATACCGTTGAATGGTATCGTCGCTTAACTTTGCGGTTTCTTCGTGGTGCACTACCGCGCCTTTTTCTAAAATGTAACAGTCTCTGCTTACCGAAAGCGCAAATTTAACGCTTTGTTCTGCCACCAAAATGGTTACGCCGCGCTTTACAAGCTCGGTAACAATTTCGGCCAGCTGTTTTACAATAATGGGTGCAAGACCCTCTGTAATTTCATCCAGCAGCATCAGTTTGGGGTTTTGCATCAATCCACGGGCAACCGCCAGCATCTGCTGTTCGCCGCCGGATAGTTTACCGCCCATAGAGTTTTCGCGCTCTTTTAAACGGGGAAACAACTCGTATACACGGTTTATATCCCAATAGGTGCTGCCATCTATACCCTTGCGCTTACCCATCAGCAGGTTTTCGCGCGTGCTAAGAGACGGGAAAATATGACGCCCTTGTGGAACATAAGCAATACCAAGCTGTGCAATTTGGTAAGAAGTACGCCCCACCAAATCTTTATCGTTAAAAATGATATTGCCCTCGGTTTTGCAGTGCTCTTTGGGGTTAATAAGCCCCATAATGGTTTTCATGGTGGTAGATTTGCCCACGCCGTTACGCCCCAAAAGACAAACAGCGTCGCCCTCGTTTACCTCCATATTTACACCAAATAAAATATGGCTTTTGTCGTAGTAAGCGTTAACATCCTTTAAGGTAAGAATACTCATTCTTCGCCACCCCCAAGATACGCTTCTTTCACAAAGTCGTTTTTCTTAATTTCGTCCGGTGTGCCGGTAGCAAGCATGGCGCCGTTGCTCATAACCGAAATTACGTCGGAATAGTTAAATACAATGTCCATGTCATGCTCTATAAACAGCATGGTCATATTTTGGTTTTGTCCCAACTCGCGTACAAGCTGCATCAACTTATGCGCTTCATCGCGCGCAACGCCTGCCGCAGGCTCGTCCAATATCAGCAGTTTGGGCTGCATTGCCAAAGCAATAGAGATATCCAAACGGCGCTGGTCACCATAAGACAAAAACCCGGCAATCTCGTTTATTTTATCGGATATACCCACCAGCTCTGCGTAATGCTCTATCTCATCGCGCAGATAGTTTTGTTTTACCGGCAAAAAGTGGTAACCCTTTTTATTCATGTTGATGCGTGCAATTTGAATATTTTCAAAAACAGTTAGGTTGGTAAAAATACGGCTGATTTGAAAACACTTGCACATGCCCTTATGCACTATTTTGTTGGGGGCAACACCGGTAATATCTTCGCCCTGAAAAAACACCCGGCCGCTGCTGGGAGTAGTGCGGTTGCAAATAAGGTCCATAAGCGTGCTTTTGCCTGCGCCGTTTGGTCCAATTACTGCCCGTACTTGGCCGTCCGGCACTTCAAAGCTAACCTCTTTAACCGCCTGCAATTCTCCAAAAAAGCGGTTTAGGTTTTCTACTTTTAAAATTGCTTCACTCATTTCTGCACGCCTCCCACCTGAATGGGCTTCTTCTTTCCGCCGTTTTTCTTATCTCCACCATCAATATCGCGGGTGGTTTTGTCGTGCAACATACCGCCTTGCAAAAACAATACGCACAAAACAATAATAACGCCCAAAATAGCTTGGTAGTATTGTGTGTAAATAGGCAACTGCACGTTGATAACCGTCATAACAGCCGCACCCAAAATGGGGCCAAAGAAGCTGTTCATACCACCTATCAGGCACATAATCAATGCGTCTAAAGAGGTATTTGGCGAAATCATGGTTGGGAATGCGCCCATGTTGCGCATAGAGTACAAAAGCCCCGCAATAGAGCAGAACAAACCAGAGATAATGTACGCTACCAAGCGGATATTACGTGTGTTGTAGCCCAAAAAGGTAAGGCGCTCTAGGTTTTCGCGGCTGCCTTTTAATACCGACGCAAAGGGAGAGCGGTAAAACAGCCATATAACAAGGATGCAAACAGCTACAACCACTAAGCAAAAATAAAAGTTTGCGCGGGTGCTGGTTGCAAAAGGCAGACGAGAAGCACCGGTAATGCCGGTATCACTGCCTACAATTTGCAGCTTTTGCACCATGGTAAATAACATGGTGTTTATACCCATGTTCATAAATGCAAAGGCCATATCATCGTTGGCACGCAGGCACAAAAAGCCCACTAAGGCAGAAAGGCCCACACTGCAAAGCAAAGCCATGGGCAAGGCCAAACCTACCGGCCATTGCAGGCGCACAATCATAAACAGGTATGCATAGGCCGCAAACCCAAAATATGTACCCTGCCCCAAAGGACGAAGCCCGCCGAACCCAAGAATGATGTTACAAGCTGAAGCAAACAGCATGTAAATAACCATGCGGCACAAAAAGTCCACAACCGAATCGGACGCAAAGAAGGAAGCGATTAAAATAATGCCCAGCGTAAAAACGCCCATAAACAAATCTCGTTTTGTTTGCGGAATGGCTTTTAACCTGCTTTTCATTATTTGGCCTCCTTTTTGGTAAAGATGCCCTGAGGTTTAATAAACATGCAAATTACCATAAGTGCCGCCGGCAGTAGGTTGTACAGCTGCGGCAGATAAATAGCGCCAAACGCGTTTACCAGCCCTACCAGCAAGGCAGCGGGCAGGCATCCGTTCATGTTGCGCATACCGCCAATCATCAAAATGGGCATAATATTACCAAAGATGGATAGACCCTCTTTGGGGCTCATACCGGTAATAGGTGCCTGTATAACACCGCCAAGGCCCGCAATGCCCATGCCAATCATAAACATAACAGAGAACAGGCGGCTTACATTGATGCCAAGGCAGGAGGCCATTTGCCTGTCGTTGATAATAGCGCGCATCATCATGCCAAGCTTGGTTTTGTTAAGCATAAACCAAAAACCAAAGGCGATTAAAGCGCCAACCGCTATCATAAAGATGTAGTACACGGGGAAGTTGATGCCAAATAAAGCAACCGAGCCATTTAAAAAGGTGGGCAGCTTCATAAGACGAATGGAATAGCCCCATATCATAACCATTAAATCACTTACGATATATGCCACACCAAAGGTAAGCAGCATAATGTACAGCATGTTTTTGCCAAACAAGGGGCGCACACCGCGCTCTACAAAATAGCCAAGGCCGCCTACAATAAGCGGGGCTATAATAATGGCGGGCAAAAAGCCCATTTGGGCGCTAATTGTATAGGTAAGATATGTACCTAGTACAAAAAAGGCTCCCTGACCAAAGTTAACCATGTTCATACCGCTGATAATAAGCGACATACCCGCTACCATCATGTACGAAACCATACCGCTGCTAAGGCCGGTAACTAAGGTTTGAAAAAAGTACGATACAGTCATTGCTTAAACCTCAATCCAAATAGTATTTGCGTAAATACAAAGAGGCAGGCGGAGTTTTTATGGCCGCCTGCCTCACGACTTTATAAGGTATATTGGGTTGTTGCTGTTGTTATGCCAGCTCGCTTAGGTCTTTAAAAGTAAGACCGGCTTCTTTGGCATATTCTTGCATTTCTTCTTTGGTGGGCAATATGTCTTCTGCGGTATACACATTCAGCACGTCGCCTACCGGAATTTCCCATTTGCCGGTGGTATCTTCTACTGCTGTTACATAGTAGTAAGAGTGGTTCATAACGTGGTCAAAATCACGGAAGCCGATGTCTTTGCCGTAGATGGTGTCAAAACGAACGGTTTCTAAAGAGTTGGTTACGCCTTCGGGGGTCCAGTCTTCGGTGGCTTTCAATGCTTCGATAATGGCGCGGGTACCAATGTACCAGGTATAGCCAAGGTCAGAAGGCAGAATGCCGTCGCCGCCAAGTTCCATATAAGCATTAACAAGTTCTTCGTTGCCATCAATTTCATCCATCCAGAAAGGCCACAGGTCTACGCCATGTACTTTGCCGTAAGGATAGTTGCCGGCCTGAGCCAAAGCGGTGGTGTTGGTAGAATCGCAGGTGTACCAGCCAAGGTAATCGCACTGTTCCCACAGGCCAAACTGCTGGCCCTGGTTTACAAGAGATACAAAGTTGGGGCCTGCAACAGCGCCAATGATAACGTCGGGGTCTTTGCCCACAACAGAGGAAATGATGTTGGAAAACTCGGTAGCATTGGCAGATACCTGGCTAGAACCGAGGTTTGAAAAATCAGAGCCCAAAGCTTTGTAGAAGAAGTCGCGGCTGTCGCCCGAGGCACCGCCGTCGTTGCCGATGAAGTATGCAGAAGTATAGCCCATAGATTTTGCATATTCGGCGTTCATGTTGGCAATGGCCCATGCGTTAAACCCGCAGGAGAACATGTAGCGAGAAGCATTTTCGATGGTAACGCGGGTGTTCATGGTGCAGGGGGTTACCATGGGGAACTTGTTGGCCTCGGCCCATTGTGCGCCGGTGGGTGCCTCGCCGTCAGACTTGGGGCCTAAAATGGCAACCACGCCCTCGGCAACAAGCTCGGTGGATTTTTGTGCTACGTTGGCAGAATCGGAAGCGGTATCGCGGTATACAAGTTCTACCATTTTACCGTTGATGCCGCCTGCATCGTTAATTTCTTTTACAGCCAGTGCCGCGCCGGTTTCGCCCCATACTACTGTTGCGGCGGCCGCGGAAGAACGGTCGGTCAAAACACCAATTTTAATTGTTTCGCCCGAGGCAGCAGTGCCGGACGTAGTGCCACTGGCACTTCCCTGAGAAGATGCGGCGGTTCCGCCACAAGCCACTAAAATAAGGGTAAGCGCAGCTGCAAGCATTAAACTAATAAAACGCTTTGCCATTTTAAAAACCTCCTAATATTTTATGCATGCACTCCTGCATGCTTAACAACCTGTTAAATCCTCTTTTTACTTCTTGTCTGGGTCAAATACATCATCTTCGCGCACAAAATAATCTGCATTGCGCTTTGCGATTGAATCTTGGGGATTTGTAACATAACGGCCTTCTTTTTCTACCCAGTATCCGTCGGTAAGGCCAAACATGCTCATGGTGGTAAAGCACTTATACCCTGTGTCATCAAAGTGGTAATCTACATAATTGTTGTTTTGGTCTTTCATTACGTGGCGGCCCACATCCAGCATAGCAAGCATGGCAGCATGCATAGAGTAGTGAACACCAGCCAATTTGTAGTTGCCCAGTTTTTGTAATTCTTCCATGGTAATCTCATTGGGGTCATGAGATTCTCCGCAAATGTCGGGGTACCACATGGGGCAGTTAACGGCATCGCTTAACTTTTTGCAAACGTCGTATTTGTTGCCCTTTACTTTGTGCATCCACAAAATGCACATCATATCGGCGCCGGCTTCCATATAGGCTTTGCAGCGTGCTACAGTGTCTTCAAAATCATTTTCGATGTCACTGTCGCAGCGCGCAATCAAAAATCCATCGCCAAGGCCATCGCGGGCAGCTTTAAAGCGCAGTACGGCTTCGTCAATGGGCAACTGGCCATCTTTGCCAAGCTCGGCTGTATCGGTTACCAATACGCCTGCTGCACCGGCTTTCATTATGCGTTTGCAGCCGTAGTAGGTGTTTAGGCCGCGCCCAAAACCAAAGCCGTCGTCTGCATCAATAATCAGGGGCATATCTGTCATATTGGTGATACGGTCTGTAACGCTGATAAAATCGTCGATAGAAAGCAGCTGCAAATCCGGAATGCCTGTTAGCGCGCAGGCCAAATCTCCGCTGCTAACCATGATTACGTCAAACCCATTCATCTCTGCGGCTTTGGCCGATGCACAGTCGTGCAGCTCTGGTACAATGCGTACCTTGTTGTCTTTTAAAAGTTCGCGCAGCTTTTGTGCTGCCGGATGTTTCACTTCACTCATACCCGCACCTCTTTCCCATTCGTATTTTGCTGTTAAATTCTATCTTCAATGTCTACCCGCACAAATCCTTCGGGGTAATCTTCTACTGCGTTGCCCACAATGGTGTAGGTTTTGTCTTCTTGGGTAAATTTGTTTTCTAGTACCATGTAGCTTTGCGGGTCAAACATAGGCGAAGCAGAAAAGCCCATGTCTCCGGTGGCCTGTGCATGTGTAAAGGTATAGGCAACACTTTGGTCTTTAAAGTTTGCCATGCCATGCTCCAGCATGCATTCCATTGCAGCTTTCATGGTAAAGTGGGTAGAACACATAATAAAGTTAAGCGGTGTAAGTTGATCCATTGTTACGTTAGGGATGCCTTTATCGGCACGTACATCAGCAAAAATTTTGGGGCCGGTAACAATTTTTGCCATTTCTTGTGCTTTTTCCAGTGTGGTAACTTTTACCAGCATGGCAAGCTCTGCGCCAAGTTCTTGTGCTTCGGCCAAACGCTCGCAGCCCTCTTTCATCATTTCGGGGTCTTCAGGATCAGCATTGCTGCGTGCAATCAACATGCAATCGGTGCCTTTTAATGCCTCAATTGCGGCGCGTACCTTAGCCATAAATTTGGCGCGGGGCAGTATACCGGTAGAATCTTCCATGTCGCTTGCATCTTCTAGCTGAAGTGCCGCTGCACCGGCTGCCGCCAAACGCTTGGCACTACGGTATACAGCCAAAGGCCCACCAAATCCGTCCTCAATATCACAAATAAGAGGTATGCTGCTGGTTGTTGCCACGCGGCTTACCATCCATTCCAAATCGGTAAGGTTTGTAAAGCCATAGTCAATTACACCATTCATTGCAATCGAAACTTCGCCGCCAGACAGCAGTGTTACCGGGTAGCCGCACATTTCCATTGCATGGTTGGATGCACAATCGTATACACACGGAACCAAAAAGCACTTGTCGCTTTCTGCCAGTACCTGTTTCAACGTTTTTTTGCTGGACATCTTGTTTCCTCCTAGAGAATAAATTGGGATATGGTAAAAGACCTTTTCCTGTTTTGTGCATGTGAAATTTCTGTCAACGAAATGAAGTATACAACATGTATACCGAAACCGCAATTAGCATAATTTACAATGATTTTATTTTAAAATTGTGCGTTTTGCTAAGTTTGCTTTTAAACGTTTTTCTGTAATCTCTATTACAAATTTCAATTTTTATAATCGCTGTATCGTTATTTAAATATCAGCGCACCCTATATTAAATAAGGTATTATAAAAGAGGCGCACAAATATGTAGATAATATCAATTGAAAAGCACAAATAATTGTTGTATACTTATAAAATACGTTTACGGACGGGCCTATTTTGGGAGATATAGGCAAACCGATACAAAGGGGGATCTTTTGTGGCCAACAGTAACAGGGATTTGAAAAACCTTGCCTACGACATTATAAAAGAAAAACTAATTACATGTGAATATATACCCGGCACCTTTTTAAACGAAGGGCAACTTTCTGCCGAGCTAGGTTTTAGCAGAACGCCCGTGCGCGAGGCAATAAGCCGCCTTGAGCAGGATGGGTTTATTAAGGTAATGCCCAAAAAGGGAATATACATAACAGATATTTCTTTAAACGATGTTGTGCAGATATTCCAGGCACGCATCGAAATAGAGCCGGTGGCGCTGCGCATGGCGGGCCCGCATTTATCGATGGATAAATTGCTGGAATTTAGAGAAGAATTTTCCGGCGAGGAACACGATGTAACAGTGGGCTTTCATAAAGATACCGATATGCACCTTTATATAATAGACCAATGTGGCAACCGTTTTATTATAGATATGATGCATAAGCTTTTTGAAGAAAACACACGGGTTGTTATTGCCAGCAAGCAAAACGAAGTAAAGATACACGACGCACGGCAGGAGCATTTAACCATCATCAACCTGTTAATTGAAGAGAAGTTTGAGGAAGCCTCTAACTATATGCGCACCCACGTAGAAAGTTGCCGCAGGGCAGCCCTAGACTATTTTTACGATGTAAAAACATTTTCTGTAAGAACAGCTGCCCGAAACGGAGCCGGTGCATAAAATTTCACTATATACAAAAAACACAATCCGCAATAAAGGCAAACAAGCAATTGCCTTTATTGCGGATTGTTGTATACAACATGAAAAACAGATGAAAATTCGCTGTTTTAAAAGCCTATATGTTGCCCCGTATTTTGCCCCGCCAAACATTGTTGTATGTATTTTAATTCTTTTATTTGCTATTGCTCTTGTTTTTGTTTATGCTCACTTTATAATTGTACTTCTATTAAAAATATGGTAGCATTCACTTAAAAGACAGTGTTATAAGTATGACTATTTACGGAGGCGTTTTTTTGCAGCATGTGTATATGAACTACGCGGCCACCTCCTGCAAAAAACCACCCGCAGTGGTAAAGGCCGTTACCCGTTATGTAAACGAAAACTTGCATTTAAACGCCGGACGCAATATGCCGGGTTTAGACGCTGTAAACATTGCGCTGGATGCCCGATTGGCTGTATGCCGCTTTTTTAACCTGCAAAACCCACGTCAGGTTCTATTTACCTCCGGCGTAACCGCTGCCCTAAACATGGTATTGCACGGCTTGCTAAAAGCAGGTGACCATGTTTTGGCTACCATGATAGAGCACAATGCAGTGGCAAGGCCGCTACACCTGATGCAAAAGCAGGGCTTAATTGAAGTAACCTGGCTGCCCTGTGCGCCAGATGGCAGCCTAGACCCTACTATTTTGCCAAGCTATATCCGCCCCAACACAAAAGCCCTTGTTGCCAGCCATGCTTCTAATGTGCTAGGTACCATTTTGCCCATTGGGCAATTGTTTGCAGAGGCCAAAAAATATGGCTTGGTAACAATTTTAGATACCGCCCAAACCGCCGGCTTTTTACCCATTGATGCCGAGCAAATGCAGATTGACGTGCTTGCCTTTACCGGCCACAAAAGCCTGATGGGGCTAGAAGGCATTGGCGGGTTTGCCCTGCGCCCCGGCGTAGAAAAACGGATTGACCCTTGGATAACCGGCGGCACCGGCAGCGCTTCCGAATCTTTAGAGCAGCCGCAGTTTTTGCCCGATAAGTACGAGCCCGGCACCCAAAACACTGTTGGCATTGTAAGCCTTGGCGCCGCCATAGCAGAGCTGGAACGTATTGGCATAAGCGCCATACAGGCCGAGGAGCAAAATAAAACAGCCCGCCTTTTAGACGGACTGGCCTGCCTGCCTTTTACAATGCACGGCACAAAAGACGCAACCAAAACAGCCCCTGTGGTTTCTATTACGCTCCCCGGGCAAGATGTGGGCGAGCTGGCCCAAACTTTGTACGATACTTACGGCGTTGTTGCCCGCAGTGGCCTGCACTGTGCCCCGCTGGCACACCAAACCGCGAAAACAATCTCTACCGGTACCCTGCGTTTAAGCCCCGGCTACTTTACCACCATGCAAGAGATTGATTATGTTTTAGAGGCCTTGGCACAAATTGCGGGGCAGGTTTAGTCTTTGTTTTGCAGCAAATCTTCGTAATCCTGCGGGGTATCAATGTCGTAAAAAAGTTTTTGGTTTTCTATTTCTACCAAAATACAGGCTTCCGGGTGGTTCTTTTTAACCGGGCGCCCGCCCTCGTCTCCCTGTAGGCCAAGCAGCTCTTGCCTAAACAAGCGTCCAAAGCACACCGGGCTGCCCTGCCTGCCTTTTATGGTGGGCACCACTATTGTTTTTTCTGTGGCTTTTTCTGTAATCTGCCAGATCGATTTTACATCCAAATAAGGCTGATCGGCCGTAAAAAACACATATGCATCCCCGGTGGCATGCTCTACCCCCAGCTTTACGCTGGCGCTTTGCCCCTTGGCATATTCGGTATTTATAACAGTCGGCACCTCTTTTGGCAGGTTTGCAAGGGCCGCATTTTGCGGAGAAAGCACCACCAACGTTTGCCAAAAACCTGCCTGCCGCACCACCTGCAAGGTGTGCTGCAAAAGCGTTTGCCCTTTGTAGGTTAAAAACAGCTTGTTGCTGCCCAGCCTTTTAGAGCTGCCTGCCGCCATAATAATAGCTGTAATATTCATAGTTGCCCCCATGCCCTGCTGTACTTTACTTGTGTTTATAATATACCAAAAGCCCGCTTAAAAGCGACCTTGTTTTTGGGGCCGCACATTCTCTGCTTTAAGCCGTGCTTATTTTTAAATATCTAAAACACATATTTAATACGCGCCGTCCCTTTATGGCGGCTCCCCTATTTTTAAAGAAAGCGGCGGTTATGTTGAGTTTTTTATCCAGTTGCACTTCCGGTGGCTGCGGCGCAAAAATAGCGCCGGGAGATTTATCTGCCATTTTAAAAAAATTGCCCGCTTTTCCTTCGGGCAACCTACTGGTAGGCTATGATACCTCCGACGATGCGGCGGTGTACCAAATGTCTGCCGAACAGGCTATTATTTCTACGGTAGACTTTTTCTCCCCTATGGTAGAAGACCCCCGTACCTTTGGGCGCATTGCCGCCGCCAATGCACTTAGCGATGTTTACGCCATGGGGGGGCAGGTGCTGTTTGCGCTTAACTTAGTATGCTTTCCTCAAAGTATGGATAAAAAACTGCTGGAAGAAATGCTGCAAGGCGGTGCCGAAAAGGTACTGGAAGCCGGTGCAATCATTTGCGGCGGACACTCCATTTACGACCACGAGCCAAAATATGGCCTTGCCGTTACGGGCAGCGTCCACCCGCAAAGGGTACTGCGCAATACCGCCAGCCGTGCGGGAGAGTGCCTTATTCTTACAAAGCCACTGGGTGTTGGCCTCGTAATGTCTGCTCTGCGGGGGGGCTTGGCAACGCCGGATGCTGTAAACGCCGCAACTTCTTCTATGGAGCGTTTAAATAAATACGCCGCCGAAAAGATGGAAAAGTACGATGTAAGCGCCTGTACCGATGTTACCGGCTTTGGCCTGCTGGCTCACGCCTGCGAAA
Source organism: Oscillospiraceae bacterium (assembly GCA_047972265.1). Taxonomy (GTDB): domain Bacteria; phylum Bacillota; class Clostridia; order Oscillospirales; family Ruminococcaceae; genus JAAYCI01. The sequence continues at coordinate 59,941 of JBKEAM010000102.1, read as the reverse complement.
TGTCTGCCGAAAAGTTTACGCTGGTAATCGATTCTGCACAGTTGCCTCTGCTGCCCCACGCATACGATTATGCCGAGAACTATTTAGCCACCGCTGCCGGGCAGCGCAACCGCAACTTTTTAAATGGCAGAGTTGATGTAAGCAATGTGCCAGCCGCCATGCAGGAGATTGTTTTTGACCCGCAAACTTCCGGCGGCCTGCTTTTTTGTGTGGCAGAAAAAGATGCCGCAGCTTTGCTTACGGATATCCAAAAAGACGACCCCAGCGCTGCCATTATAGGCCAGGTAACCCCTTACGATGATACCCCCGTACTGCTTTTGTAAGCGGTACGTTATACCCCACGCAAATAAAAAGGAGATGCACTTATGGAAATGATTAATGTTGTTGGCAAACCCTGCCCCATCCCTGTTATCGAGGCAAAAAAAGCAATCCGTAAATTGGCTGCACAGGGCGGCGAGGTTGCCGTACTGGTAGACAACGATATCGCCCGCCAAAACCTAGAAAAAATGGCAACCGGCATGGGCCACAGCATTACCAGTGCCGCGCAAGCAGACGGGAACATTCTTGTAAACATTACCGTTGCAGCGGGTGTAACTTCTGCCGAAAAGGGCGCCGGCGACACCGAGTTGATTGTTGCCATTGGCAGCAACTGCATGGGCAAGGGCGAAGAGGAACTGGGCAAAATTTTAATGAAAAGCTTTATTTTCTCTTTAACAGAGCTGGACACCCCGCCCGAACATATTCTTTTTTATAACTCGGGCGCATACCTTACGGGCGAAGATTCTACCGTATTGCAGGACCTGCAAACACTTTCTGCCAAGGGCACCTTAATAAGCACCTGCGGCACCTGCCTTAATTACTACGGAATTGCCGATAAACTGGCAATTGGCGAAGTTACCAATATGTACGGCATTACCACCGTTATGGCACAGGGCAAAAAGGTAATTAACCTGTAAAACAAGGAGGTTCTATTGGAATACCTCTTTACTTTTGAAAACACCCATGAGGCTATTTTTGCCGAAAAGGTTTTGCTGGCGCAAAAAGTTGCCGTGCGCGTTATGTCTTTGCCTTCCCAAATAGCGGCGGGGTGCGGCATTTGCCTGCGCGTAAACCCAAGCCAGCTAAAAATGGTAAAGCAGCTTATGCAGCAAAACAATATTCCGTATCAAGCTGTTTACAGTGCTAAAAAAAACGAAATGGGAACAGAGTATACACAATGCAGCAGATAACAAGCCTATTGCCCCTAAACACCGGAGACAAAATTGCCATTGTTGGCAGCGGCGGCAAAACCACATTGCTGTGGCAACTGGCAAAACACGCAAACGCGCCCTGTGTAATGGCCACAACCACCACCCACATGCAGCGGCAGGCGCCCATCCCCTGTCGTTTGTTTTTGCAATCTGCCAATCAGCTACGGGCGGCATTGCCCTTGCAGCCCGGTGTTTATTTTTGTGGTACCATAGAGCCTGTAAGCGGCAAGCTTTCTTCCCTGCCAAACGATGAGCTTGCGTATTTTGTGCAACAAATGGACGCGGCAGTGATGGAAAGCGATGGCTCGCGCACTTTGCCTTTAAAGGGCTGGGCCCCGCACGAGCCTGTCATCCCCTCCTTTACCACCCACACCGTGGGGGTTATACCGCTATGGGCACTAGGCAAACCCGCCACCGAGGATTACATACACCGCTTTGCTATTTTTAAAGAACTTACCGGTATACAGCCAAACCAGCCCATTGGGTTGCAACACATTGCCGCCGTTATTTTTGCCCCAAACGGGCTTTTTGCAAAAGCGGTTGGCAAGCGGGTACTTTTTATAAACCAAATTGAGGATGAAGCCGCCTTTGCATTGGCACGGCAACTGGTAAGCCTGCTTCCTGCGCCTTTTATGCAAACGATGGAGTGTATTATAGCCGGCAGCGCCCGGCAAAACTGGGGAGAGATTTTGTGGAAAAGGCCTTAAAAAACAATCTGCCCGTTGTTGCCGTGCGCGGCGGCGGAGATTTGGCCACTGGCGTAATACAAAAATTATGGCGGGCGGGGTTTGCCGTTTTAATATTAGAAACCCCCGTACCCTTAGCTATACGGCGCACTGTTGCACTGTGCACCGCCGTAAAAGAAAGTACCTATACCGTAGAGGATGTAACCGCGGTGCGTGTTAACACGGCCGACGAATGCATTGACGTATGGGCCAGCGGCAGGGTGCCCCTATTGGTAGACCCAAAAGCTGATTGCCTGCCCCAGTTGCAGCCGGGCATTTTGGTAGACGCCATTATTGCCAAACGCAATATAGGCACCAACCGCCAAATGGCCCCCCTTACCATTGGCCTTGGCCCCGGCTTTTGCGCCCAGCAGGATGTGGATGTGGTGGTAGAAACTATGCGCGGGCACAACCTTGGTCGCCTTATTTTAGAGGGCAGCGCCCTTGCCAATACCGGCATCCCCGGGGAGCTTGGCGGCAAATCTGCCGAGCGGGTGGTGCATGCGCCGTTTGGGGGCATTGTACGGCATAAACATATCATTGGGGATGTTGTAAATAAAGAAGATATCCTGTTTTATATCGATGAAAACCCCGTGTTCTCTCCCCTTACCGGCACCCTGCGGGGGCTTATTGCCGAGGGGATAACCATACCCAAAGGGCTAAAATGTGTCGATGTAGACCCCCGCCCTGCAAAAGATGTGGATTGCTATAGCATTTCGGACAAAGCACGCTGCCTTGGCGGGGCTGTTTTAGAGGCCTGCCTGTGGCTTGGCCGTATAAAAAATATACTGTAAATTGTACATTTTGTTCATTGTTGTTGTTTTGTAAAATAGCTATAATAGTATTACCAGTTTCAATTTGCTTTTTGGTTTAAACAAGCTTTTTTTGCCTGTTTACATTTAGCATGAAAGGGTGAGCATTATAGCTAGTTTTTATGTAAACGAACAATTTATACAAACAACACACGAAAGCAAAAAGCTTTTAGAATTTTTGCGTGACGATTTGCGTCTCACCTCTTGCAAAGACGGTTGCAACGCCGGCGCTTGTGGCACATGCACCGTTTTAATTGATGGCAAGGCCAGCCGCGCCTGTTTGTTTGCCCTAGCAAAGCTAGAGGGCAAGCACATTGTTACGCTTGAGGGATTGTCTGCCCGCGAAAAAGAGGTGTATGCGCACTGCTTTGCAGATGCCGGAGCCGTGCAATGCGGTTTTTGCATACCGGGTATGGTAATGTGCGCAAAGGGCTTGCTGGATGTAAACCCTGCCCCCACCCGCGAAGAAGTAAAAAAAGCAATGCGGGGCAATATTTGCCGCTGCACCGGATATGTAAAAATAGAGGACGCCATATTAATGGCGGCCGACTTTTTGCGTGAAAACAAACCCCTGCCGCCCCAGCCGGTATTTACCGGCAAACTGGGCGAGGATATATTTAGGCTGGACGCAAGAGAAAAAACACTGGGCACCGGCATATATGTAGATGACCTTACTTTTGATGATATGCTGTACGGCAAAGCCCTGCGCACCAGCTACCCGCGTGCACGCATTAAAGCCATACGCACGCAGGCCGCTGCCGCCCACCCAAATGCCGTGCGCATTATTACCGCTGCCGATGTACCCCCCGGTGGCAACATTAAGGTGGGGCATTTGGTAAAAGACTGGGACGCCCTAATTGCAGAGGGCGGTATTACCCGTTACATTGGCGATGCGCTGGCCATTGCTGTAACCAACAGCAAAGATGCGCTTGACGAGGTGCTTGCCCTAATTGAGGTGGATTACGAAGAACTGCCCGCGGTAACCTCGCCAGAGCAGGGCTTACAGCCCAATGCCCCGCTTGTGCACTCTAAGGGCAACCTTTTGCGCGAAGAAAAGGTAGACCGCGGCAATGTAGAAGAAGCGCTTAAAAACAGCCGCTACACCGTATCCAACCATTTTTCTATGCCTTTTACCGAGCATGCCTTTATGGAGCCCGAATGTGCCATTGCCCTGCCGGAGGGGGACGATGGCGTATTGGTATATAGCTCTGGCCAAAGCATTTACGACGAGCAGCACGAGATATCGGGTTTACTTGGCATTCCTAACGAAAAGGTACACATACACTCCTGCCTTGTGGGCGGCGGGTTTGGCGGCAAAGAGGATATGAGCGTACAGCACCATGCCGCACTTGCCGCATGGATAACCAAAAAACCGGTTAAAATTAAATTCTCCCGGCAAGAGAGCATCAACGTCCATCCAAAGCGCCACGCAATGGAAATAGAATGCACCGTTGGCTGTGACGAAAACGGAATGATACAGGGTGCAAAATTTTATATTTTGTCTGATTGCGGCGCATATGCCTCGCTGGCAGGCCCCGTATTACAGCGCGCCTGTACCCATGCCGGTGGGCCGTACAATTTTCAAAATTTTTATGTGTTGGGGCAAACTGTATACACCAACAACCCGCCTGGCGGGGCTTTTAGGGGCTTTGGGGTTACCCAGTCTGCCTTTGCAATGGAAAGCTCGCTTAATTTACTGGCCCAAAAAGCGGGTATTTCCCCTTGGGAAATACGCTACCGCAATGCTGTGCGCCCCGGACAGGTACTGCCAAATGGACAGATTGCCGACGAATCTACCGGGCTTGTACAGTGTCTGGAGGCTGTAAAGGACATTTACGAAAGCACTCCCTACGCCGGTATTGCTTCCAGCTTTAAAAACGCGGGGCTTGGCGTAGGCGTACCCGATACCGGGCGCTGCGCGCTTTCTATAGAAAACGGCAAAGCCCATGTGCGCACCAGCGCCGCCTGCATTGGGCAGGGCATGGCCACCGTAATACTACAAATGTTTTGCGAAACCTCGGGCCTTGCGCCAAAAAATGTTGTAGTAGAAGCCCCCGATACCATCCGCACCCCAAACTCTGGCACCACCACCGCCTCGCGCCAAACACTGGTAACCGGAGAAGCGGTGTGCAGGGTGGCCCTACAGCTAAAAGAAGATTTAAAGGGCGGCGCTGCTTTGCAAGATTTGGAAGGCAAAGAATACTATGCCGAATACTTGGCCGAAACCGACCCCTTGGGCAGTGATAAGCCCTACCCCGTTAGCCATGTGGCATACGGATATGCCGCGCAGGTAGTTTGTTTAGATGAGCAGGGCAAGCTTACAAGGGTTGCCGCCGCGTACGACCTTGGCAGGGTGGTAAACCCCAAATCTGCCGAGGGGCAAATTGAGGGCGGCGTAGTTATGGGGCTTGGCTACGGTTTAACAGAGGACTACCCGCTGGAAAACGGATATCCCAAAGCCAAATACGGCACCTTGGGGTTATTCCGTGCCACCGAAGTACCCCCTATTGAAGTTATTATGGTAGAAAAAGAATATTATGGCCCCTTTGCCCACGGTGCCAAGGGCGTGGGAGAGCTTGCCACCATACCCACTGCCCCCGCCTGCCAGGGCGCCTATTATAAGCTGGATGGTAGCTTTCGCACAAAGCTTCCGTTAGAAAACACCTTTTACCGCAAACCAAAAGCATAACCCCGGCCCGGCTGCCTTTACTGGGAGCCGGGTTTTTGTTTTAATTCCTTGTACCATCCTGTATCGGTTTGCATATTCACTTTTTAAAAGGCTTCTACCTCCAAACAACACAGCTTTTCTACTTTTGTAACGCTTTTTCACCCCCGCTTTAACCATACCTGCTGCTTTGCCCCGCACTAGTTATATTTGACGGCACAGCGTTTTCCCCTTATACTAAAATAAATTTAAACAATGCAGGTATTTATAAGGATTTTTTAGTGGGGGTAAGCGTTATGTGGGTTTCGGTACGTGTTAAAATAGGCAATAAAGAGCCTTTTTTTGGGGTTGGCCCCCGCAATCTTTTGCAAGAAATTGATGCCTGCCAATCTATAAAAGGTGCCGCCCAAAAAATGAAGTTGTCTTACAGCAAGGCCCTTAAAATATTAAACTCTATAGAGCAAGAACTTGGCTTTGCGGTTATTACCTCCTCCCGCGGGGGCAACGAGCATGGCAGTACATTGCTTACCGAAAAAGGCCGTGAACTGATTGATTTTTACTGCCGCATGGAAAAAGAAATAGATGCCAAAACACAGGCGTATTTTAATAAAAACTACCCCTTTGCAAAATAAACTTTGCTTTATAAACCAACAAAAAGAGCCGCCCATAAAGGGTGACTCTTTTGCTTATTTACACAAAATGCCTAGGCAATTATTGCGCAGTGCCAGCTTTTTGCTTTTGCAGTGATTTGCGCACCACTTTTTGCACCGCTTTAAAAATATTTTCGTATCCGGTACAACGGCACAAATGCCCAGACAATTGCTTGCGCAGCTCATCGTCTGTATAATCGCGTCCGCTTTCCAGTATTTCTACCGCTGTCATCAAAAAGCCGGGGGTGCAAAAGCCGCACTGAACAGCACCATCATCAATAAAGGCCTGCTGCAATTCCGAAAGTTCTCCCCCCGGGCCAAGCAAGCTGTCTACCGTGCGGATGTTTTTACCGTCTGCCCATGTTGCAAGGTAAATGCAGGAGTTAAAGCACTCGCCGTCTATCAGCACATTGCAGGCACCGCATTCACCCACTTCACAGCCTTTTTTAACACTGGTAAGCCTATAATCGTTACGCAGCATATCGGTAAGGGATGCGCGTACATCCACCATTGTCTCAGTCTCTTTGCCGTTGATTGTGCAGCGCACCAAAGCACGTTGTATCATACCGCACCTCCTGCCAGCTCTATCGATTTAATAAATGCACGTCTTGCAAGTTCTTCTACCAATTGCAACCTAACCTCTTTGGTGGCGCGCCAACTGGTGCGCGGGTTTACATCTTGCAGGGCGGCTTTTGCCGCCTTTTCTACCGTTTGCAGGCTTACCGGCTGGCCGTTGGCTGCCGCCTCGGCACTGGGGGCGCGCATGGGTACCGGCCCGGCAACACCATAGGCAATGCGCATACGTTCCACTGTTTTTTTATCGGCAGAAAGCCGCACATTTACCGAGCAGCCCAAGGTTGCAATATCCATAGCATTGCGCATGGCGTATTTAATGTAATGGCCATAACAATTTTCGTGGCTTTGCTTATGGATGCGAATGGCCGTCAAAATCTCTCCGGGCTGCAGAGCCACAACCCCCGCTTTAATATAATGCTGGGTAATGGGCAGGTAACGTTTGCCCTCGGGGCCGGTATACTCCACCTCGGCCTCCCACGCTACAAGGGTAGAGGCCGAATCGGCCGAGGTTACGCCGTTGCAAATATTGCCCCCAATGGTGGCAATATTGCGCAGCTGGGGGCCGCCCGCCGTATCTACAGCTTCACCCAGTACCGGCACATATTTTTGAATAATGGGGTCTTTGGTAATATGAGAAAAACTGGTAAGCGGGCCAATGCAAAGCGCGCCGTTTTCTTCCAGCACAACACCCCTAAGCTCGTTTACCTTTTGCAGGCTTACCAGCTCACAGCCGGCGTGCCTGCCCTCTCGTATTTGTACCAGCACATCGCTTCCGCCCGCAATTACAAGTGCATTTGGGTGCTGGCCGCGCAGGGCTATGGCTTCTTCTACACTGCCTGCCTCGTACAAAGCTTCAATATCATACATAGCACTCACTCCTCACCTGTTTTGGGGGTATCATCGGTTGCAATCAGCCCTGCTTCTTTAAAAGCCGGTATAAGCACATGGGGGGTAAGGGGCAGCTTGTTAATGGCAACCCCAGTGGCATATAAAACAGCGTTGCGTATAGCCGGTGCGCAGGGTACTGTGGGGGGTTCGCCCAGGGCTTTTGTACCATATGCGCTGGTGGGCTCGTAGTTTTCTACAAACTGGGCTTCTAACCGGGGATGGTCCATAATGGTAGACAGCTTATAATCTAAGAGATTATCGTTTAGCAGTCTTCCGGTTTTTTCGTCATACAGCATCTGCTCTAGCATACCAAACCCTATAGACATACTTTGCCCGCCGTGCACCTGCGCCGCCGCAAGCTGCGGATTTATAAGCTGGCCGCAATCGTGCACGTTTATAATATCCAGCAGTTTTACCTTGCCCAGCGGAATATCCACCTCTACCTCGGCAAAGCTGCACCCAAAGCTGTATGCGTTGGATTTGCACTGCGCCGTTACCTCTGATGTAAGGTGAGAGGCATGGTTTGGGCTGTACAATACCTCTGTTGCCAATTCGGCAAGGCTTATAAGGTGGGCATTGTCCGACTTGCGGATGATATTGTCGTCTACAATATCCATATTGTCTACCTGCATACGGGTATATTCAAACGCAAATTCAAGAATTTTGCTTTTAAGCTCTGAGGCCGCTTTTTTAACCGCCATACCTCCCACATAGGTTTGGCGAGAACCATACGCGCCGGTACCAAAGGGAGTTACATCGGTGTCTTGCGAAGATACGGTGTGCACATTCTCAAACGAAATGCCCAGTGTATCGGACGCCATTTGGGCAAAAGCGGTGTCGGCTCCCTGCCCAATTTCGGTTTCTGCCAGCTGTATTTGCACCGAGCCATCCTGGTTTAACACCATACGGCAGGACGAAACCTCGATGGAAATGGGCCATACCGCGGTGTTATACCAAAACAGAGACATACCCACACCGCGGCGAATGGGCCCTGTTTGGTTTTTATAAAGTTCCCGCTTTTCATCCCAGTTTATATATTCGCGGCCTTTTTCTATACACTGGTTAAAGCTATCAAAATAGTTTACATTTTTAGAAAACCCATCAAAATACCCTACCGGCATCATGTTTTTGCGGCGGTACTCCAGCGGGTCCATTCCAAGACGCAGGGCAACATCTTCGGCGTTTGCCTCCAGCGCAAAAACAGATTGCGGCGTACCGTACCCACGCATAGCACCCGCTGTGGCTGTATTGGTATACACCGTGTATGCTTCTACCTTATGGGCCTTTTCTTCTATATACAACTGCCTAAAAGAGCTCATGGCTTTAGATACAATGCTGTGCCCATGAGAACCATACGCACCCTGGTTTGAAAAATAACGCCCATTGCGCGCAACAATGCGCCCATCTGGCCTTACGTAAGTTTCGAGGAAAATCTTCATGCCGTGGCGCACGCGGGTATCGTACAACACTTCTTCGCGGCTAAGCTCCAACTTTACCAACCTGCCGCCTACCTGTGTGGTTAACCATGCATTCAGCGGCTCGTACAGGGCATCCTGCTTGTTGCCAAACCCACCGCCGATATAGGGTTTTATAATGCGTACTTTGCCCCATGGAAGACCCAATGCCTGCCCCACTATGCGGCGCACAATGTGGGGGATTTGCGTAGAAGAAACCACTATTACGCGACCCGCCTCAACATACGCGTATGACACCGCGCTTTCGATATGGCAATGCTGCACAATGGGTGTTTCGTACACGCCCTCTACCTTAATAAGGCCTTCTTCTTGTATTGCTTCTTCAAAATTGCCCTGCTCAAAAGAACTGTGCCCTAAAATGTTATTGGGGTGATCCTCGTGCAGGCGAGAAGCGTCTTCTTCCATTGCTTCGATAGGATCCAGCACAAAAGGATATTCTTCGTATTCTACCTTAATGGCGCGCACAGCGCGTGCCGCGGCAACCTCATCCTCGGCAATAACGGCGGCAATATCATCGCCGTACAGGCGCACCCGCCTGTTTAACAGCAAGCGGTCCGCAGGGTCTTGGTGGGCGGGATCGGTAGACCAGGGGTGCCCCGCCGTAGGAAAGGGCAGGTTAGGTACATCAAAGCAGGTTAACACCTTAACAACACCCGGTATTTTTTCTGCCTCGCTGGTGTCTATTTTGGTAACCAAACCATTGGCAATGGTAGAATGGCAGATTTTACCCACCAAAGCATTTTTTTCCACCAGGTCATCGGTGTATTTTGCCCTGCCTGTTACCTTGTCGTACGCATCTATACGCGGTACACTTTTTCCTACACTCATTTACTTCTCCCCCCGAATATCGTGAATGTAAAGCCTATAACTTATGCATCTTGCCAAAAATAGACCCAATAATAAATCCTACTTTTTACTATATTATACATTCCCTTCGCTCTTATGTGCGTTATATTTTATAAAATATATCGCCAAAATTGTATAGCAAAAATCAGCATTTTCGATAACAATTACCGAAATGCACTGTATGCCACAGGCCTTTTTTACTGCCAAACCGTACCATTTATGGGCAGGAGCCCAGCAGACTTATAGTCTATCCGTATTTTAGCACAACCCCCCAATATAGCAACTATATTGGGGGGTTGTGCGTATTATTTAATTGTATTGTTTAGAGAGGAGGTCTTGTTTTTCCCACCCGCTGTCTATACGGGCCTGAAGCTCATCCAGCGTTTTAAGGCCGCCCAATGCATCGTAAGAAGATACACAACTGGCCCCCTGCGCCGCCGCAAGGCTTACACTTTTTTGCAGCGGATACTCCCGCATAATTGACGCTAAAAACGCCGCAATGGTGGTATCGCCAGCCCCAGTGCCGGACAACACCTGATCTGGCACATAACTTTTTTCAAAACCTTCTTTGTCGCTCCAATCCTCTAGCGAAAGATTAAGCTGGGCGCACAAGAGGCGCATTTTGTCTTGTCCTGAGGTTTTATAGTACATGCCCGCCGCACCGCATTTAATAAGCACTGCTTTTGCGCCCATATCCAACAATTGCTGGGCAAAGGGTTTTACGTCTTTTTCTACCGAAATAAACTTGGTTACATCCTCGCCATTGGCACGGCTTTGCCATTCGTCATACAGGCTTTTGTTTAGCATAAAGCCCAATTCTTCTACGCTGGGCACAAAAAAATCTACATAGGGCAGTGTGGATACAAGGATATTCTTCCAATCCTGCTTTCCCGCATCGGAGGATTCGTCTACCGCAGCCAAATCTAACGAGGTGGCAACCCCCTCTTTTTGGATGGCGGCAAACATATCCTGCAACTCTTTGCCCTGGTTTTGGTACATTTTTTTCATCAGCGGAGGGTACCCAAAATGGAACAGCGCCGCCTGCTTTATTTTTTCCATATTTAAATCTTGCAGGCAAAAGGTATCGTTGGCACCGGGATAATGTAAAAAAATCCTATCCATACCCGGAGGGGCTAATACAATACTGTAAGAGGTAGAAGAATCCTCCGAACGTATCATATCACCATCGGCATCGTAACCTTTTATAATATGGCGCAGCATACGGCCAAGTTCATCCTCGCCCACTTTACCCATTAACGCAACATCTACACCCATTTTTTTTAAGGCCAGCCCAGAGTTTGCCACCGCGCCCCCTGTATGGATATCAATCCCTTCGGTTTGGGTAAGCTTGCCCGGAGAAAATATATCCTCCCGCTTTAGCCCTGCCGCGCTATTGCCAAAAACAGGCGTAATATCTAGGCATACATGCCCCGCAATCACCACTTTTTTTTGCACCGGCATTTTTGTTCTCCTTTATAATTGGTTTTATTTGTTTTGCCCGTTTTTCCAGTCCTGCTCGCTGTTATACAGCGAAAGATGGATGGCATATTTTACTTCTTGGCCGGGGTTTATAAATTTAAGCTTGCCCTGCTGGCGCATTACATCGCGCCCGTCGGGGTAGCAGTTGCCGGGCTCCAGCCCCATTACATAATCTTTTACGCCCATCATTTTCCACTCGGTAAAGCAATCCAAAGCGTCTGCATCATAGCCAATCAACAGGCCTTTTTGCACCTTATGGTTATAAATACCGGCCTGTGTTTTACCCGCAAACTGATGGTAATAGCACTGCTCTTCAAACTTATCCTGTGGTGCAATCACCTTGTTCCATGTGTCCAAATCTTCTGCCGCACGCTCGTTGCGCGGTACTACCGACTGGGAGGGGATATACAGCTCGGCATCTTCGCTTAACAAGGGGTAGCCCATGTTCATATGATACAAAATCATTAATGGGCTTTGGGTGTCTCCCACATTTTTAATGCTGTCCTCAATGGTAATCTCGTTGCTGTGCAGCGAGCAGGAGATGGTTCTTGTTAAAATAAGCTTTTGGGCAAAAATGCCCGCATGCCGGATAGTTGCTTTTACCCATATTTTTTCATCGTCCATATCCCAGTAGATATTTTCGGCCGGGATATTGCCTATGGCACCATGCAGGGGAAGTTCTTCTCCCTCATCTACCGTGGGCGAGCCCACGGCCAAAAGGCCGCAGGTGGTTAAAAAACCGGCGGTAAATCCTTTTAGCCAGCCTGTTCCCTTATCATCGTAATAGGTGGGGGCAACATAACCGTTGGCCGCAAAAAATCCGTAGTTAACACCATCTAAAGAAAGCCGGGAAATGTCCGCACAGCGGTCTGACGCTATGGTAAACGCAATGCCTCTGCCGTTTTTTACTTCCAACAAACGCATTCCATCGCCTTTGCCCCCTACCAGGCGGTGCTCTTCTACACCATACAACTGGGTGGGATGTCCGATATACCTTTCTACCACTTTACTCTCTCCTTTTAAATAGGCCGCCGGCATAAAACAGCCGGGCTGCCTTATATTTTTAAGGTGACGCCTTTTATTTAAGAAGACATGCAGGTGCCCTTAAACAAATTGTCGAATTAAGCCACAACGCCTTTGTTTTGGCAAATAGACATAAAATTTACAACACACATATTCTACCATTGTTTGGCGCGCAGGTATACCCAAAAGGAACATTTTGTCACCCTGCAAATAGCAAAAAAGGAGGATGCTTTTACATCCTCCTTTTGCGGTGTTTGTTACAGTTGTACTATATCGTAGCCGAGGTAGTTGCCGCAAGCTTCCAGCACTGCGTCCTGCACATGCGCAAGGGTAAGGCTTACATGGTGGCGGAAACCCTCTGTGCAAATGCCTTTCAGCACACGCTGCAAACCGGGAATATGCGCCACACCCGCACAGCCAAAGAAAGCGGCTTCGATGGGATCATCTGTCATTTCGCCCTCGCCCATATAAAAAGACAGTTTTCCGTTTTCGGTTTTAGCCGAAAGATAGGTCATGGGTGCCGGTTTTACACGGCCCTGGTTACAGCCCCAAGCAACATGCCCATCATGCCCTTTATCCAGCATTTTGTGCGAAATAACTTCGCCCTTATCTGTCATCATATCGGGCGGAACAGACCCACAGTGGAAAAGAATGCATTTGTCGGGATCGTCCCCATAGTTATTGTTCCAGTCCATACAAATGGGAGAAGAACCCGACGCGGCCTGCAAAATAGCCATAGAGATAGCGTTGCAAACGTCCAGCTCGCAGGCTACGGGCAGTTCTTCGCTGCCCAAAATGCCCATAATAGAGCAGGGGGCAATTTTAAACTCGGCCTGCATTTCGTTCCAGCAGCGCAGTGCAAGCGCATCTAAATAATAATCTTTAGACAGTTTACGTACTGCAACATAAAGCCTTGCCTGCGCTTCCATCTGCTCTTGAGGCAATTGAGAATAATCGGCTGTAGAAGCAATCATGGTACAGGCGTCTTTAAACTCGGCCGAAGTTGTATCTACGGCATGCATTTCGGCAAAAAACTGGGTAAGATCCATTGTTTCGCAGTTAATGCCTACCTTAGCCATGGCAATTTCATCGTAACGGATGGTTTTAAAAGCAGTGGTACGCGCGCCAATTGCCCCCACATTAAAGCGGCGCATTTTTTTAACAATGGCACAGGTTTGCGCAAAGGTGGTAAGCTGACGGTTAAACTCTTTTGATGCCGGGTGGCAGGTATGCGGCTCCATTACTGTAAACTTAATGTTGTTTTGACGGAATACATCGGCAATAGAAAGTTTGCCGCAAAAAGAGTCTCTGCGATGGTTAAAATCCATCAGGCCAAACTCATCGGGATAAGCCTGCAATAAAATAGGTACGCCTGCATCCTGCAGGGCAACCGTTGCGCCATTTTCGTCTCCAAAGTTTGGCAAAGAAAGAATAACACCATCAAACTTGCCGCGGTTTTCTTCTAAAAAGTTTGCGTAAATCCGGCCCTCGGCCATGGTTTCTACCGCGCCAAAGCGTGTAAGGGATGCATCCATCTCAATGGTATCGGCCCCTACCGCCGCGCAGGCCGCGCGCAAGTCCTTACGCGCAGCGTCAATCAATTCCCCCGGAAAAAATCCACGGTTACCAAAATACAATGCGAATGTGAGTTTTTTCATCTTCCTATCCTCCCGTTTTGTTTTCGTCTGCATATATTGTTTTCATCGCAGGATACACCCTGCGGTACTGCCCCATTTTTTGCGCGTATATTTTTGCGTTTTGCGGGTTTGGCGTGTACTGGGCTGCTTTTTTTGCCAAAGATTTAGCCGCCAAAGCCAAATCTTTTATATCCCCCATGGCATAGGCACAAAGCAGCGCCAGCCCTATTGTTCCTGTTTCGCTCTCTTGTAATATTTGAATACGCCGGTTCATTACATCGGCCTTTATCTGCATCATAACGGCAGAATTGGCGCCCCCGCCCACTGCGGTTATCTCCCTTAAATTTAATTTGCACTTTTGCAGCAGCTCTACATTCCACTGCATTTCAAAGCAAACGCCCTCCATAACCGCTTTAAAAATTTCTTGCTTGGTGGTATTAACCCGCAGGCCCACCACTGCCCCGCCCATAGAAGAATCAAGATACGGCGTACCACTGCCCCCAACATGGGGCAAAAAAAGCAGGTTGGTTGGCCCTGCCGGGCACTCCATATCCATTTGCTTATACAGGCTTTCTCCCAGGCTTTCGTACTCTTCTTTTCGCTCTTTTTCTATACAATCGCGGTACCAGCGCATACTGGTGCCCGACGAAGCGTTAAACGCCAGTGTAAGATAGGTGTTTTCAAACACATATGGCTCACAGCAAAAATTATGTTCTGCCATTTCGGGGGTCCAATCTTGCCCGTTTAAAACCAAAGAAATACACTCGCTGGAACCCATTCCGTCTACAGAATCTCCCTGTGCCACCGCACCGCCGCCCAGTGTTGCCAAAACCTGATCGTGCCCGCCTGCCACCAAAAGCGCACTTTGCGGCAACCCCAATTGCCCCGCAATAACAGGCAGTAAAGGGCCTATAATGCTGCCGCTGCGCACCGGTACAGAGAACATATTTTCCTCTATTTTTAGTGCACCGCAAACATAGGGTGACCATTGCATTTTTTGCACATCAAACAACATGGTACGGGAGGCAAGCGAATAATCAATTACTCTTTTACCCGTAAGCATATAGCCAATATAATCGCCAAACAACATTATTTTTTTTGCTTTTGCGTACACCTCCGGCTGATGTTTTTTAATCCAAAGTAGCTTGCAGGCCGAATACATGGGGTTTGCCTGTGTGCCTGTTATTTTGCGGGCCTGTTCCGGCTCTATTGCCTGCAAAAAATCCGCCACTTCTGCCGTGCCGCGCACATCGCTGTAATAAATGCTGTTTGCCAGCACTTCGTCGTTTTCATCCAGCAAAACCACCGCTTCTCCAAAAGAGGCAATGGCAAGCGCCGTAATATCCGGCCTAGCAACGGCTTTTAACACCTGCTGTACCGCCTGCCAAACCAAACGGGCATCCATCTCGATATAGCCCGCAGGGGGGGAAACTGGTGCATACTCGCACCGCCGGTGCTGCAAAACATTGCCCTGCATATCTACCACCGATGCTTTACAACCCGAAGTGCCAACATCCAGCCCTATATACGGCACGGCTTTTCCTCCTTTTAAATAACGATTAATCGAAATATTAACGTTAATATTATTTGAAGTAAAAACAACTGCGGAAGGATTTTTACCGCAGTTATTTTGGTTTATGCTGCGTTATTTTACAGTAGAAAACCGATACTCTGTGGTGTGCAGATACATTTGCCCCGCCAAAACAACAGGAGTGGGAAAATGTGTTACATCTACACTGTTTGGAAAATACTGGGTTTCGAGGCAAAAGCCCTCACGGTAGTTATAGGTGGCGCCGTCCTTGCCTTCAAAGTCTTTCATAAAATTGCCGCCGTAAAGCTGGATGCCAGGTTTGGTGGTATAAACCTCCATTATACGGCCTGTTTTGGGCTCTGTAACAACGGCGGCACACTCCAGCGCATCTCTGCCGGTTTTATCCAGCACAAAATTGTGGTCGTACCCTCCGGCGCGCTGCAACTGTACATCTGCATCATCTGCACGCAGGCCAATGGCCGTTGGTTTTTTAAAATCAAAAGCGGTGCCTTCTACCGGGCGTATTTCTCCGGTAGGAAGAATTTCTTCGTCGATAGGGGTAAAAAAGGAAGCATTTATTTGCATAAGGTGATTTTCTACAACGCCCATATTGTGCCCTTGTAGGTTAAAATACGCATGATTTGTAAGGTTGATAATGGTTTCTTTATCGCTTACAGCTTTATATTCTATGCTTAAGGCATGGTTGCTGGTAAAGGTATATACAACCGTCATCATCAGGTTGCCGGGGTAGCCCTCTTCCCCATCGGGGCTTAATAGGTTAAAGGTAATGGCATCGCCATTGGGAGAAGGGCTGGCGTGCCACAGTTTCATATCGTAGCCCTCTTTACCTCCATGCAGGGTGTTGTTTCCATCGTTTTTTGCCAAGGTATATTCGGTTTTATCCAAACAAAAACGGGCAGCACGCAGGCGGTTGGCAAACCGACCGCAAATTGCACCGCAGTAGCGGCCCTGCTGGGTATAGGCCTGTGCATCTTTATAACCAAGGGCAACATCACCCAAAACACCGTTTTTATCGGGCACCACTATGCTTACAATTCTGGCGCCAAAATCGCTAAGCGATACCGAAGTACCGTCGCCGTTGGTAATGGTATATAAACTTGCCGCCTGTCCCTTTGGCGTTATCCCAAAATCTTGTTTTTGAATGCTCATTTTACAGCCCCTCCAATGATAAATTGTTTACTTTATAGCCTTTTGCAAGCGCGCCTGTGCCGGGCATTGGGGCCGCCTTTTTGCCCGCTTGCTCTCTTTCAGTTTATCACACTATTTTACTTTCATCAGCAGATATATTTAAAAGCAAGACAGCAGGCATATTTTATATTTTTTGCGGCTGCGTTTTATTGCTGACAAATCGTACGAGAGCAAATGGATTATAACATTATCGTTAATATTTTTCAATAATAATATTAAATTTAGGTGTTTTGCATATCAAAAATGGCTAATTATAGTTATAGTGCTGTGAGGGAAACAATTGCTCCAATCACAGCACTATTTGTTACTTGTTTATATTTTTTACAGTTTTACCAACAGATAAATCGGTAGGCATTACCTTGCGGCAGGTTGTTTTTGTATCGGGGTTTTTCATTTTTACAAGCAGGGCCTCCCAAATGCTTTGGGCAAGCTGGGCATTGTGGTTATCCACCGATGTTAACGGAACAGGGATATTGAGGCAAGAGCGGATATTGTCGAACCCAACCAAAGAAATATCCTCGGGTATTTTATAGCCATTTTCTTGCAGGCAGCCCATAGCAGACCACGCAACCAAATCACTATATGCAAAAATAGCGGTTACATCTTTGCGCCTTTTTAGCAAAGGAATTAAAAATTCTACGCTTTCGTTGCCTTTTGCCGATATTTGACAAAGCAAATCTTTTTGCAGCGGCAGGCCATACTCTTTTAATGCTTTCTCATATCCGTCCTGCCGCTCTTGCGCCGCAGAGTTATGAGCCGAAAAGGCATTGAGCATAACAATGTTTTTGTGCCCGTTTTCGATTAAATGTTTAGTAGCCACATAGCCGCCGTTTACGTCATCCCCCACAACATAATCGGTATCCAACGCCAAAATGCGGCGTGCAAATAATATAAACGGGATGCCAGAGGCCGCCAGCAGCTTTGTGTTTTCAAATGAGTTTTGGGATGGACCAAAAATAATGCCGTCCACATTTTTTTGCAAAGCTGTGCGGATTGCTTCTTTTTCGTAAATACCGCTTTCGGAGGTATTAAGAAGGATGGTAGAATATCCCTTTTCGCGCGCGCGGCGCTCTATCTCTTCCATTGCAAATGAGAAAAACACGTTGGAAACGTCGGGGATAATTACCGCAACCGTGTGAGTATGCCCCAGACGCAATGAGGAGGCAAGCGTATTGTTGTAATAGCCTATTTTTTCGGCTTCGGCACGTATCTTTTGCTGTGTTTCTTCCGAGATATCCTGCATACCGCGCAGTGCGCGCGATACTGTATTTACACTATAGCCTGTATTAAGGGCAACGTCTTTTAGGCGCGGCCTGTTTGGTTTATTCTTCATATCTCTGTAAAACCTTACCTATCTGCTGTATTTAAGCGCTTTGTATATACAAGCAGCACACTGCCAAACGGCACGCTGCATTTTATTTAAGCCCCATTATACGTACAAATACCTGAATTGGCAATTATATACTAAACAGAAGTTGCCCATGGGCAACTTTACCCCATTAAAAACTGATTATTTTGCAATTACCTCCTGAATCGCTGCATACTGCACTGCCGTTTTAGTTTATTAAGTTGCAAACCTAAGCGCGCAGTATCATACAATTCTTTATATTTTATGGCACGGCACTCCGTTGCCACAGTTTAACTATATATTTTAAAACCATCATTTTGGTTTTTTCAATAGTAAAAGTGTACAATTTTTTTAATCGTTTTACTGCAATTCTATAGAAAAACTCAATTTTCTATTGACAATATTTTGCTGCGCGTTATAGAATACATTAACGTTAATGTTCTCGCTATAAGGGCGCGCAACATTAACACAATAATTGTTGGAGGTTTGGGCATGAAAAAGCTACTGGTTGTACTGTTAGCGCTGGTCATGGTATTCTCGCTCGTTGCATGTGGCGGAACTTCTTCTTCCACCACCACTCCATCCGGGTCCACCCCATCTGCCGGAGGCGGCGGAGAAAAAAAGACCGTAAATATTGGTGTTTTGGTTTGGAAATACGATGATACTTATGGTTCTACCGTACGTACCGCCATGGAAAAATACGCAAAAGAACTTGGCGAAGCACAAGGCTTAGAAGTTAAGCTGGACATGCAGGATGCCAACGACTCTATGGCTACCCAGTTAGAGCAAGCAACCATTATGTTTGCAAGCAAACCCGATTTTGTAATTGTTAACCTGGCCGAAGTTGCTTCGGGCTCCAGCATTGTAGAGCTGGCACAGCAAAACGAAGTACCTATACTGTTTTATAACAAAGAACCCTCTACCGAAACCGTACAGGAAGTTGTTGTAGACCCCGGTTATATCTTTGTTGGCACCACCCCGCGTGAGGCCGGCGATATGCAGGGCGAAATTTTGGCAGATTTGTTTAAAGCCGACAGCAGCATTGATAAAAACGGCGACGGCAAATTGCAGTACATCCAGTTTATGGGCGAGCCCAACAACCCCGAAGCCATTGCACGCACACAGTACTCGGTTGAAACCGCAGTTGCCAACGGCGTAGAGCTGGAGCAATTGGGCGAAAACCTAGTATGTAACTGGGACCAGGCACAAGCACAGGATGCTATGGTTGCTACATGGGCCAAATACGGCGACGAAATTGAAGTTATTTTTGCCAACAACGACATGATGGCTTTAGGTGCAGTTGCTGCCCTTAACGCTGTTAACTACAACACCGGCAACGATGGCGATCCTAAAATTGTTGTTATCGGCGTTGACGCTGTAGACTCTGCCCTCGAATCCATTAAGGCCGGCGGCATGACCGCTACCGTTCAGCAAGACGGCGATGCCATGGGCAAAGCCAACATCACATTGGCGATTAACTACATCCAAAACGGCAGCTACCTAGATGGCACCGATTACAAACTGTCTGTCGACGGCTACTCCATCCGTATTCCGTACGCCAAGATTACCCAGTAATCTTATAACAACTTAACACTGTATTATATTGCAAATGTGGAGGGTACTTGAAGGGATTCAGGTACCCTCCCACCCTATGACATGTAAACGAATGAGGGTATGTTATGGAACAAAGCTATCTGTTGGAAATGAAGGACATTGAAAAGAGCTTTTCCGGCGTAAAGGCCCTGGACCATGCGCACTTGCAGCTAAGAAGCGGCACCGTACATGCGTTGATGGGAGAAAACGGGGCAGGGAAAAGCACCTTGATGAAATGCCTTTTTGGCATTTATAAAAAAGATGAAGGCTTTATTACCATGGAGGGGCGCGAGATAAACTTTACAAACCCCCGCAACGCACTGGACAATGGCGTTGCCATGGTGCACCAGGAATTAAACCAGGTGCTGCGCCGCAATGTAATGGAAAACGTGTGGTTGGGCCGGTTTCCTATGAAATTTGGTTTTGTAAACCACAAAAAAATGTACACCGAAACAAAAAAGATCTTTAACGACCTAGAAATCGACGTTGACCCCAGAACACCCATTGGACGATTGTCTGTATCCAAACGGCAGATGGTAGAAATAGCAAAGGCAGTTTCTTACAATGCCAAGGTTTTAGTACTGGACGAGCCCACTTCCTCTCTTACAGACGAAGAAGTTAAGCACTTGTTCCGTATTATGAAAAAGCTTTGCGCACTTGGGGTTGGCATTATCTATATTTCTCACCGTATGGATGAGATTTTGCAAATTTCGGACGATGTTACCGTAATGCGCGATGGCCGCTGGATTGCCACCCGCCCCGCAAACGAACTGGACTCGAACGAAATTATTCGGCTGATGGTAAACCGGAATATGGAGCATCGCTTTCCGCCCAAAACAAACGCCCCCGCCGAAACCCTGCTGGAATGCAGCGAAATTACCAGCAAATACATGCCCTCGTGCATAGACGTAAACTTTACCCTTAAAAAGGGCGAAATACTGGGTGTTGCAGGCCTCGTTGGCTCGCGCCGTACCGAACTGTTAAATACATTGTTTGGAAGTATGACACTGGGCAAGGGTGAAATGAAACTGCACGGCCAGACTATACGCAACAAAACCCCGCGTGCCGCTATGAAAAACAAATTTGCGCTTATTACAGAAGAGCGCCGCGCCACCGGGCTTTTTCCCGAAACAAACATCATATTCAACTCTGTTTTAGCAAACCTAAAAGCCTATTTGCGGTTTGGATTTTTACAGGGACGCAAAATGTCTACAGATACCGATTGGGTAATTGACAGCTTAAAGGTAAAAACCGCCAGCAAAAAAACCAAAATACGCTTTTTGTCGGGCGGCAACCAGCAAAAGGTTATTATTGGCCGTTGGCTGCTTACCAGCCCCGAAGTGCTACTGCTGGACGAGCCCACCCGCGGCATTGATGTAGGTGCAAAGTACGAAATTTACCAGCTGATTATTGAACTGGCAAAACAGGGCAAGGGTATTATGATGGTATCGTCTGAAATGCCCGAGCTGCTAGGAATTTGCGACCGTATTTTGGTAATGAGCAACGGACATTTAAGCGGCACACTGGAACGCGGAAAAGACTTTGGCGATATAGAGGGCGAGCAGGAAACCATTATGCGCCTTGCAGCCAAATATGTTTAAAACAGAGGGATGAAGCATGGAAAAAACTAAAAAAATCGATTCTCAAAAAGTTAGCGCATTTTTGTTAAACTATGCACTATACTTTATTTTAGGTGCTATTTTAATTGTAGTAAGTGTTATCGACCCTAAGTTTATAGCCATTAGCAATATTATTAATATTGTAAAGCAGGCATCTACTAAGGGCATTTTGGCTTTAGGCTGCGCAGGCTTGATTGTACTGGCCGGTACAGACCTTTCGATTGGGCGCGTACTTGGTTTTTCTGCCGCCATTACCGCTTCTTTGGTACAGTCGGTTACCTATTCTTCCCGCTATTACCAAGATATGACAAAACCCATCAACCTGCTTATTCCCCTTGCGCTTTCTATTTTGCTGGCTGTTGTTTTTAGCCTTATCAACGGCTTTGGAGTAGCGGTGTTAAAAATGCATCCGTTTATAGTAACACTGGGTACACAGCTTATTGCATATGGCTGTACCAGTATTTACATCGAAGCCCAGCCATCCGGCACGGCACAGGCTCTTTCTACCTTTGAAAAAGGCTTTTTAGATGCAGCTGCCGGCTCTTTTTCTGTCGGTGATTTTAGGATTCCGTATGTTGTAATTTATTTCCTTATTTGTGCCATATTAATGCATGTTTTATGGACAAAAACCACCTTGGGCAAAAACATGTTTGCCGTGGGCGGCAACCCCGAAGCCGCCGCCGTATCCGGCGTAAGCGTAGGCAAAACCATTATGCTTGTGTACCTGGTTGCCGGTGTTTGCTACGGTATTGCTGCATTTTTAGAAACCGCCCGTGTACAATCTGTAGGTGCAAATACCGGTATTAACTACGAGCTGGATGCAATTTCGGCCTGCGTTATAGGCGGCGTATCTTTCTCGGGTGGTGTTGGTACCATTGCCGGCGTTGTTATAGGTAGTATTATATTACAAGCTATTAACTACAGCCTGTACTTTTTGGGCATCAACGCCTATCTGCAATACATCATCCGTGGCCTTATTATTATACTGGCGGTTGCCATTGACGTAAGAAAATATATTACCAAAAAATAAACTATGGAAAAAGACAAAATGGAAAATGAAAATAGTACTCTTGCAGAGGTAGAAGAAATACAAACTGCCGATGCGTCTTCCGACACAGACTCGGCTTATCCCGCAAAAAAACGCCCCGCGCGTTATAATCTATATGACAGGATGAAGCTGAATGTATCGGAAAAAGTGATTAACGCAGTGATTATAGCCGTTGTATTATTAATTATTGCCGTTGTTATTTATGGAATTGCCTCATAAAACACATTTGTTTTATGGTATACTGTAACAGGCGCTTTCAAGCCCTGCTGCCTGCAATTTAATTGCATGGCGGCGGGCTTGTCTGGCTTATTGGTTTTTAAATAATTGCAATAGGGAATGATGAGAATGAAGGCAATCATGTATGGCGGCGGCAATATTGGCCGTGGATTTATCGGCTCACTTTTTTCGCAATCTGGCTATCAGGTTACATTTGTAGACGTAGCCGAACCCGTGGTAGACGCCCTGAACCGCGAGCACCAATACCCTGTACGCATTGTGTCTAGCAAAGGGCACCAAGACATTGACATTACCAACGTAAACGCTGTAAACGGCAAAAACGAAGCTGCTGTTGCCGAGGCCATTGCAGGGGCAGATATTATGGCCACCGCCGTTGGTGTTAATATTCTTAAATTTATAGTACCAAACATTGTTGCGGGTTTGCGCCGCCGTTTTGCCACCACCGATGCCCCGCTGAACATTATAATATGCGAAAACCTAATGGACGCAAACAAGGTTTTGGAGGGCATGATTAAAGAGCAGCTTACAGCCGAAGAATGCGCTTTGTTTGACGAGCGCATTGGCCTTGTAGAGGCCTCTATAGGGCGTATGGTACCGGTACAAACCCCCGAGATGCAGGACGGCAACCCCCTGCGTGTTTGTGTAGAGAGCTATGGCTACCTACCGGTAGACAAAGATGCTTTTAAGGGCGGCATACCCAGCATTAAAAGCATGATCCCCTTCTCTCCCTTCGATTTTTACATTAAACGCAAGCTGTATGTACACAACATGGGGCACGCCACCTGTGCCTATCTTGGCATGTATACCGGCTGCGAATACATTTACCAATCTATAGACGATACCGATACCTTTGCCATTGTAGAAAATGCCATGCTGGAGAGCGCACAGGCCTTGTCTAAAAAATATGGCGTACCCCTAAATGACATTGTATTGCATATACAAGACCTATTGTGCCGCTTTACCAATAAGGCACTGGGCGACACCTGCAAACGCGTTGGCGGAGACACCACCCGCAAGCTATCTCCGCAAGACCGTATGATTGGCACAATGAACTCCTGCACACAGCAGGGCATTGTACCCGCCTACCTGTATGTTGGCATTGCGGGTGCGCTGTACCAGCATATAAAAGAGCAGGGTAGCACCCCAACACCCGAGGTTGCAAAAGAGGTATTGCTTACCCTTTGTCAGTTGCAGCAAGATGATGTTAACATCCCCTTTATTTTGCAAATTTTAAACCTATACATTCAAAACGCATCGGTTAAAGAGATACGCAAAACCGCCCTGCTTATAAAAGAAGAAAGCCTAAAAGACATCGTTTAAGGTCTTTTGCCTGCGGGGCCACTGCCAAAAGGATGGTGTAGTATGGCTAAGATGAAGTATGCCACTGTACATGGCGTTGCAAACCCTGTTTCCCGTTTATTTTTTGGTTGTGCCACCCCCAAAATGCTAGCAGGAGAAAATGTTGACCCCCTGCTGGAGGCCGCCTACAACAGCGGCATTACCGCCTTTGACACAGCCCGCAATTATGGCAGCAGCGAGGTATCTTTGGGACACTGGCTGCAAACCAGCGGCAGGCGCGGCAACATTGTTTTATTAAGCAAATGTGCCCACCATGATATAGACACCGGACGAAAACGCGTAACCCCACAGGATATACGCGAAGATTTGGCTGTTTCTTTAAGCAACCTGCAAACCGATTTTATAGACATATACCTGCTGCATAGGGATGACCCCGGCGTGCCGGTTGGCCCCATTGTAGAGGTATTGAACGAACTACACACAAACGGAAGCATTGGGGTATTTGGCGGCTCTAACTGGAGCCACCAGCGTATTGCGGAAGCAAACGAGTATGCCTATAAACACAATCTTCTGCCTTTTTCTGTTTCCAGCCCCAACTTTGGCCTTGCCGAGCAGGTAAAAGATCCCTGGGGCGGCGGATGTGTAACCATATCTGGAAGAGAAAATGCCGATGCGCGCGAGTGGTACCGGCAAAACCAAATGCCGGTTATTGCATATTCCAGCCTTGGGCGGGGATTATTTTCTGGTCTTGTAAAAAGCGGTGAAGCACAGCAGGCCACCCGGTTTATGGATGCCCCCGCTATGGAAGGATATGCCAGCCCAGATAACTTTGAGAGGCTGCGCCGTGCCGAAGAACTGGCTGCCCAAAAAGGATGTACCGTTGCCCAAATAGCTTTGGCGTGGATTTTTCATCAAACCTTGAATGTTTTTGCGGTTTTTAGCACCACCAACCCTGCCAGAATTGAACAGAATATTTTGGCCTTGGATGTGCCGCTTACCCAACAAGAAGCCCTTTATTTAAACTTGCAGGCCTAGATATGCACCGGGTGCGTGCTGCCGTGTACGCACCCTTATTTTTACAATTGCACAAGGGGGTATTGGTTTGCCCAAAAAAAAGCCCAACCCAAATAACCGCTTTGCCCGCCCCACCCTAAAAGACATTGCACTGGAAACGGGCTTTAGCGTAAATACGGTTTCGCGCGCGCTGCGTAATATGCCGGACGTTACCCCCGACACCCGCGAGGAGATACAGCGTATCTCACACAAATTGGGGTATTTTAACAACTCGCTGGCTTCTTCGCTACGGCTGGGCCGCAGCAACACCCTTGCCGTTGTAATACCCGATGTTTCTAACCTTTTTTATTCGATAGCCATGGAAGAAATAGAACGGGGTGCAAGAGAGGTGGGGTACTCTACCTTTTTGCTAAACACCTCTGAAGATGGCCAGCACGAATACGCCGCCCTTACCACCGCACTGCAAAAAAATGTGGATGGCATTATTTTCTCCCCGGCCCAAAACTCTTTAGACAGTGTGCACCTGCTGCAATCTTCTGGCACGCCTTTTGTTTTACTGGGGCGTTATTTTGAAAACACCAAAACCGACCATGTTGTTGGCGATGATTTGGACGGCGGCTATAAAGCCACTACATACCTTATACAAAAAGGGCATAAAAATATCGTCCTTTTAAACGGGCGCTCGCAAAACAACTCATCGGCACGGTTGCGCAGGGACGGGTACTGTAAAGCACTTGCCGAGGCGAACCTGCCCCTGCAACAAGACCTTTTGTTTGAAATATCGGCCAAGGGCGATGAGGCTGCCAGTGTTTTAGCCCCCCTGCTTGCCAAGCGCAGCGATATTACCGCTATTTTTGCGTATAGTGACCTGATTGCGTTTGAAGCAATTGACGGTTTATCAAAGCTTGGCTACAAAGTACCAGAGGATATTTCGGTTGTAGGGTTTGACCACATACAAGCCTATTTAAAAACCCCTTTTCGGCTTACCTCAATGGATAACAGCAGCCCGCAGCTGGCACGCACTGCCCTGCAAATATTAACGCAAAAAATACAGCAACCGGATATGCCGCCGCAAAGCACTGTGCTTCCAATCTCTCTTTTTGAGGGGGATAGTGTGCGCAATATAAAATAACAAAAAATAACACATTGCCCATTTTCTATTTATATCCCTATTAGGCAATTGCTATTTAGTATGTAAAAAGCCGCGTACACCCTTATAAGGTGTACGCGGCTTTTGTTTTATTAAACAGTGTTTGCGCTTGTATTTAGAGCGCTTTATTTTTTGCTATACCGCAATGCATGCGTAAAACAAACAAAAGATATTTTTAGCCTAAAAAAGGCCTGTAAAATACAGGCCTTTTTGCTTATTTTTCTTTTGCTTTCCAAACCAGATCGCTCAGCATCAAATCCTGCTCAAAGCGCACAGGGTCTGTATCTTTATTGATATGCACAAATTCTATTTCCATCATCCGCGCCCAATCGCGCATTTGGTCTGCGGTAACATCATAACTTAATACCGTATGGTGTGCACCGCCCGCCAAAATCCAGCATTCGGCCCCGGTGCGTAGGTCTGGCTCTGGGCGCCACATTACCCGTGCAACAGGCAGGTTTGGCATGCTGTACTTCGATTTTTCGCATTCAATATCCTGCACAATCAGCCGCAGGCGGCCGCCCATATCCACAAGGCTTACTACAATAGCGCTGCCGGGATGCCCCTCAAACACCAAGCGGGCTGGGTTTTCTCTGTTGCCTATGCCCAGCGGGTGTACCTCTATACGGGGTTTATGGGCGGCAATGCTTGGGCAAATTTCTAGCATATGCGCCCCAAGGCTGCGCTCTTTGCCCTTGGTAAGGTCGTAGGTATAATCTTCCATAAAGCAGGTGCCGCCGGTTTGCCCCTGGCTCATTGCCTTTAAAATATGCGTCATGGCAGCTACTTTCCAGTCTCCCTCGCCGCCATACCCATACCCCTGCTGCATAAGGCGCTGGGTAGCAAGGCCGGGCAATTGCTTCATGCCATACAGGTCTTCAAACGTGTTTGAAAAAGCACCGCAGCCCTCGGCTTGCAGCATACGTTTCATACCCAGCTCGGCACGTGCCTGATAACGAATGCTTTCGATATCATCGGTGGCAATGTCGTACTTTTGCTTATACTCATCCATCAAAGCATCAATATCGGCCTCTGTAACAGCCTGCATTGTTTCTACAAGCTGCCCCACCGGCCAGGTATTTACCTGCCAGCCCAGCTTTATCTGTACTTCAACCTTATCGCCTTCGGTAACGGCAACATTGCGCATATTATCGCCAAATCGCATTAATTTTAAGTTTTTGCTTACGCTTACACCAACAGCGGCACGCATCCAACTTGCTATTTTTTGCTGTACATCGGCATCTTGCCAATACCCTACCACCACTTTGCGGGGCAGGCGCATACGTGCGCCAATAAAGCCGTGCTCACGGTCTCCGTGGGCACTTTGGTGCAGGTTCATATAGTCCATGTCAATTTCTTCGTTGGGGATGGCACGGTTAAACTGGGTATGAAAATGCAGGTAGGGTTTTTGCAGCAGGTTAAGGCCGTTTATCCACATTTTACTGGGGCTAAAGGTATGCATAAAGGTAATAATACCGGCGCAATTATCATCGTAGTTTGCCGCTTTTACAACATCTACAATTTCATCGCTGGTTTTCATAATGTCTTTATACACAACGGTGCAGGGCAAGTGGCCGCTTTGGTTTAAGCCCTTTACAATGGCCAAGCTATCCTCTGCCACCTGCGCCAATGTTTCTGGCCCATATAAAAACTGAGAGCCTGTAACAAACCAAAACTCGTATGTTTTAATATCTTTCATTTTGTTCACCTCTGTTAAATACTTGCCCGCATTGCTACCCTTTTGGCTTATGCCATTACGTTTGTTTTATAAGCCCGGCATTATATTTGTGCAAGCGTTTTAAAATCATCCTTTAAAGTAAGGTACAGTTTTTTGTACAAATTAAAATACGGCCCATACTGCGCGCTGGCACTTGCATTTGGCATACATTTTTGCTGGTTTTTACGCACCACCGCATCGGCGGCTTGCTCTACACTGGCATATACACCAGCGCCTACACCGGCCAGCAAAGCAGCTCCCAAAGCACCACCTTGATCCACCGCCAAAGTGCTTACAGGGCAGCCGTACAAATCGGCCAGCATTTGCCGCCACAGCGGGCTGCGCCCACCGCCGCCGCATACCGTCATATCATCTACAGGCACACCTATCTCTCTAAAAACCTCTACACATTCTAGCTGAGAATAAGCAACGCCCTCCATCACAGAGCGGATCATATTGGCGCGCGTATGCCTTGCCGAAAGGCCAAAAAATACGCCGCGGCAATCAGGGTCTGGGTGGGGAGAACGCTCGCCCATTAAGTAGGGCAAAAACAGCAGCTTATCGGCCCCGGGGGGTACCTGCTCTGCCAGTTTATCCATAATTACATAAGGGTCTGTTCCCTGTTTTTGGGCTTCTTCTATTTCAGGGATGCAGCAGGTATCGCGCAGCCATTTTAAAGATAATCCCGCGCCCTGTGTGCAGCTCATTGCAGTCCACTTACCCGGCACGCTGGCACACAGGCTGTGTATACGGCCAGACATATCGATACGGGGCTTATTGCTTACCGCGTACACCACCGCCGAAGACCCTATGGTGGTAAAGGCGGTGCCCTCGCGCACAACCCCGGTACCCACGGCCGCTGCCGGGTTATCACCCGCGCCGCCCACCACCGGTATACCCGTAACAAGGCCTGTTTGTTCTGCCGCTTTGCTATGCACGGTACCCGTAACGTCGGGAGACTCGTACATTTTGCCAAGCAGGGCTTTATCAATGTTTAATTTTTGCAAAATCACATCAGACCATGTACGGGCGGATACATCCATTAGCTGCATGCCCGAAGCATCCGATACCTCGGTGGCGTACTCACCGGTAAGCATATAACGGATATAGTCTTTGGGCAGCAAAATGTGGGCGCATTTTGCGTAAATCTCCGGCTCGTTGTTTTGCACCCACAATATTTTTGCCGCAGTAAAACCTGTCATGGCAGGGTTTGCGGTAATGGCAATAATTTGCTCTTTGCCAATTACACTGTTCATTTGGTCGCATTCTTTGGCGGTGCGCTGGTCACACCAAATAATGGAGGGACGCAGCACCTTGCCGTCTTTATCCAGCATTACTAGGCCATGCATTTGGCCCGAAAGGCCTATGCCTGCAACATCCGCAGCGGGCACCCCGCTTTTTTGCAGCACAGCCTGTATGCCGCCCGCTGTGGCGTTCCACCAATCGGCTGGGTCTTGCTCTGCCCAGCCGTTTTGCGGCTGCGCCATAGGATATTCTATGGTTTTAGAGGCAAGCGCCGTACCAGCTTGGTCAAACAAAACTGTTTTTGTGCCCGATGTTCCAATATCAATTCCCAGTAATGCTTTCATTTTCATGCTCCTAGTTTTGCGGTTTTTATTTCAATTTTACCACACTATCCAAACAAAATGCTGTTTAAAACACTTTCAAGATACTCTTGCCGTCCCGAGCCAGGCATTGCCGGTGCGCCCATCTCTTCGGCTTTGGCTGCAAGCTCTGCCAGTGTGGTTTCTCCCGCTACAATTTTGGCACCAATGCCAGCATTGTAACTTGCATAACGCTCTTTTACAAAGCCATCCAAACGGCCGTCTTCTATTAGTTCGGCCGCTTTAAGTAGCCCAAGCGCAAAGGTATCCATCCCTAAAATAAAGGCCATAAACATATCTTCGTATGTATTGCTGGGGCGGCGGTTTTTGGCGTCAAAGTTGATGCCGCCGGTAAGGCCGCCTGCTTTTAGCACCTCGTACATACACAGGGTAGATTCGTATACATCAAAGGGAAATTCATCGGTGTCCCATCCAAGCAGCAAATCGCCTTGGTTTGCATCAATGCTGCCAAGCATGCCATTGATTGCACTGGTGCGTAAATCGTGCTGGAAGCTATGCCCTGCCAGTGTGGCGTGGTTGGCTTCTATGTTTAGTTTAAAGTCTTTATCCAGCCCATGTGCGCGCAAAAAGCCAATGGCAGTAGCGGCGTCAAAATCGTACTGGTGCTTCATTGGCTCCTTTGGTTTTGGCTCTATGTAAAAGGTGCCTGTGTACCCTATCGAGCGCCCGTATTCTACCGCCATTTTCATTAGGCGAGCAATGTTTTCTTGCTCAAACTTCATATCGGTATTTAAAAGGGTTTCGTAACCCTCGCGTCCGCCCCAAAATACATAGCCGGTGCCGCCCAGCTTTACCGTAATATCCAGTGCTTTTTTAATTTGTGCTGCGGCAAAGCAATATACATCGGCACTGTTAGAGCTGCCGGCACCGTTCATATAGCGTGGGTTAGAGAACATATTGGCGGTGCCCCACAGCAATTTTTTGCCGTTGGTTTTCATTTTTTCTAAAATATAATCCGATATTTCGTCCAGCCTGCGGTTGGTTTCGGCAATGGTATCTGCCTCTGGGATAAGGTCTGCATCGTGGAAACAAAAATATTCCAGCCCCAGTTTATTCATAAATTCAAAGCCAGCGTCCACCTTGGCCTTGGCGTGTTGCATGGTGCCCACCGGCGCGCCAAAAGACTTATCGGCTGTGCCAACGCCAAACATATCGGCTCCGGCAGCGCACAGGGTATGCCACCATGCCATTGCAAAAGGCAGATGCTCTTTCATGGGTTTACCCGCTACTGTTTTTTCTGCATCATAGTACTTAAAAGACAGGGGGTTTTTGCTTTTAGGACCCTCATACCGTATTTGGGGAATACCACTGAATATCTCGCTCATAAAAACCTTCCTCTCTGCATAAAAATTATTGTATTGCAGGCCATTGGCACCCAAAGGCCTGCATTTTTACCAGCAAAATTATAAAATACACATCTGCCGCACATGCCTCTTTTTTTGCTTAATTTACCCCGCTTGAAAAACAAATATCATTTTACATTAACGTTAAAGGAAAATTGCTATAAAAAAAGGCCACATACATTTTGACCAAAATAATCTTTAAAATAATAATAGTTTTATCTAGTATTAAACATATCATATCCTTGCCTGCAAATCAATGCTCAAGACCTTTTCCCCCCTCAATACAAGAAATTTTTGCATACAAAATTATTTGTCAAAAATTATGCAACATGCACAAACATAAATCTTTTAAATTAATGAATGCAAAAATAGCAATGTGCTAACGTATGTAGTTTTGCTTGAAACTGTCCTTAATATGAGAACACTTTTTATTATTATTTTGTTCTGCTCTCAAACACATTTTAGCCCCATATCCATTGGCTTAAATGCCTGATTATTGCATCAAAATAGCTGCATGGTATAATCCAAAAAACTTTTATGTTCTATAACTGCGGACACTCCAGCATAGACATAGAAGCTTTTTATTGTTTATGCACCATACACATTTGAAGGAGGAGCACGATGAAAAAAGTTCTGGCATTACTGTTCGCAGCTGTCATGCTGTTGGGCCTTGTAGCCTGCGGCCGTGGCGCTACCCCAGCACCGTCCAGCACCGCCCCCTCTTCCGGGGATTCTTCTACCCCTGCCGCACAAGCCGATTATAAAATTGGCATTATTACCGGCACCGTTTCTCAAGGCGAGGAAGAATTTCAGGCAGCACAAAACATGGTAAAAAAATACGGAGACAGAATTGTTACTGCTACCTATCCCGATAACTTTTCTACCGAGACCGAAACCGTAATTGCCCAGGTGCAGGCCCTGGCCAGCGACCCTGCCGTAAAAGCCATTGTATTTGTACAGGCTGTTCCCGGCGCAATTGCCGCCATTGAAAAAGTACGCGAAACACGTCCCGAAATGTTGTTTATTGCAGGCGTTGCCGCCGAATCCCCCCGCGAAATTGCCGCTGCCGCAGACATTGTTTTGCTGGTAGACGAAATTGGCATGGGTACCGCGGTACCCGCACAGGCTGCTGCACAGGGCGCCAAAACCTTTATTCATTACTCTTTCCCCCGTCACCTTGGCTATGAGACCATTGCCGCACGCCACAAGCTGATGAAAGAAGCCTGTGCCGAGCTGGGCATTGAGTTTGTAGATGTTACCGCACCCGACCCCACCGGAGATGCCGGCGTTTCGGGCGCACAGCAGTTTATACTGGAAGATGTGCCGCGCCAAATTGAAAAATACGGCAAAGACACCGCTTTCTTCTCTACCAACTGTGCCATGATGGAGCCCCTTATCCGCTCAGTATTAGAGCAGAGCGCTATCTTCCCGCAGCAGTGCTGCCCCTCGCCTTACCACGGCTATCCCGCTGCTTTAAACATTGATGTAGCAGGCCACGAAGGCGATGTACAGTATATGCTGGACCAAATTACCACAAAGGTTGCCGAAGGCGACAATACCGGACGTATGTCTACCTGGGCTTTGCCTGTAAATATGTTGATGATTGAAGCCGGTGTTGAATACGCCATTCAGTTCTGCGAGGGCAAAACAGACGGTGCTTTTGATGATACCGCTATAAGAGCCAGTGTAGAAGATGTTGCGTCCAACGAGTACGAGGCAGAGGCAAATGTATCTAACTTTGAAGATGCCGATGGCACCATTGACAATTACTATATGATTCTTTGCTCTTTCTATGATTTTTAAGCGTACAACAACAGTATAAAAAACAGCCGCCGGGCTTTAGATGTATCCCGGCGGCTTACTTTGATGTAGACCACAAATGGTTACATGGTATTTACTGCCATTAAAATAGGGGGCCTTACATTTTGGAATTGAATTACGTTTTGGAAATGGAGCACATTTCTAAAAATTACGACGGCAACCCGGTACTAAACGATGTATCTATTGCCATAAAACCTGGAGAAATACATGCCCTAATGGGAGAGAACGGTGCCGGAAAAAGCACCCTGATGAACATTTTATTTGGCATGGAAGTAATACACAGCACCGGCGGCTTTGCGGGCAAGGTAAAGCTGGAAGGAAAAGAAGTTCAGTTTGCTTCTCCCCATGCTGCCATGGATGCCGGAATAGGCATGGTGCACCAAGAGTTTATGCTGATACCTGGTTTTACCGTGGCCGAAAACATTAAAATTGGCCGCGAGGTATCTGCCCCAACACTGCCCAGCTATATTTTTGGCAAAAGCCTTGAAAAACTGGATATGAAACAAATGGTAGCCGATACCCAGGTTGCCCTTAAATCGATTGGTATGGAAAAGGACATTGATGCCGATGATTATGTTGCCGGCCTGCCGGTAGGGTATATGCAGTTTGTAGAAATTGCCCGCGAGATTGATAAAACAAATGTAAAACTGCTTGTTTTTGACGAGCCTACCGCTGTTTTAACAGAATCTGAGGCGGGCCGATTGCTGGACGTTATGCGCTCTATTGCTGCCAAGGGTATTGCCATTATCTTTATCACCCACCGGTTGGACGAGGTACTACAGGCCGCCGACAGAATGACTATTTTGCGCGACGGTGAAGTGGTGGTTGCGAAAGATATTGCCAATACAAGCGCTATAGAAATTGCCCAGCTTATGGTTGGACGCAAAATAGACAAACTGATAGACAATAACCAAAAACCCGAAAACTTAGAAAACGCCCCCATTGCTGTACAGGTACGCAATTTGCAGGTGTTTATGACAGGCGAAATGGTACACGGGATAGACCTTGATATACACGAGGGCGAAATTTTTGGCATTGGCGGCCTTGCCGGGCAGGGCAAGGTGGGCATACCCAACGGTATTATGGGCCTGTACCCCACCACCGGCGAAGTAAAGATTTTTGGACAGCCGCTTAACCTAAGCAGGCTGGGTGACGCACTGGAAAAAGAAGTTGCCTTTGTATCCGAAGACCGGCGCGGTGTTGGGCTGCTGTTGGAAGAATCGATTGAAGAAAACATTGTATTTAGGGCTATGGCCGTAAAAAAAGAATACCTTATCAACTTGGGCATTGCACGCCTGATCAACCAAAAAAAAGTGCGTCAGCATGCAAAAGAGATGATTGAATTATTGGATATACGCTGCACCGGCCCCTCCCAAAAGGCCGGGCGTCTTTCGGGCGGCAACCAGCAAAAGGTATGTTTGGCTTCTGCACTTACCCTTTCGCCCAGGGTTTTAATTGTTTCGGAGCCTACCCGCGGCATTGACATTGGCGCCAAAAAATTAATAATGGAACATTTGGTTAAGCTGCGTGCCGAAAAGCATGTAACCATTATTATGGTATCCAGCGAGCTGATTGAGCTGCGCTCTATTTGCGACCGCATTGCCATTGTATCGGGCGGCCGGCTGGCAGGCATACTATCTCCCAACAACTCTGATGCCGAGTTTGGTCTTGCCATGGCATCTGCCTTACCCAAGGAGGTGCAGCAATGAGTGTGATAAAAAAGGGCATAAAAACGTTTGGGCTGCCCCGCATTATTATATTAACATTTTTTATTTTGTTAATTATTGTCTCCGGTTTTTACAAAATGGACCTGCAAAGCCTGATAAGCGACGTAATACGCCGCTGGGCAATGTACGGCATTTTGGTACTTGCCATGGTACCCAGCATACAAAGCGGCATAGGGCCCAACTTTGGTGTTTCTCTTGGTATTTCGGGCGGGCTTTTGGGATGTCTTATCTCTATAGAACTGCGATACATGGGTTTTTACAACGCCTTTGCCCACAATAAAACATTGTTTGGCCTTGTTGGTGTGGCCGTGGCCCTGTTGCTAGCGGTTTTATTTTCTAGCGTATTTGGTGTTTTGTACGGCATGCTGCTAAATCGCGTTAAGGGCAGCGAAATGACCATATCTACCTATGTGGGGTTTTCAGTAGTAGCCCTTATGAACATTGTTTGGCTGCTGCTACCCTTTAAAAGCCCTACCTCTATATGGCCGCTGGCCGGCGAGGGCCTGCGCAACACCATTAACCTTGCCGATGATTTTGCGGAAGTTTTTAACAATTTGTGGGGTTTTGACCTTGGTTTTATCTCCCCCTCGCTTAAAAACATTTATATTCCCACCGGGCTTATTATTGTGTTTGTGCTAGCTTGCGTTTTTGTATGGCTTTTTTCTAAAAGCCGCACCGGTATTGCAATGGCAGCCGCGGGCGCAAACCCAGTTTTTGCCAAGGCATCAGGCATTAACGTAAACAAAATGCGCATTTTGGGCACCTCGGTTTCTACCGCACTTGGCGGCATTGGCATTGTTGCCTATGCCCAAAGTTATGGGTTTGTACAACTATACAACGCCCCACTAATGATGGGTTTTGCCTGTGTGGCGGCCGTTTTAATTGGCGGGGCCTCCGTAGGGCGTGCCCGCATATGGAACGTGCTTTTGGGTACCTTTCTTTTTCAGGGGATATTGGCAGTTGCTTTACCGGTTGCAAATAACATCCTGCCAGAAAGCAACCTGTCGGAAATATTCCGCATTATTATTTCCAACGGCATCATCCTCTATGCCTTAACCAAAGCCAAGGAGGACGGAAAATGAACACTACCAATCCCCTACGCCAAAAAGGCGGGTTTAGATTTACAGATTTTTTGATAAACAACAATGTAACCATACTTTTTGTTATTTTGTGCGTTGTTGCCTATTTTGTTTCGGGCACCAACCTAACCTTTCTTTTGCCCGAGTTATTTACACGCATTAGCCGAAATACCTTTTTAGTACTTTCCCTCTTAATCCCTGTAATTGCAGGCCTTGGGCTTAACTTTAGCATTGTAATAGGTGCTGTGGCCGCCCAAATTGCAATATTTTTGGTGGTTTTATGGGGCTTTAAAGGTTTTACCGGCCTGCTGCTGTGCATAGCCATATGCACCCCGCTTGCCATATTTTTTGGCTGGCTGGTAGGCGCCCTGTTTAACCGTATGAAGGGTACCGAGATGATTGGCGGTATGGTTGCAGGCTATTTTTCGGACGGGTTATACCAATTTTTATTCTTGTTTATTTTTGGCGGCCTGATTAAAATAGACAGCCCCTTAATGATTTCTACCGGAATAGGAGTAAAAAACACCATTAATCTGCAAGACAATCTTAAATACTCGCTGGACAATGTCTCTATGCTGCGTATTTTAGAGGTAGCTTTTTGGGCAATACTTGGTGTTTGTGCCTGCATTCTTGTTTTTCGTTTAATTAAAAAGCAAGCTCTTAAAATTAAAAAGATACTACTGGTGGTAATACCCACCATTGTGCTTTACGCACTTACCTATATACCTGCCATAGAGCGCTTTTTGGCTACAGACAGGCTTTTGCTGCTGGATGCCATTACCATTGGCGTTATAGTGGTGGTTGCTTACAGCCTATACCAAATTGTACGTATGAAGCTGGTAAAAAAACAGCCCGGCTTACCCCTAAAACAAATTTTGCTTATTGCTGGGGCCTTGCTATTATACCTGCTTACCCACATCCCCGCTTTGGAGGTTGCCCTGATAGCGGTACGCCTGCCGGTGCTTACCTACCTGTGCATTGGAGGCCTGTGCCTGTTTATCCCTTGGTTTACAAACACGCGCCTTGGGCAAAACATGCGTACCGTAGGGCAAAACCGCGGGGTGGCAACCTCTGCCGGTATTAATGTAGACCGCACCCGCATTATTGCCATGATTATGTCTACCGTGCTTGCTTCTTACGGGCAGCTTATCTCTTTGCAAAACATTGGCACGGTTTCTACCTATGGTTCTCACCTGCAGGTGGGGCAGTTTGCCATTGCCGCCCTATTGGTTGGCGGTGCCTCTACCCAAAAGGCCACCATTAAACAGGGTATTTTGGGTGTTATCCTGTTCCACACCCTATTTATCCTTTCTCCTTTGGCCGGCAAGGCATTGCTAGGCAACGCCCAAATAGGAGAATACTTCCGCGTATTTGTTGCATACGGTGTTATAGCGGTGGCTCTTGCCATGCACGCATGGCACATTGTGGCCCCCAAAGTAAAAAAGGTAAATGGCAGCAAAGAAGCCCCCCTGCCCGAGACAGAGACAAAATAAGCAGTTACGCCCACAATAGTTTGACAGAAAAGAAACCGGACCAACGGCAAAACTGCCGCGGCCCGGTTTCTTTTTATCTATAACCTTTTTCATTTGCCCTTGTGAAGGCGAACGGTTAAAGAACCGATTGCAAAAACTTTTTGGTGCGCTCATCCTGCGGGCTGGTAAACATCTCGCTTGGTTTACCGGCTTCTACAATGCTGCCCTCGTGCATAAAAACAACCCTGTCTGCCACATCCCGCGCAAAGTTCATCTCGTGGGTAACCACCAGCATTGTCATGCCGGCCTTTGCAAGGCCTTGCATTACCGCCAAAACCTCACCCACAAGTTCTGGGTCTAGCGCACTGGTTGGCTCGTCAAACAGCATAATTTCGGGCTGCATGGCAAGCGCCCTTGCAATGGCTACCCTTTGCTGCTGCCCACCAGAAAGCTTAGAGGGATATACGTCCAGCTTATCCTCCAACCCAACCTTGGCAATCAGCTCTCGCGCCAGGGGTTCTATTTGCTCTTTGGGTGTTTTTTTAACCACCATGGGCGAAACCATTACATTTTCTAGCACGGTTTTATGCGGAAAAAGATTGAACTGCTGGAATACCATGCCCATTTTAAGCAAAATTGCGTTTTTTTCTTTGGGTGTAAGTGGCGATTTGTTTACACCGTTTTTGCGGTCGTCCAGTAGTTTATCCTCTACATAAATTTTACCGCTTGTAATTTTTTCCAAATGGTTAAGCGAGCGTAAAAAGGTGGATTTACCCGCCCCCGAAGGGCCGATTAAACACACCACCTCGCCCTGGTTTACCTCTAAAGAGATTTCTTTTAATACATGCAAGCTGCCAAAGCTTTTGCATATATCTTCGGTTTTAATCATATGCACTGCGTATTCCTCCTATTCGTATACCGAAAATTTCTTTTCGAGCCGGTTGAAGATATAGGTAAACAGTGCAGTGATAACAAGATAAATAACCATAGCCGGAATGTATACCATAGCAGAAGCGGACGAAGAAGAAATGCCCCTTGTTACCTTGGTGATATCCGAAAGGGCAATGATAGAAACCAGCGATACATCCTTTAGCAGCATAATAAACTCGTTAGACACCGGAGGCAGCAGGCGGCGGAAAGATTGCGGAATAATAATAACCCGCATGGTTTGCCCATAGCTCATACCCAGTGCCTTTGCCGCCTCAAACTGGCCCTTGTTTATAGATTGTATTCCCGCCCGAATAATCTCGGCACAATAGGCCGCAGAGTTGAGAGAAAAGGCAATCCACGCTGCCGCAAAACGGCTGGGTATTACCCACGCCGGGTTGATTTGCGGCAGGCCGTAATAAATAAAATACAGCTGCATTAACAGTGGCGTTCCGCGAAAAAAGAAGATATAAGCGCTGCAAAGTTTGCTTATAATTTTATTTTTTGATATTTTGCCCAGCGCCAAAAACACGCTGAGAAACAGCCCGGCGGCCAAAGAAACAATAGAGAGCGATATGGTAATTTTGGCGCCCTCCAGCAGCGGTGGTATCCACCCCAGCATCTGTATTATTACGTCCATCCTCTACCTCGCTTATATAAGGGCTAGCGCACACCCTCTGTAATATCAGAGCCAAAATACTTTGTTGCAATTTCTTCCATGGTGCCGTCTGCATACATTTCGTCGATGGCTGTTTCAATGGCTTCGGTCAGCGCATCGTTGCCTTTTTTAAGGCAAAGACCCATCGGCTCTGCATCGGGGCTTTCCCATACGGTTTCAAATTGGGCTGCATCCTCGCCCAAGTAATAGGCAGCCACAACGATGTCTACCAGCACTGCATCTGTCCTTTTGTTTTTAAGGTCGTCAAAGCAGTTAATTACCTTATCGTACTCGTAATACTCTACTTCAAGGCCGCCATCTATTAGGTTGGTCATATAAATATCGGCGGTTGTTTCGGCCTGTACCGCTACACTTTTGCCCGCCAAATCCTCGGGGCTGGTAATGCCGGAGTCTTTACCTGTTACCAGTACCAAACGGTTGGCAACATAGGGTTTGGTAAGGTTGTATTTCTCCTGCCGTTCTTCGGTAATGCTAACAGAGGAGATAACCACGTCGTACTTGTCGGTATCCAAAGAGGCAAAAATACCATCCCAGGCGGTGTCTACAAACTCTACTTCAAGGCCCAGCTTTTCTCCCAAAGCTTTAGAAAATTCGATATCAAAGCCAGTGGGCGTAACACCGTCCTCTGCAAAATATTCCATAGGGGGATAGCCAATTTCTACCCCTACTTGCAGCACACCGCTTTTTAAAGTAAGAGAACCCTGTGATGCGGAGCCAGACGCAGCGCCAGAAGATGGAACGGCAACCGACGAGCTGCCGGAAGAAGCGCAGGCCGCAAGCAGGCCTACAGACAGTACCCCAGCCAGAACCAAAGACAACAGCTTTTTCAAAACAATCCCTCCTAAAATAAAACATCCATGCACATAAGCAGAGGCTGCCGCGCATGCTGCTTGTGGATACAAAATACAAAAAAGACAAAGAAGTCTTGGGGCAGACTTCTTTGTCTTTAAAATAAAATATCATTCACAATGGCATTTGTCAAACCTAAATACACATTTGGCATTTAAAAATTATTGTTCCGCAAAGGAGTTTGGTTTAAGGGGGCCAAAAACAAAATGTTTGTACGTTTTTATTTCTCGTTTTTGTTTCCTTTACGGCGGCGCACACATTCTGTAAGCAAAAATTCTATCTGCCCGTTTACAGAGCGAAAGTCATCTTCTGCCCAGGCTGCAATTTCTTTATACAGCGTGGCAGACAGCCGCAGGGGTATCTGCTTTTTTTCTTTGCTTTCTGCCGGCATATGGCCCCCCTTTCTTTGTTACATAAACCAACTACTCGCGTTGTTAAGCGCCTAACTTAATATATAGAGCCACTGTTTACAACCGGCTGGGCATCCCTGTTGCCGCACAACACCACCAACAGGTTGCTTACCATAGCGGCTTTGCGTTCTTCATCCAATTCTACCACATTTTTTTCGCTTAGTTTTTCAAGCGCCATTTCTACCATACCCACAGCGCCGTCTACAATCATTTGGCGGGCATCAATAATAGCCGATGCCTGCTGACGCTGCAGCATAGCCGCTGCAATTTCGGGCGCATAGGCAAGGTGGGTAATACGCGCTTCGCTTACTTCAAACCCTGCCACATCTACTTTACCCTGTATTTCTACCCTAAGTTTTTCGGCTATTTCCTGGCTGGAGCCGCGCAGGCTTTTTTCGTTATCCGGCTCTCCGGGAGAGAGGTCGTACGGGTACAGCCTTACAATATTACGCAGGGCCATATCAGTTTGTACCGATAAAAATTCGCTGTAATTGTCTACGCTAAACGCGGCACGAGCCGTATTTACAATGCGCCATATTACAACCACCCCTATAATAATGGGGTTACCAAGTTCATCGTTTATTTTTTGCTGTCCATTGTCCAGCGTCATATACTTTAAGCTCATTTTTTTGCCGTTGCGCATAAGGCCCGCATACTGCTCGTTTTCGGCCTTGCCAGTGGTAGAAGCCATTTTTTTAAGGGCAACATTGTACATAGAGCTATCCCATGCGGGATTTACCGCTGTACAAAACGGGTTTACATAGTAAAAGCCCTCGCCTTTAAGGGTGCCGTAATAACGGCCAAACAAGGTAAGCACCAAGGCCTCGTTGGGCTTTAATACCTTTAATCCACAATATAAAATAGGACCGATAATGAATGAAAACAAACTGGAAACAACCAGTGCCGCAATACCAATTTCTAACATGTCTGTTTCTATCCAGATAATGCTAAAAACAAACAAAACAATGCCAGCCGCAATTAACAGCGTATTTAGCACCAGCGCACGCATGCCGCTGCCACCCTTTACTATCTTTTCTTCTGCTTGCAACATATTACCTTTTTGCCGCGTGGTGTTATCCATCGCCAGCCCTCCTTCATCAATTTGATATCAAAATAATATCATTCTGTTTTTATTTTGTCAAGATGAACCTATTATGCGCTACGCAAAGTCTAGCCTTTTACTGTAGGTGACAAAAAAAAGAAGCAGGCACAAAGCCTGCTTCTTTTTAAAATAAATGTTTTTTTATTTTTGCCGGGTAATAAATTTATCCTGCATTGCCTGCTGCAAAAGCTTACGCAGTTCTTCGGCACTTCCATCGGTAAAATACTCTTTATCTACAAAATAGGCCTGCTTTGGCGATATATACAGGTAAAGATCTTTGGCTGTTTCTACCGCTTTTACCAAGGTGGTATATTGCATAGACACATGGTCTAGCTGGCCTTCTTCTTCGCTGCGTACACCGCGGGTAAAGCCTGAGGGCGTAAACACATACACCTCGGTTTGCAGGGCAACGCCCTCTTTTTTGCGGTAGCGCAAAATGGGCTGCAAATAAAGGCTATAGCCCGCATACAGGGCCGCCACAGCAATGGGCAGCAATGCCAACAAAGAATTGGCCCCGCCCTGCCAAAGTACGGCAGCCAGTACCAGTGCCATGGCCGACAATACCAGTACGCTGTTTTGCAGGCCGCTCCGCTTCATGTTATAGCGGTAAAAACGGCAAAATATCGCTTCGTGGGTTGGCATTTCTACCCTACACAGCATTTTTACACCTCCGGCAAAATATCGCTTTCAGAAAAATCTTCTCTGTCTTTGGTTAGGTTGGGGTTATAAAAGGGGTCTTGCAGCAGTTGGGCGCCATACCGCTCTTTAAGCAGGGCTTGCTCCCCCGCAAAGCGCCGGGCGGCTTCGCCCTTTTCGTCGCTGCCGCGGCTTTTGCTTTCGTGATGGTACAGCTCTGCATAGGGGGTAAACACAATGCGGTACCCAGCCTTACGCAGGCGCAGGCAAAAATCCACATCATTAAAAGCCACAGAAAACGCTTCGTCCAAGCCATTTACGGCATCGTACGCCGTGGCTTTTACCATTAGGCAGGCGCCCGTAACAACGCTTACATCCTGCACACAAGCAAGGCGGAACATATAGCCCGAAGCATCGCGGCGGGCATACTTATGGCTGTGCCCCGCATACCCGCCCAGCCCCGTAATAACGCCCGCATGCTGCACCGTATCATCGGGGTAATACAGCATGGCCCCCACTGCGCCCACATCCGCCTGGGTGCAAAGGGATACCATTTCTTCCAGCCAGTTTGCTTCTATCACTTCGGTATCGTTGTTTAACAGCAAAATGAGACTGCCTTTGGCTTTTGCTCTGCCAAAATTGCATAGGTACGAAA
Organism: Oscillospiraceae bacterium; assembly: GCA_047972265.1. Classification (GTDB taxonomy): domain Bacteria; phylum Bacillota; class Clostridia; order Oscillospirales; family Ruminococcaceae; genus JAAYCI01. The sequence continues at coordinate 17,825 of JBKEAM010000102.1, read as the reverse complement.
AGTTAAACCCATTGGGAAGCACACATTCTTCTACCCGAAGGGTGGAGTATTTTTGAGCAAGCTCTTTGTACAAATCCAGTGTGGCCTGCTGGGTAGAGCCATTTTCTACCACAACCACCTCAAAATTAGGCCATGCGGTATGCGCGTAAATAGAATGAACACAGGTTGCCAAATCTTCGGCGTGCTCGTGGCTGGGGATAACGATAGAGACCAAAGGATTGTCTTTTACCTGATAATCCATTTTATAGGTACTGGGAAAACGCCCCTGCCGCACCGTACCCAAAACACCGGTGCGCTGCAAGTGGCTTTCGATTGCCTTTTGCGCCGCCTGCTGCACATAGGGTTTTGCCTCTACCCCTGTGCTGGTGCTTGCCGCATGCTGGCGCCAGTAGTAAAGCACCTTGGGTATATGCACCGCGCCGCCCGTTTTTTCGAGCACACGCAAAAACAAGTCGTGGTCTTGGCTGCCATCACACTCTGGCCTAAAGCCGCCAACCTCATCAAAAATTTCTTTTTTTATCACCGCAAGGTGGGCAATATAGTTACAATTTAACAAGTAATAGGGCGAATAATCGGGTTTAAAATGCCCCACGGTGGGGCGGCGAATGCTGGAACTAAACAAAGCTTCGTCACTGTATAAAAAGCCCGCGCCAGTCTCGTGTATGGCCTTCGCCATTTCAAACATGGCATTGGGCGCCAGCACATCATCATGGTCTAACAGGGCATAATACTGGCCGTTGGCTAGCTGCGCCGCGCTGTTTGTATTGGCGGAGATACCGCCATTGTCTACCGATACAGATACAATCCGCTTATCTGCCGCAAAGCGTGCCAATACAGCATTTGCAGTTTCTTTGTGATTGCCCGCATTGGATATGCAAAGCTGCCAATTGGGGTAACTTTGCCCCACAACCGATTCTACCAGTTCTGTAAACATCTTTTCGTCGGGGTCAAACACCGGCACCAAAATGCTTATTTTAGGCCATCCGGCAATATCTGCCTGCCTTTGGGCCTGCAACACTGCCTTTTTGGGTAAAAACCTGCCAGAGCGTTTAAGGTAACGGCGGCGCAGGTAGTTGCCTGTGCGCGCCAAAGTAGCGCCAATACCCTCTTTGCCAACCATTTGCTTAAAATAAGCAAGCAGCTCGCGGGTGCGCTTTTTCTTTAGCTTTGCCTGTATATCCTTATCTTCGGCCATGTTTCCTCCGTTGGGCTATTGCTTAACAATGTACGCCTTGTTACTTGTAAGCGTAGTTTTCGGTTTCAAGTGTAAAATGCGGATTATAAAAGGGATCGCCCTCTTGCAAAATACGGGCATACTTATTTTTAAAAGCAGCCGCCTCTTTGTCAAACCGTTCTTTGGCCGGGCCCTCGGTATCGTATCCGCGGCTTTTGCTTTCAAAGTGATAGCCCTCGGCAAAGGGGGTAAAGACGTTCCAGTAGCCTTGCTCCTGCAGGCGCAGGCAAAGGTCTACATCGTTAAAGGCAACGCCAAAGTTTTCTTCATCCATGCCGCCCAAATCGTTATACAAGCTGGTTTTAACCATTAAAGAAGCCCCTGTAACGGCACTCATATTTTGCACCGTGCTAAGGCGAAACAAATCGCCCCCGTCACCTCTATCGTGTCCCTTATGGTTAACGCCCGCTGTGCCACCAATGCCAATAAACAAACCTGCATGCTGCACGGTATCATCGGGATAATACAGCATATTGCCAACCGCGCCCACGTCCTGACGCTGGCTGTAGCTAAGTAGTTCGTATACGTAGTCATCGGTTAACAACTCTACATCGTTGTTTAGCAGCAACAAATGCTCACCTTTGGCGTAGCCTGCCCCAAAGTTGCAGATAGCGGCAAAGTTAAAGCCGCCTTTATAACGCACAACCCGAAGGGTGGGATACTGCTCTTCCAACTTTTGGTACGCCACTTCTGTTTCGGGACGGTTTGAATTGTTCTCAATTACAAGAACTTCTATATTGTCCCACCCGGCTTTTTGGTAAAGGGACGAAACACAGCGCTCCAAATCGTCTGTGTGGTCTTTATTGGGAATTAATACACTTACCAAAGGGTTGCCCCTAACCTCGTACTTTACGCGGTAAGAGCCCGGGTGCGCCTGCTGCATAACAGCCTTGCCTGGCAACTTTACCCGTTTAAGATGGGCATTTAACGCCTTTTCTCCCGCGGCCAGTGCATATGGCTTTTGCAGGATGTCGCTGGCGGTAGAATGCTCGTGTCTGCGCCAAAAATACAGTACTTTAGGGATATGATGTACAATACGCGCCTTTTCGCTCATACGCAAAAACAGGTCGTAGTCCTGCGCACCATCATAGGCGCTGCTTTCGGGGCCGGCTTCATCCAATAACTCGTGATGAAAAGCACACAAATGGGTAAAATAATTGCAGCCACGCAGCGTATCCGGGCCATAATCCGGCTTAAAGTGGTATTCTCCCAGTTTTTTAAGGTTGCCGTCCAGCACAATCTCATCCGAATAAATCAAATCGGCCCCGGTCTCGTTTACAGCCTTTACCACCTCATACAATGCGTGGGACTGTAAAACATCATCGTGATCCAGCAAGATAATATAATCACCGTTTGCCTCGGCAAGGCCAATGTTGGTATTGGCCGCAATCCCTGCGTTTTTGTACAGGCGGCTATAGCACACCCGCTTATCCTCTTTTGCTGTTTTTTGCACCAGCTCACGCTTTTCGTTTCCCTTATCGCTGCCGTCCACCAATACAAGCTCCCAGCGCGTGTAACTTTGCGCAAGTACGCTTTTTATAAGCTGCACAAGGTATTCTTCTTTTGTGTTATACAGCGGCACAACCACCGATATAAGCGGGCGTATTGCAAATTTTATTCTGCGCTGGGCCCTTAACTCTTTTTTAAGCGGTATATCGGCCCTGTACCACCAGGCATCGCCCTTGGTAGCAAGCTGATAACGGTAAACAACCTCCCGGCCCACCGCCTGCAAGCCCCTGCCGGTAAGGGTGTTAAGCCCCCTGCCAACTAGGCTGCCAATGCGCTTAACCGAAAGATTGCGGCGCAGGACCTTGCCCAAAGAGTCTTTGCCTGTAGTGGCAGTGTCCTGCAGTAAATTTTGATCGTTTTTTGTGTCGCTCATACGCCCTCCGCCGTATAAATGTACTTTTAAAACCTACTTTGGAGTTAGCCCTGCTCTTTGTATGCGTCGCATACTTCGGCACAGCTGCCGTTGATAACAGTTTTTCCTTTGCGCAGCCACATGGCCTTGCTGCAAAGGCGCTCAATTTGGTCTATATTATGGCTTACAAGCAACACCGTAGTGCCGCCGCTCATTAGTTCTTTCATGCGTTTTTCGGATTTTTGCTGGAAGAGGAAATCCCCTACAGACAAAATCTCGTCGCAAATTAATATGTCGGGCTTTGTGATGGTTGCCACCGAAAACGCAAGGCGGGTTACCATACCGGAAGAATAGTTTTTTACAGGCACATCCATAAAATCGCCTATTTCTGCAAAATCTACTATTTCTTGGTATTTTTCTTTTAAATAATTGGGATGCATCCCCAGCAACGTGCCATTTAAAAATACATTTTCGCGCCCGGTAAGCTCCATGTCAAACCCGGCACCAAGCTCTATTAAAGGAGCTACTTTTCCGCGCACAACACAGGTGCCCGCAGAGGGTTTCATAACGCCGGCCACTACTTTAAGCAGGGTAGATTTGCCCGAGCCGTTTAAGCCTACAATGCCGTATACATCGCCCGGCATTACGCGCAGGGAAATATCGCTAAGGGCATAAAACTCTTCAAAATGCATTTTGCCCTTTGCTTTGCGGATGAAAAACTCTTTTAAGCTATCTACCTTTTCCTTAGCGGCATTAAAACGCATGGAAACATGGTCTATCTCAATAATCGGTTGTTCCATCTTGCCGCCTCCTTAAATATATAAAATAAATTTGTCTTGAGATTTTTTAAATATAAAAGACCCTAATAACAGCGCAACAACTGCAAACGCTATACACACAAGTATTTGCTGCAAAGTGGGCGGCAAACCGTACACCACTACCTGCCTAAAGGCACCCACATACCAATACATTGGATTAAGCCTAAAAACAATACGCATAAAATTGTTGAGCGTACCCGCTCCCTGAAACAATGATTCGGTATAAAAAATAGGGGTAAGATAGTTTAAGGCAAGCACTATAATTTCGTAAAAATGCTTGATGTCTCTAAAAAAGACGGTGAAAGCCGCCAGCATAAGGCCCACGCCGTAATTAAACAGCAGCAAAAGAACCAGCACCGGTATAAACAATAGCGCCCACGGAGTAAACAAAGACCGGGTAACCAACATAACTAGCAGCAGCGCAATCATAGAAAACATTACGTTTACAAAACTGAACATGGTTTTTTCCAGCGGAAAAATATACTTGGGCACATATACCTTTTTAATAAGGTTGGAGCTTGCCAAGATAGAATCCATAGCTGCCTTGGTGGCTTCGGAAAAAAATCCAAACACCAACTGACCAGACAAAAGATACACAAGATACTCGGGTGCTTTGCCGTTGGCAGCAAGGGGCAGTTCCATAGCTCCGCCCCTGATAAAATTGGTAAATACCACACCCATAACCAGCATCATTAGCAGGGGGTTTAGGATGCTCCACAAAATGCCAAGCACGCTGCGGCGATATTTTACTGTTAAATCTCGCTGTACAAGGTTGGCAAGCAGGTAACGGTAACGGCTAAAGCCGTTCCACACGCTTTTAACATAGGTTATCACGGACGGTACCACCTCTCAAAAAACGTAAAATCCTGTTCTGCTAATCCGGGCAAAACACTGTCTTTGCCGCTTAAAGAGAACGGTATATCAAGCCCCGGCCATTGTACGCCAACGGCAGGGTCGTTATACAAAATGCCACCTTCGCTGGTGGGGTCGTACACATCGGTACATTTGTAAAAAAACTCTGCCGTATCACTTACCACCAAAAAGCCATGCCCAAATCCGGGCGGCACATACAACATTTTACGGTTTTGAGCGCTTAGCTCTTCCCCTACCCATTTGCCAAAACGGGGGCTGTTGGGGCGCAGATCTACCGCTACATCAAATACGGTACCACTTACTACACGTACCAGTTTGCCCTGCGTATGCTCTTTTTGAAAATGTAACCCCCGCAGTACCCCTTTGGTACTGGAGCTTTGGTTATCCTGAACAAACGGCAGGTTTATGCCCGCCGCCGCAAATTCTTCTTGTTGAAAAGTCTCCATAAAATAACCGCGGTCATCGCCAAACACGGTTGGTTCTACTACCAGTACCCCCGGCAATGCCGTTTGTACAAAGGTAAACTTACCCAAACTTTTACTCCCCCTGCCTATAATGCGTGTACCTGTTATTTTAAAATAAGCCTTACTGCGCCGGTGCCCTGTACCCTCTTTAAAAGGATTAAAACCATGTTTATAAAATAGCATGTAAAAAACCAATTAACCTATATTAAACGCAATAAGCTATAGTACAGAATACCATAATCTTGCCCCTGCTTCAACCACGCAGGCATACTTACCCTATATTTTACAACCACGCCAGTGGCCTTGTTTTGCTTAGTGTAAATGCGTGCCTGCACGTTATTTGCACTTAACAAACCCGCAAATACACCCTGCAAACCGGTATGGGATTGCAGGGTGTATTTATGCTAATATTGCTGTTTAAAATCGATAATATTGCGAGCCGGCTTGCCTGTTTTTACATAGCTTTGCAGGTTTTCTATAAAAAGGTCCATTAACCGCTGGGTATACCGGGCGCTAAAGCCCCCCATGTGGGGCAGGATAATAACATTTGGCATATCCCACAGCGGGCTTTCTTCGGGCAACGGCTCCGGGTCTGTAACATCCAGCCCGGCACCGGCAAGCTGCCCATTGCTTAGAGCCTCTGCCAAATCTGCGGTATTGGTGGTGGGGCCGCGCCCTACCCCAAGATAGTATGCGCCCTTTTTCATTGCCGCAAATTTTTGGGCGTTTATAATGCCCCGGGTTTGGGCGGTAAGAGGCAGCAGATTTACCACATAATCGGCCTTTGCCAAAAGGCCATCCATGTCCTCTTCTTTATACACAACATCAAAGCCCAGCTTTACCCCACCCGAGCGGGAAAGCCCAAGCACAGTGCAGTCAAAAGCTTTACACAGCCCTGCCAAAACGCTGCCCATTTTACCTGCGCCCAAAATGCCTACCGTTTTTTCGTGCACTTCTCCCAGTGCATAAGAGGAACCTTGGTTATGCAGCCATTTATGCTGCGCCTGCCCTTTGGCCGCTATACCAAACCCACGCGAAAGCCCCAGCATAAGCCCCAAAATGGTTTCGGACAATTGGTTAGAGTGTATGCCGCTTGCGCTGGTAAGAATGACCTTTTTTTGGGCAAAAAGCTGCATGGGCATTTTATCCACCCCGGCAGACCAGCTTTGCACCCAGCGCAGGGGTGTGTCGGTCTCTTCGCACACTTCTTTGGCAAGCCCGCTCCATCCCATTATTACCTGGGCATCGCGGATATCCTCCTTGGTCAGTTTTTCTTTGGGCATAAAAACAGCCTGCATATCCGGGGCAATCTGCTCAATTTTATGCTGGTATTGTTGCTGCTGCTCTTTGCTTAACCACGGCACATTGGTGCTGTCTATCAAAATTAAAATCGTATTCATGTATAGCCCCCGTTGTTGTTTTTGCTGCAATTATATTGGTTTTTCGTTTTCCTGCGGGGGTTCTGCCATGCGGTACCCCACACCAACCTCGGTAAGGATGTAGGCAGGGTCTCCGGGGTTTCGCTCCAGCTTACGGCGTATATTGGCCATATTTACCCGCAAAATTTGGTTGTCTCCCACATAAGGGCCCCAAATTTCGCGCAGCAGTGTTTCGTGCGTGATAACCCGCCCCGCATTGGCCGATAAAATTAACAATATTTTGTACTCGTTTGGGGTAAGGTGCACCATTTCTCCCACAAGGGTTACCTGCCGGCGTACATAGTCTATCTGCATGTCTCCCACTATAAAGGGAGGGCGGGCATCCTCCGAAAGGGGGCCTGCCGCCTTGCGGCGCATGGCGGTACGCACCCGCGCCAAAAGCTCAGCATTGCTAAAGGGTTTGGTTACATAATCGTCCGCCCCACGATCCAACGCCTCTACCTTTTCTTTTTCGTGCTCTCTTGCCGATACCACAATAATGGGTACCGAAGACCACTGCCGAATAGCATCCAGCACAATCAAACCATCTATATCCGGCAGGCCCAAATCCAGCAGCACCAAATCCACGCTGTTGGTGCTCAGCTGCTTAATGGCCTCGCCACCGGTAGAAAACTCCATCACCCTGTAACTGTTATTGCGCAATATAGCCGCCAAAAAGTCACGAATTACCTTTTCGTCCTCCACCACCATTACCAGTGGGTTACTCTCCATGTGTATCCTCCTGTTGCAACGGCAACTGCATTACAAATACCGCGCCGCCTTCGGGCTGGTTGCCACCCTGTATAGTACCGCCATGCGCTTTTACAATCGTTTTACAAATAGAAAGCCCCATGCCCAGCCCACGAGAAGCGTCTTCTCCCCTTATATTTTCTTTGGGGTGTATCTCAAACAGATGGGGCAGGATTTCTTCCTGCACGCCCCGTCCGTCATCCCGCACCGTTACCCGGGCATATCCGTCATCGGTTTTTTCGGCCCCAATGGTAATATGCACATCTTTACGACCCGCATGGCGCAGGGCATTTTCTAGCAAGTTTACCAGTACCTGCATAATCAATATTACATCCATAGGCACAAGCAGCAGGTCTCCGGGCGGCACTACATTAATAACCGCCTGCGGGCTGCGTTTGCGCACCGCGGCAACCGCCTCTGCAATTACTTCTTCTACCGCTTCTACTGTTTTAACCACCCGCATATTGGCTTTTTCATCACTTTGTATGCGTGTTACCGAAAGAATATTCTCTATCATCCGCAGCAACCACTGCGCGTCCGAGCGTACATCTTGCAGCAAATGGCGGCTTGTGCTTTCCCCCATTTCGTTGCCAGACTCCAACAACGCATCCGAAGCGCCCAGTATACTGGTAAGGGGGGTGCGCAAATCGTGCGAGATGGCACGTAAAAAACTGCTGCGCCTTTTCCGTTTCTGCTTCTACCTGTGCTCTGTGCTCCTGCACACTCAATAGTTCCATACGCAACGCCAGAGCCACCTGTGTATTTAGCATTCTCAAAAATACTTTTTCGGGCTCTATCAGCTCTCCGTTCATACAAGAAATACCAATTACGCCCAGCGCCTCGCCATTATAGCAGATAGGGTTATAGCAGCTTTCTGCCGGGGAGGGCTGCCCATCTTCCCCAGTTTTTCCAGCGGGCATTTTGCTTTCAAACGCCTGCAGCGCCGTCTGCAGCTCTGCCTCTTTTGCAAAAAACGCCTCATCTGCATCCCCCTCTACAGGGGTACAATAAAACTCACCCTCTTTACTGGGGGCAAGGATATATAAAATAACCGATCGGTTTAAATAATCCACCAGAAACTCGTTTGCGCATTTGGCAACTTCCTGTATATCCATTGCCTCTAAAAGCCGCCGGGTTATGCTGTACAGTATTTCGGCGCGGCGCTCTTTTTCGGTAGCAATTTTGGCGCGGTTTTTAACCTGCGCTGTTACGGCGCTTGCCGCCAAAGAAATTGCTAGCATTATAAACATAGTAATGGGTATACCCATGGTAAGGCTTAGGCTGTTGCGCGGGGTTATATAAATAAGGTCATATATTACCACCCCCACAAGGGTACCCACAATACCGTATATGTAACCATCTGTTATGGCCGAAATAAGAAAAAAACACAGGGTATAGGATATCATAATAATGGTTTGGTTGGCGCCTAAAACATAGGCAAGCTCTGCCACCAATGTAAACACCAGTAAAAAACCCACCGTAATACCAATGTTTACATACACAGGGCGCTCTTCCCAGGCCATACGCTCGTATATCGTTTTGCGCAGCCGTTCTTTTTTTCTTTTTTATTGATGGCTAAATCCCTCACCTTCCTGCCGCAGCGCCGGCTCTGCTCTTTAGTTCTATTTATATATAATAGCAGCCGTTATTTCTTTAATAATATACGCAATAACTATTCTACTATCCAAAAGCGCCTTGTCACATCCAGTGGTACAGGATAAAACAAAAATACGCTTTAAAAAAGTATACATATCATAGCACATTCACCCTAAAAAATCAGCCGCGGAGCACTTTTGCGGAAGATGTATAAATGTTTTAGGGCATATTCAATTGGGCTATTTCATCGTGCAGTTCATTGATAAACTCCAGTTCTTCCTTGCCCAACCTTTCTCTGCTTTTGTACACAATTAAATCTTTATAGGTAATGGCATTGCGGCAGGACTTTACCACAAGGCCGTGGCACAAAAGCTCTTCGGATGGCAGAGGGCTTACCCACATAAAGCTTTGCGGTACGGCACGTAATATATTAAACTGACTGCCCCTATCGTAAATTTGTATTTTGCGGTGCTCTAACGGATACTGCGGATTAACCGAATCCCCAAATATAATCTCTACATAATCCCGCAATTGATGAAACTCCACCTGCTTTTCTTCGGCCAAAGGGTTATTATGCCCCAGCAGCAAGGCTGCGGTAAACTCCCACAGGGTTTCGTAGTACAGGCCGTTTTCGGCTATTTGCGCCTTATAATATTCTTCGTCGTAGGTGCTTACCCGTATAATGCCTACGGCAGCACTGCCCAGCGCTACATCCTGCATAGCCCTTACGGGGTTTGTTTCTTTATAAGAGGGAAAAATAAGCAGATGGATATGTTTTTGAAGCCAGCGTGCATACGCCGCCGCAATATAACTTGCCCGGGGCGCGGCAAAAAAAATCTCTTTATGCTTTTGGCCTTTATCGGCATATGCATTTTCTAGATTTTCCATCTGCTCCAGTATCGATTTGGCATTGCCCAAAAATTCCATGCCCTCTTTGGTGGGCACCACCCCGCGCTTGCTGCGCTGAAAAAGAGTTACCCCCAGCTCCGCTTCTAGTTCTCGAATACTTTTGCTTAAATTGGGCTGGCTCATATATAAATTTTTAGCCGCTGCCGAAATAGACTTAGAGCGTTCCAGCTCGGCCGCGTATTTTAACTGCGCCAAATTCAAGGTAAGGCCTCCCTTCAACATCTATATAAAAAACGGATGGATAATATATTAATTATACAGTAGCAAAGCAAAAATAGAAATGCTATAATCATAGGGTAGTTAAATTTTAAACAATATCCTGTTATCGATTTAGCTTGTTGTCTGCTGGCGGCATTCTGCCGCTTTTCCAGCATAAATATTTCGTCAGGGCCGCTTGGGTTTTGACACACCTATTAAGGGAGGATTTAACAATGGGACGTTTTACTTTGCCTAGGGATTTATATCACGGAAAGGGCTCTTTAGAAAACCTGAAAAATTTAACGGGTAAAAGGGCCATTGTGGTTGTTGGCGGCGGCTCTATGAAGCGTTTTGGCTTTTTAGACAAAACAGTTGAATATTTAAAAGAAGCCGGTATGGATGTACAGCTGTTTGAGGGTGTAGAGCCGGATCCCTCTGTAGAGACTGTAATGAAGGGTGCCGCAGCTATGCGCGAGTACCAGCCCGATTGGATTGTTTCCATCGGCGGCGGTTCTCCTATTGACGCAGCAAAGGCAATGTGGGCATTTTACGAGTACCCCGAAACCACATTTGAGGATCTTATTATCCCCTTTAATTTCCCCACCTTGCGCACAAAAGCCCGTTTTTGCGCTATTCCCTCTACCTCCGGTACCGCAACAGAGGTAACCGCATTTTCTGTTATTACCGATTACGAAAAGGGCATTAAATATCCCTTGGCAGACTTTAACATTACACCCGATGTTGCCATTGTAGACCCCGACCTAGCCCTTACCATGCCCAAGAAGTTAACCGCACACACCGGCATGGACGCCATTACCCACGCCACCGAGGCTTATGTATCTACCCTGCACTGCGATTACACCGACCCGCTGGCACTGCACGCCATTAAAATGATACACAATACCTTAAAGGCATCTTTTGAGGGCGACGAAAAAGCACGCGAAGATATGCACAACGCACAGTGCTTGGCCGGCATGGCATTTTCGAACGCATTGCTTGGCATTGTTCACTCTATGGCTCACAAAACAGGCGCCGCATACTCTGGCGGACATATCATTCATGGTTGTGCAAACGCCATGTACCTGCCCAAGGTTATTAAGTTCAACTCTAAAAACCCCGAAGCAGCAGAGCGTTATGCCGAAATTGCCCGCTTTATTGGCCTAAAGGGCAACACCACCGAAGAATTGGTAGACGCCTACATTGCAGAACTGAAAAAAATGAACAAAGAGCTGGAAATACCCACCTGTATTAAAGAGTACGAGGGCGGTATTATTGATGAGAAAGAATTTAACGACAAGCTTTCTCAGGTTGCAGAACTTGCCATTGGCGATGCCTGCACCGGCTCTAACCCCCGCATCCCCACACAGGAAGAAATGGAAAAACTTTTGCTTGCCGTTTACTACGACAAGGAAATCGATTTTTAATTGACTCTACGCATAAATGCACTGTTATTTGCTTGTGGCTTTATGGGTTTACTAACCCGGTTAGCAGATGGATTACTGCCTGTATCCCGGGCAGTGATCCATCTGTTGCGTTAGCGTTCTGGCTATGTTAAAGTAATAAACGAAGCATTGTGCTTAGCAGTGCAGATACCTGGCAGAAAGTGAAGGAAGAAACATGTTTACAATACTAAGGAAAGAAGCGCTAAACCCAACTGTTGTACGTATGACAATTGAGGCCCCGCTGATTGCAAAAAAAGCAGAGCCCGGGCAGTTTATTATTGTAAGGCCCTTAAGTGATTCTGAAAGGATACCGCTTACCATTGCCGATTACGACCGCGATGCAGGCACTGTATCCATCATTTTTCAGTTGGTGGGCGCCGGTACACAAGAGCTTGCCGCACTGGAAGAAGGCCAAAGTGTTAACGACTTTGTTGGCCCCTTGGGCAATGCCACGCACGTAGAAGGATTGAAAAAGGTTGCAATTGTAGGCGGCGGCGTGGGGTGCGCTATCGCTTTTCCGGTTGCCAAAAAACTGCACTCTATTGGATGTGAAGTGCACAGTATTGTTGGATTTCGCAGTAAAGACTTACTGATTTTAGAAGATGAATTTAAAGCTGTAAGCGAAAAATATGTTGTAATGACAGACGACGGCAGCTACGGCGAAAAGGGCCTTGTTACCACCGCGCTAGAAAAGCTGATTATCGAGGGCAACCAGTACGACGAAGTAATTGCCATTGGCCCACTGATTATGATGAAGTTTGTTGCGCAGCTTACCAAAAAATATAACGTTAAAACAATGGTATCTATGAACCCCATTATGGTTGACGGCACCGGCATGTGCGGTGGCTGCCGCCTTACAGTGGGCGGCAAGGTAAAGTTTGCCTGTGTAGACGGCCCCGATTTTGACGGGAATGAAGTTGATTTTGACGAAACCATGCACCGCAACGCTGTTTATCGCAAGCAAGAACAAAAAAAGCGCGAAGCCAACTGCACTTTGCTTAACAAGGAGGCAAACTGATAATGCCTAATATGGACCCCAAAAGATGCCCAATGCCCCTGCAAGACCCTGCCGAGCGTATTCGCAATTTTGAAGAAGTAGCCCTTGGCTACACCTATGATATGGCTGTAGAAGAAGCAAAGCGTTGCTTACAATGTAAACACATGCCCTGCCGTACAGCCTGCCCTGTATCCATTAACATTGCCGGTTTTATTAAAGAAGTTGCCGAAGGCAACATGGAAAAGGCCTATGAAGTATTAAACGAATCCACCTCTTTACCTGCCGTATGCGGCAGGGTATGCCCGCAAGAAACACAGTGCGAAAGCAAATGTGTGCGCGGCATTAAGGGCGAATCTGTAGGTATTGGCCGTTTAGAGCGCTTTGTTGCCGATTGGCACCGCCAGCACAACACCACAGACCCTGTAAAACCCCAGCACAACGGCTATAAGGTTGCCGTGGTGGGCGCCGGCCCCGCCGGCCTTACTGTTGCCGGTGACCTTGCCAAAATGGGATATGAGGTTACTGTATTTGAAGCCCTGCACATGGCGGGCGGTGTACTGGTGTATGGTATTCCTGAGTTCCGTTTGCCCAAAAGCATTGTTCAATCCGAAATTGATTCTTTGCGCAAAATAGGGGTAGACATCGAAACCAATATGGTTATTGGCAAGGTGCTTACCATTGATGAACTGTTTGAGCGCGGCTACGAAGCCATCTTTTTGGGCTCTGGCGCCGGCCTGCCCCGCTTTATGGGCATCCCGGGAGAAAACCTGAACGGCGTTTATTCTGCCAACGAATTTTTAACCCGTATTAACTTGATGAAGGCTTACGAGCCCGAGAGCAAAACTGCGATTATACGCGGCAACAGTGTGGCGGTTGTAGGCGGCGGCAACGTTGCCATGGACGCTGCCCGCTGCGCAAAACGTATGGGTGCAGAGCATGTATACATTGTATACCGCCGCAGCATGGATGAATTGCCTGCCCGCCGCGAAGAAGTTGAGCACGCCGAAGAAGAGGGCATTGAATTTAAGCTTCTTTCTAACCCTGTTGAAGTGCTTGGCGACGATGACTTTAACGTAACTGGTTTGCGCTGTGTGGAAATGGAACTGGGTGAGCCGGATGCCTCTGGCCGCCGCCGCCCCGTAGAAAAGCCGGACAGTGAATTTGTGCTGGATATTGACAGCATGATTATGTCCATCGGCACCTCTCCCAACCCCTTACTGCGCACCACCACCCCAGGCCTTGACGCCAACAACCACGGCTGCATTATTACCAATGGGGACGACGGCCTTACCAGCCGCGCAGGTGTGTATGCAGGCGGAGACAATGTTACCGGCGCCGCTACCGTTATTTTGGCAATGGGCGCGGGTAAAAACGCTGCGCTTGCCATAGACAAATATGTTAAAGAAAAACACCAATAAGCCCGTTTTACCACGTTAGCCACCATGCCACCAATACCCGCCGCTTGCAAAGTGTGGCTGTTATTGATGGCATATTTTGTTAATACGTAGCCACCGCCAAAAAGGGGAGCAAAAAATGGACTTGGTTGTATGTGTTGGAAGCTCTTGCCATTTACAGCATTCTCAGGCCATTATTCACAACTTTCAGGATATTATAGAGTTTTACAGCCTACAGGATCATCTAACCCTGAAAGGTTCGTTTTGTTTGGGCCACTGCGCCGAAACAGGTGTTTGCGTGCAATTTGACGGGCAGATTTATGGCGTTACGCCCGTCTCTGCCGATTCTTTTTTCAAGGCCAATGTCTTGCCCGCCTGTAAGCAGGCCGGGTTTTTCGCTGGAAAGGAAACCACAACATGAGCTATATCCAAATTAAAGAGGCCAACTGCAAAAACTGCTATAAATGCCTTAAAAACTGCGCCGTTAAGTCCATTAAATGCATTGACGACCAGGTAAGCATTTTAGAGGACTCTTGCGTTTTGTGCGGCAAATGCATTAATGTATGCCCACAGCAGGCCAAAAGCCCGCTGCACCAGTTTGCCCCCATTGCAAAGTGGCTGGCAGATAAAACCCAAACCGTAGTGGCCAGTATTGCCCCCTCATACGCGGGTATATATGGCGTTCAAAATACAGGGCGCATAAAATCCGCCCTGATGGGGCTTGGGTTTGCCGCCGTGCGCGAAACCGCCGAGGGTGCACAGCAGGTTACCCTGCAATACCGCGAAATTTTGCAGAATAAGTCTCTCCCCTCTTTAATTACAAGCTGCTGCCCCACTGTTAACTTTTTAATCGAAAAATACTATCCGCAGTTACTGCCTTATTTGGCGCCTGTAGTTTCTCCTGTTTTGGCACATGGGCGGATGTTAAAAGAGGAGTATGGCCCTAATACCAAAGTGGTTTTTATTGGGCCCTGCCTTTCTAAGTTTAAAGAGATAGACCAGCATCCCGAATCGGCCGATGCTACCCTTTCTTTTCAGCAAATGGAAGAGCTTTTATCTATCAATCAACTTTCTTTTAACGAGATAGAATCTCTAAAAGAAACTTCTTTTGTAGGCAGCGAACCATCTTATTCTTGCATTTATCCCGTACCGGATGGCATTGTGCGGGATGTAAAATTAAGCGCATTTACCAGCCTAGAAGAAATTAGCTGTGCCGGGTACGATTGTGTAAGCGTGGCCGGGCTGGAAAATGTAATCGCCTTTTTAAAGTCTCTTTCTACCCAAAAAGACCCGCATATTTTTGCCGAGTTAAACGCCTGTGAAAGCGGCTGTATCAACGGACCTCTTGCCTCTAAAAATCGAAATCCGCTGTTTTTAGCCCGTGTAGATGTAGAAAAACGCGCCGCGGCTAAAGAGCCCATGCGCGAGCTTTCTCCTCTTGATTTTGCCACCACCTTTACCTCGCAGGCACCTAACGAAGAAATACCCAACGAGGCTACCATACGCAGCATATTGGCCGAAATAGGAAAGCCCACCCCCGATAAAGACCTTAACTGCGGCTCTTGCGGGTACCCCACTTGCCGAGAAAAGGCCATTGCCGTATACCAAAAAAAGGCGCAGCTGCATATGTGCCTGCCCTTTATGAACGACCTGAACCAATCTTTAAGCAACGTTACACTTAGCGCCTCGCCCAACTACATTATTGTGGTAGATAAGGCTCTGCGCATTATAGAGTGCAACCTTGCCGCACAAAAGCTGTTTGCTTCCTCTCGCAAAGAACTGGTTGGCCGTTACCTATACGAGCTAATGGACCCCGGCAACTACCAAACAGCGTTTGAAAACCAGCAAAGCATTAAGGATAAAAAGGCATCCATTGTAATTGGAGACCGCGAAATTATTACCCTTCAGTCCTTAATCTATGTTCCCACACAGGATATTGTTGTTTCTTTTTTAAAGGATGTTACCGAAGAAGAAAAAGAGAAAAACGCACTGCGTGAAGCTCGGCTAAATGCGGCTGCAATGGCGCAAAAGGTTATAGAAAACCAGATGATTGCCGCACAGGAGATTGCAAGCCTTTTGGGCGAAACAACAGCAGAAACCAAGGTAACACTAAACATTTTGCAAAAACAAATTTTGGATGAAAAATAAAAACCGCATCCCTTTTCGCTTTTTTACAATGGTTGCCATACAGGAGGCATTGCTTTGAACCGTACCTACTACGATATTACCGCCAAAAGCCTAAACAAAAAGGGCGAAGAATTATGCGGTGACAAGGTGGAAATTATACATGCCGGAGATGACACTATTGTTGTGTTGTCCGATGGTTTGGGCAGTGGTGTAAAAGCAAATATTTTGGCCACCCTTACCTCTAAAATTATTGCCACCATGATGCAGGCCGGTGCCTCTTTAGAGGATACCGTAAACACCATTGTACATACCCTGCCTGTATGTAAAATACGTCAAATTGCATACTCTACTTTTTCTATATTAAAAATAACAAGCGACGGTAAGGCATTTTTGACAGAGTTCGACTCTCCAAACTGCCTGTATTTTCGCCACGGGGTTTCTGTTCCTATCCCCTATACCACACGCACCATTGAGGGCAAAACTGTACGCGAGGCGGAACTGAGCCTAGAATACGGTGATGTGCTTACCTTAATAAGTGATGGCGTAATGTACGCAGGCCTTGGCGAAATATTAAACCTTGGCTGGAACTGGGATAACATCAACCATTTTTTAGAGGAACGCCTGACCAGCGACGATAACAATACCAGCAGCGCACGCCTTACAGAAGCATTGATTGGCGCCTGTGCTGACCTGTATTTAAACGCACCGGGAGATGATACCACCGTTGCCACCATTACCGCTGTACCGCGGCAGGATGTATCTATCCTTTCGGGCCCGCCAGAGCATCCCGAGCATGACGAAGTGGTATTTAACACTTTTATAAACCAGTTTGGCACTAAGGTAGTTTGCGGCGGCAG
Organism: Oscillospiraceae bacterium; assembly: GCA_047972265.1. Lineage (GTDB taxonomy): Bacteria > Bacillota > Clostridia > Oscillospirales > Ruminococcaceae > JAAYCI01. The sequence goes on along the minus strand of JBKEAM010000102.1, from coordinate 887 downwards.
CACGGCAAATATGGCCGCACGCCTGCTAAACCAAGAGGTAATTACCAACCTGCAATATAAAGATAACCTGCCACCCCTAGGTCATATTAAAGGCATAGACCTTGTTACAGAGGGGGTATTAACCATTCGTAAGGCCAACAGCCTTGTAACCGACTATTTAAAAGACCCCTCTAATTCTGCCATACTGCGCCAGTTGGATAAGCCCGTGGCTTCCTCCATGCTTGCCAAACTGCTTATCGAGCATTGCACCCACCTGCATTTGTATATAGGCAAGGCAATAAACCCCGCCCACCAAAACCCCAACCTGCCTGTTGATTTAAGCATCAAAATCCGACTGTTGGAAGAACTAGCCGATACCCTTACCAAAGCTGGCAAACAGGTGGATGTTTCTTATTGCTGATTTAATATATGGTGCAGACTATCGATGTCATTTTTTTAACTCTCCTTTTAAAATGCTTTGTTTTATCCTGTAAAATGCCGTGTTTCACTCGCCTGCACAATGGCACCCCCCTTTTCTATTACATCGTATCTATTTAACAAAGCACTTATTTCTATCATGTATCAACGCTTTTCGCTTATATACTTCTTATCATTGCTTAAATGTTCATTCTTTTTAAAATTCGTTTGTACATTGATTATTTTAAAACCTAAATTTCAAATGCAATATTTTATTTCACTTTTTCAAGAATAAAGTTTGACTTTTCATGCCGTCTGTGCTATTCTATTTAGGCACCTTAAAAAACCTATTAAGCTCTTTTAAAGGTGATTTCAACTCCATATCGCGGGGTGGAGCAGTCCGGTAGCTCGTCGGGCTCATAACCCGAAGGTCGTCGGTTCAAATCCGGCCCCCGCAACCATTCGCGGTTACGCCATTGGCGTGACCGCCT
>JBKEAM010000075.1:0-15389 GCA_047972265.1 Oscillospiraceae bacterium | reverse complement strand
CATCTTCATTTTTTCTGTGTAGCCAATTATAACATATTTAAGGGCCGTAAAGATAGAATTTTTAAATTGCTTTTTGCTAATTTGGCAAAGCAACGTTTTAAAAAATAAAACAACGTTTAGCTGTAGTGGTAAAGTTTTTGTTAAAAAAATAAAAGAGATATGGTATGCCATTTACAAGGAGGCGATTATATGGATTTTGTATGGATAGACGAAACCGCACTAGTGCTGCCCTGCGCCCAAAAAGATTACAAGGCAGAGTGGGAAGCCACCCGTTATATGATAGACGGTAAAATGTTTGCAATGCTGGGAGAGCACAAAGACGGGAGGAAGATCCTTTCGGTAAAATTGCCCCCGGCAGATGGGGTGCTGTTGCGGGAGGAATACAAGGATATTATCCCCGGCTATTACATGAATGAAGAACATTGGAACTCGATTTATTTGGATGGCGAGGTACCGCAGGATTTAATGCAAAAAATGCTGGTAAAATCTCACAGCCTCATTTTGAGCACCTTATCTAAAAAGCGCCAAAAAGAAATACTGGAGTCATAACGGCAAACACCGATATCAATAAAATAATTTTTTAAAACATAGAAAACCGCAGGCAAAGAGTAAATCTTTGGCCTGCGATTTTGTATGTAAGGGGTATGAATTTAGGATAAAACCCGGTAGATTTCTTTTAAATATCCTTTTGGGTCGCTTATAAAAAACTCCCCGTGGTCGTAGCCAGAAAATACCCTGCATTCCACATTTGTAAAACGGCTTTTAATATACTTGGCGTTCTCTATTTTATCGGCTTCCTTTTCGTCGCACCATAGGGCAAGGTGAGTATTTACAGACCCCAAATCCTCTGCAATGGTAAAATTGAAGTAATCAAACATGTCGGCCTGCAAATATTTTACGGGGATGGATAAAAGAGTATTAACAATAAGAGTGGCGTTTGCTTTATCCATGTTTTTGGCAAAACTGCGAATTAACAGCCGTTTAAATGGCCTTGCATACCGGTAAAAACCAATGCTCTTTGCAATTTTTGCGGCGGTTTTTTCATCCGGCTCTTTTAATAAGTAGGAGGCATCCGCTATAGCAAATGGAATATTGATACATTGCAACGCCAATATTTTTAAAACAATATTTGCGCCAAAGGATAAGCCTATAACGCAGCGTACCCTAACACCATTGTTTAGTAAATACTCAGCTATTTTTTTGGCATTGTATGCAATGCCCTTTGTAGGGGAACCGTCGTTGTTGTATCCCTCTAAGCTGGGGACAATTACCCGGTGCGTTTTTTGCAATTCTTCTATATAGAGCTGCCATAACTGCCACGGGCTGCCCAATGCATGAATTAAAACAAGCGCATCTTTTTCTTTGTCTCCAAATTCGTGAAAAACAAGCATGGCAAGCCCCAACCTTTCAGATAATATAACCCAATAAATAAAAGCCATTATAGTGAGTATATGGTAACTAATTTGGTTTTGCAACGATGACAAGGGAATTTAAATTAAAAACAGGGTTTGTGCAAAAGGATAAAATAATAAGCCCCCGGTTTCTGCCGGGGGCTTACATATTGCATAAGATTAATATTTGTGTTCGCGTACACGGTAGGTGGTATGTAGGATATGGTGCGCCTTTTCGCTGCCGGCTTCACCAAGGTAATCGTTATATACCTGTTTTACCAGTGGGTTATCATGACTTTTGCGTTTTGCTTTTGCGCGGTCTTCGCTATACAGGGCCTTTGCGCGCAATGTTTTAAGGTCTACAAAGTTGCGCACATGGGCTGGCTGGCTGGGCTGTCCGCCGCCGTTAATGCAGCCGCCCGGACAGGCCATAATTTCGATGATATGGTAGTTGGCAGCGCCTGCTTTAACAGCGCGCAGTACCTTTTCTACGTTTACCATGCCGGAAACAGAGCATACGTTAACATCTACACCGGCAACCTTATAGGTTTCTTCTTTAATGCTTTCGCTGCCGCGAACCGCTTCAAACTCGGGGTCCTTCAGCTCTTCGCCGGTAAGGGTTTCCACTGCGGTACGCAGTGCGGCTTCCAGCACGCCGCCCGATGCGCCAAAGATAACACCGGCGCCGGTAGATTCTCCCAAAGCCTGGTCAAAGTCTTCGTCGGGCAGGTTTACAAAGTTTAGGCCGCTGCGGCGAATCATACGGGCCAGCTCGCGGGTGGTAATAGAGATATCGTTGTCGGGCATGCCCTCGCCGGCGGCGCTCATATCGTAGCGGTCCAGCTCAAACTTTTTGGCGGTACAGGGCATAATGCTTACTACCACAATGTCGGCAGGGTCTATACCCATTTTTTCGGCCCAGTAGGTTTTAATCAGGCCGCCCATCATGCCCTGTGGGCTTTTGCAAGAAGAAATGTTGCCAAACATATCGGCGTGGTTCATCTCGCAGTATTTGGCCCAGCCGGGGCAGCAGGAGGTAAGCAGGGGCAGGGTGCCACCGTTTTGTACACGCTCTACAAATTCGTGTGCTTCCTCAATAATGGTAAAATCGGCCGCGGTGTCGGTATCAAATACGTAGTTAAAGCCCAAACGGCGTAGTGCAGCTACCATTTTACCCTCTACATTGGTGCCAATGGGCATATCAAACGATTCGCCCAAGGTGGCGCGGATGGAGGGGGCGGTATGCACAACCACGGTTTTTGTGGGGTCGTCTATGGCGGCGCGCACACGGTCGGTATCGTCGCGCTCTACCAATGCGCCGGTGGGGCAGTTTACAATGCACTGCCCGCAGGAGATGCACCCGGTTTCGGCAAGGGGAGCCTCAAAGGCACAGGCAATGTGGGTATCAAAGCCACGGTCGGATGCGCCGATAACGCTTACCTGTTGTGCGCAGGCCGCTACGCAGCGGCGGCACAAAATGCACTTATTGTTGTCGCGCACAAGGTGCAGGGTAGAGGTTTCGAGCGGGTAGCGGGGACGGCTGCCCACAAAACGGGTGCCGTTTACGCCGTAGTCATGGCAAAGCTGCTGCAGCTCGCAATCGGTATTGCGGATGCAGGAAAGGCAGTTTTGGTCGTGGGTAGAAAGCAGCAGCTCTAAGTTGGTGCGGCGTGCGCTTTGTACCTTGGTAGAGTTGGTGGTAATTTCCATGCCGTCGTTTACGGGGTATACACAGGATGTAACCAGGCTTCTGGCTCCCTTTACCTCTACAACACACATACGGCAGTCGGCAATGGTGTTCATTTCGCGCATCCAGCACAGGGTGGGAACAGAAATACCCACACGGTGGCAGGCATCTAAAACGGTAAGCCCGGCTTCCACCTCGTACTCGATGTTATTTATTTTAATTTTTACAGTGTCCATAGTCGAAGGCTCCTCCCTTACCCTTTGCTTATGGCACCAAAACGGCATTTTTCCATACAGGCGCCGCATTTGATGCACTTATCGGGGTCGATTACGTGGGGCTGCTTTACCTTGCCGTCAATGGCATCGGCCGGACAAATACGGGCGCACAGGGTACAGCCTACGCATTTTTCTGCGTCGATGCTGTAAGTTAGCAATGCTTTGCAAACGCCTGCGGGGCAGTGTTTGTGCAAAATGTGCTGCTCGTATTCTTCGCGGAAGTAACGCATGGTAGAAAGAATGGGGTTGGGCGCAGTTTGCCCAAGGCCGCACAGGCTGTTTTCTTTTATAAAAGCAGCCAGCTCTTCAATCTTATCCAGGTCTTCCATATTGGCCTTGCCCTCGGTAATGCGGTCAAGCAGTTCCAGCAGGCGTTTGTTACCGGTACGGCAGGGGGTGCACTTGCCGCAGCTTTCCTCTACGGTAAACTCCAAAAAGAACTTGGCAATATCTACCATACAGGTGGTGTCGTCCATTACAATCAGGCCGCCGGAACCCATCATAGAGCCGATGGAAAGCAGGTTGTCGTAATCGATGGGGGTGTCTATTAAAGAAGCGGGGATACAGCCGCCCGAAGGGCCGCCGGTTTGAGCGGCCTTAAAGGTATGGCCGCCGGGAATGCCGCCGCCAATTTCGTCTACAATTTCGCGCAGGGTGGTACCCATGGGTACTTCTACAAGGCCGGTGTTTTTAATTTTGCCGCCCAGCGCAAATACCTTGGTGCCCTTGCTTTTTTCGGTGCCGATGTTTTTATACCAGTCGGCGCCGTTTAAAATAATGCGGGGTACATTGGCGTAAGTTTCTACGTTGTTTAAAATGGTGGGCTTGCCAAACAATCCCTTTACAGCGGGGAAGGGTGGGCGTGGGCGAGGCTCGCCGCGTTTGCCCTCAATAGAGGTCATCAGGGCGGTTTCTTCGCCGCATACAAATGCGCCGGCACCCAGCTTTAATTCAACATCAAAGCTAAAGTCGCTTTCAAAAATATTGTTTCCTAGCAAACCATATTCGCGTGCTTGTTTAATGGCAACATTCAGGCGGTCTACCGCAATGGGGTACTCTGCACGCACATAAATGTAGCCTTTGCTTGCGCCAATTGCATAGGCGGCAAGCGCCATGGCTTCCAACACAACATGGGGGTCACCCTCTAAAATAGAGCGGTCCATAAAGGCGCCCGGGTCACCCTCGTCGGCGTTACAGCATACATATTTTTGGTCTGCCGCATTGCCGGCGGCAAACTTCCATTTTAACCCGGTGGGAAATCCAGCCCCGCCGCGGCCCCTAAGGCCAGAATCTAAAATGGTTTGGATAACGTCCTGAGGGGTCATTTCGGTAACGGCTTTGCCCAGCGCCTGGTATCCGTCAAAACCAATATACTCATCAATATTTTCGGGGTTAATAACACCGCAGTTGCGCAGTGCAATACGCATTTGCTTTTTATAAAAGCCGGTTTCGTCCAAGCTTAAAATGGTGTTGTTTTCGCCTACGGTTTCGTCGTACAGCAGGTGTGTAACCGGGCGGCCTTTTAATAAATGCTCGCTTACAATTTCGGGTACATCTTCGGCCTTTACCATGCTGTAAAAGCTGGCTTCGGGGTAAATAACAACAATGGGACCAAGGGCGCAAAGACCAAAACAACCGGTGCGGATAACCCTAACTTCTTTATCCAGCTGATGTTTGGCTACTTCTTCTTCAAAGGCCTGCGCAATACGGAGGGAACCCGACGAAGTACATCCGGTACCGGCGCAAACCATAACATGGCTTCTGTACATACGCGTCTCCTCCTTTTATTTTGCTTGCGCCGAAGCGCCAATGGTATATTCTTCAACGGGCTTTCCGCCAATCAAATGTTCTTGAATAACACGGTCGGCCTTTTCGGGCGTCATATGTACATAGGTAACCTTTTCTTGCCCTGCAAGGTATACCTCAACCACGGGTTCAAACTGGCAAATGCCAATACACCCGGTTTGGGTAACCAATACCCCGTGCAGGTCTTTTTCGGCTACTTGTGTGGCAAATTCGTTTAAAACCGGGCGCGCGCCCGCAGCAATGCCACAGGTGGCCATGCCCACTACTACACGGGTGGTATCGTGTGCAGCTTCGCGGGTATTTACGGTTTGCTTCATTTTGTCGCGAATGGCAGCGAGTTCCTGTAAACTCTTCATTCTGTGCTTCTTCCTTTCTGGTTGTCGGTAAGGCCGCTGTCTACAGCCTCAATATGTTCGGCCACATAAGAGCGTAAAAAAACGGCAACCGCCGCATCGCTTAGTGGCACATCCCCCAAAATTTCCCGAATCTCGCGGGTGTCAAAGGTAAAATCGCTTTTATCCCGCGTATAACAAAAAACAAAATCGATATCAGGGCTTGCCTGTACCAGTGCAGACATGGTACCGCTCATATCTCCCAGCGGCATCAAATCGATGTGGGAGAGGCCAAATAAGGCGCGTACCGTGGTGCCTTTCCCCGGCTTACTGTCCAGGTGCAGGTTCCCGCCGGTTTGCTCGGCTGCCATTTTTAAAAACGGAAGCCCCAGCCCTATTTTGCGTGTGGTGCGTGTGGTGTAAAAAGGGTCCAGCGCGCGGGCCGCCGTTTCTTCATCCATGCCGCAGCCGTTGTCCTCTATGGTAAGCAATAGGGTGTCGGCCTTTGCATCTGCCGTAAGGCCAATACAAATTAGGCTTGCCCCTGCACGCACAGAGTTTTGTGCTACATCCAGGATGTTCATCGACAATTCCTGCATTAAAAAATCCTCGCTAAATTAATATTTGGCAAGCATTTCGGTTATTTCTTTTTCTTCACCCGTTAAACGCCCGTATACGTCGTCGTTAATCATTAATACGGGTGCAAGGCCACACGCGCCAATGCAGCGGCAGGCATCCAGGCTAAACTTGCCGTCTTCGGTGCACTCTCCGCTTTTGATTTTTAGGGCCTTTTCAATGCCCTCCAACAATTTGCCGCTGCCCTTTACATAGCAGGCGGTACCCATGCATACGTTTACGCGGTACTTGCCTTTGGGCGAAAGCGCAAACTGAGAATAGAAAGTAGATACGCCATAAATCTCGTCCAGTGGTACATCCAACCCCGCGGCCACCATCTTTTGCACCTCTATGGGCAGGTAACCGTAAATCTCCTGTGCCTTTTGCAGGGCGGGCATAACGGCGCCCGGCATGGTTTTGTTTGTTTCCAGCCAGGCATTTAGTTTTGCGTGCTGTTCTTGTGTGCCGCTAAACGGCGCTGTGGATATTCGCTTCATAAATCAGTGCCTCCCGTTTTCGCATTGTTAATGAATTGACAATACAATATTTATTATACAATAGCTCCCCTGCAAATACAATAAGGTTTATCTACTTTTTGTACATTTTTAGTGCTCCATGAATATCTAAAATATACAAAAAATATGTAGTTCGAAATGGGTTTTGAACCCTAAAAATATGACTATTTTTTAACAAAACAACAAATCAACGTTAAAACGGTAAAATATAGCAATAGGGCATCTTTACTATTGCAGACGCATGTTTTATAATGTAAAACATACAAGCCAGCTTGTAAAAATGGGAGGAAAACTATGAAAATCAGCGAAATCCGGGACGCACTGGATGCCCGTTTGTTTACCCCCAACGCAGACCTTGAAAGGGAGGTGCACACCGCATGTGGAAGCGACATGATGAGTGATGTGCTGGCCTATGTAAAAGATCAGGCTGTGTTGATAACGGGGTTAAATAACCCGCAGGTGGTGCGCACCGCAAGCATGATGGATATGGTGTGTATTGTTTTTGTGCGGGGAAAGGTACCGGACGAGCGCATTATAGAGTTGGCAAACCAGGTGGATATAGTATTGATGGGCACCAGCCTGCCCATGTTTCCTACCTGTGGGCTTTTGTACCAGAAAGGGCTGCGGGGAGGGACCTGAAATGCAGGAGATACGTTTGACGTACGAGGTGCCTGGGGATGATTTTACCCGGGCGGGTGAGGCCAGCGCCGATTTAAAAACGCGGCTTAAAAAACTGGGCATTGCGCCCGAGGCCATACGCAAAACAGCCATTGCCCTGTACGAGGGGGAGATAAACCTTGCCATACACGCAGGGGGTGGCCATATTGTGGTGCTGGTAAGCCCCACAGTAATTGATATGAAGATACAGGACGAGGGGCCGGGCATTGCCGATATCTCTCTTGCAATGAAAGAGGGCTGGTCTACCGCGCCGGATGAGGTGCGCAGCCTTGGCTTTGGGGCTGGCATGGGCCTGCCCAACATGAAAAAATACAGCGACGAATTCGACATTCAGTCTGCTGTAGGGGTGGGCACCAAGGTGCATATGAAGGTACACGTGTAGCTTGTTTTGTAAAATACGGGCATAGGGGGTGCCGGTATGGCCGAGTTTTTTCATTCTGTAAAATTGGATAAAGACAAATGCATGGGATGCATCAACTGTATTAAGCGCTGCCCTACCGAGGCAATCAGGGTAAGAAACGGCAAGGCGGTTATTATATCCGAGCGCTGTATAGATTGTGGGGAGTGTATTCGCATCTGCCCGCACCATGCAAAACGCGCCCTGTATGATCCTGTCTCGGTGCTTAAAAATTACAAGTATCCCATTGCACTGGTTCCGCCCAGTTTATTTGGGCAGTTTAATAATTTAGAAGACAGCGAAGTGGTAATAAAAGCGCTAAAACGGGTGGGTTTTGCCGGTGTGTTTGATGTTGGACGCGCGGCAGAGCTGGTAAGTGACGCAACCCGCCGCTTTTTAGAAAAAAACACCTCTCAAAAACCTATTATTTCTTCGGCCTGCCCCGCAGTGGTGCGGCTTATAAGGGTGCGTTTTCCCGATTTAATTAGCCAGGTGCTGCCCTTGGTAGCGCCTATGGAGCTGGGCGCGCGGATGGCGCGGCGGGAGGCTGTGCAGGCAGGTGTGCCGGAAGAGGACATAGGCTGTATTTTTATAACACCCTGCCCCGCAAAGGTAACGGCCATACAAATGCCCATGGGCTCACAGGCAAGCCAGGTAGATGGGGCCATTGCAGTAAAAGAGATATACCCCCTGCTGCTGGGAGAAATGAGCAGTGCCGCCGAGGAGGATGGGGCAGAAAACCTGCAAAGTGGGCGCATTGGCCTTGGTTGGGGAGAATCCGGCGGCGAATCGGCCGGGCTGCTTACCACAGATGCCTACCTTGCGGCCGATGGGATTGAAAACGTAATACGCGTGCTGGAGGATTTGGAAGACCATAAATACCGGCATTTAGAGTATGTAGAGTTAAACGCCTGCTCCGGCGGGTGTGTAGGCGGCGTGCTGCAGGTAGAAAACCCCTATATAGCCAAAGCAAAAATTAAAAAAATGCGCCGATATCTGCCGGTAAGCCTAAACCATTTAGACGAAAAGGTGCCGCGCGAGATGCGCTGGGATACCAGTCTTGAGTATGCACCGGTAATGGAGCTGGGAGCCACCCGGCAGGAGAGCTTTGTTTTGTACGAAGAAGCGGCCGACATACTGCAAAAACTGCCCGGGTTAGATTGCGGCAGCTGCGGTGCGCCTACCTGTGCTAGTTTTGCCGAGGATGTAGTGCGCCGGTTTAGCCAGATAAGTGACTGTACGGTGCTGATGCGCCGCCGAATGGAAGCGGTATTAAAGGCTGTTGGCCTTGAGGATGAAAAAACCACACCAAAGGATAAGGATGAACTATGACAACAGGGCAGTTATTTCCACTAGAGGGGTTTGCGGTGGTAAATGCCGCAGATGAGAACGAGATAACCGGTGTGTACTGTGCCGATTTGCTTAGCTGGGCTATGGGCCGCGCGCCCGAGGGCAGCGCATGGTGTACCGTAATGGGCAATGTTAATGCGGTGGCAGTGGCGGCATTGGCCGATGTGGCGGTGCTGGTTTTGTGCGAGGGAGCAGAGTTTGATGCCCCCGCAAAGGAAAAGGCCCAGCAACAGGGTGTATTTTTAGTAAAAACACAACTGCCTGCCTTTAAAGCGGGGCTTGCCATTGGCAAAAAGCTGGGGCTGCACGGCCTGTAAACAGGCGTGCAGTATCTATTTTATTGTAAAGGGGGGTGGATATGACCTACGATTTGCATGTGCACTCCTGCCTTTCTCCCTGCGCAAGTGACGAAATGACCCCTGCAGACGTTGCGGGATTTGCTAAACTAAACGGGATAGAGCTGCTTGCGGTAACAGACCATAACGCCGCCGAAAACCTGCCCGCAGTGCAGGAGGCCTGCACTGCATATGGGCTACGCCTTTTGCCCGGAATAGAGGTAAATACCGCCGAAGAAATACACATGCTTACCTATTTTGCAACGGTAGAAGCGGCGCTTAAAATGAGCGAGCTTTTGTATCTCTCTTTGCCGGAGGTGCCCTATGACAGTGCTATATGGGGCAACCAATTGATAATGGATGCAAATGATATTGTTGTGATGAAGCGGGAAAAACTGCTTACAGCAGCTTCTTCTTACGATATTTACGAAATGACGGAACTGTGCCATAAACTGGGGGGGATAGCCGTGCCCGCCCATGTAGACAGAGACAGCTATTCTTTGCTTTCGGTTTTGGGTTTTGCACCCGATGACCTGCCCTTTGCCTCCTACGAGGTTGCCCGGCCCGAGCATACCTTGCAGGATTTACAGGCAAACGGCCGCCTGCCGCAAGGCTGCCAGCTGCTTACTTCGTCGGACGCGCACAGGCTGGAGGATATAGCTGTGCACCCCCGCACCCTGCCGGAGAATAGCCCCTTGTGGAGGCTTTTAAAATAACCAAACATAGCTAGGAGCTTGCGATGATTAAGGGAAAAAGAAACAAAGCTTTAGTGGCAATTGCACTGGTGTTGTGCGGTTTATTGGCCGGGTGTGTAAAACAAAACCCTTCGTCAGGGCAAAAAAACGGAAATGTGCTTTACAACAAATCGCTTAGCCAAGAGCAGGTACAGGTGGTAAATGCGGCGCTTGCTTCCGGCATGAACATGGCCTTTTTCTCTTACAAAAACCAGCAGCAGTTTACAAAACTATCTGTTTGGATAGAAACCTACCAAAATGGAAATTTGTTGCAGCAAGGAGAAACTTTGGAAGTGCAGGTAGCAGAAACTTTGCCGGAGCATTTTTTGCAAAGTGGAGATATTGTAGTTACCACAATGCAAACAAACCAAACACAGTGGCAAATTGGGTTGCAGGTGCAAAACACAGCCGGCAGTTTTACCATTTTAAAGCCGGATAACAGCGAAGAAATGCTGTGTGGGTACAGTACTGCTATAGGGGATGAAGCCGCCATAACAAAGGATGGCGAAATAATACTGTATTATATACTGTACGCAAAAGACACCCTGCGCACGTTAGACCCCCAAAAAGCAGTTGAAGAGCCTTACCAGGTTTTGCAGCAGTACGATTATGCGGTGCTGGTAAAAGCGAAATTTTCCGAATAACGCAAAACCCCCTGTATCCACTTTGGGTACAGGGGGTTTTAATAAATATGGGTATAGTAAAAGCAGGTGGGTGTAAGGTATTTATGTAAAAAAGCTGGTGTATAGTTGGTTTAAAAAAGCAAAAATTTCTTTGTATAATTTGGGGCTGTTTACCACATAGCTAGAGTGGGTTTCGCCCTTTAAAACAGTAAGCTGACTGCCCGGTACTGCGCCTGCCAAAGTACGGGTGTGCTTTGCAGAAATCATATCCCGCTGGCCTGCCAAAAACAAGGTGGGTGCGGCTATATTTTTAAGTTGCTGTAAAGTAATGTCTGGTTCGTTAAACATCATTTTTATTTTGGCGTCTCTGTTAAAAAGGTACAAAAAGCCAAATAAAAACCGGTAACGCGCCTTAAGGCCACGTGGGTTATAGTTGGTTCCGCATGCTACAATGCCCTTAACAAGGGCGGGGTGCTGCATGGCCAAAAGCAGGGCAATAATGCCGCCATCGCTAAAGCCTATAACAGTAAGCGGGGCAAGCTGCAACTGGTTAATAAAAGCCGCGGCGTCCTCGGTCATATCTGCATAGTGGTACTCGGGCACCGGCTGGCTTTGTCCGTGGCCTCGTGTATCCAGCGCATATACGGTAAAATGGTTTTGCAATTGAGAGGTAAGCGTATCAAAAATGGTATGGTCTTCACCATTGCCGTGCAGCAGTAATAGGGCAGGCCCACTGCCGCTTTTGGTATAAAATAAGTTTGTATCATTTGCTTGTATAAACATATAAACCTCTTATACAAAATGGTTTTTTAAAATGCTTTACAAAAAAGAGAGCTGGGTGGCATACCCCTGCTTATAGCCCCGTATAATATCCTGCATTTTATACAGCAGGCCGTATTCATCGCAGGCTTGGGTAAAAATACTCCAAAGCTCTTTGGCGCGCGGGCTACCGCACTGGTAGCGTGTGCCATATCGGTTTTTGTATTTTTGAGGTAAATTTTGCTCCGGAAAAATCTCCTGTAACTTATTATAATAATACTCGCGGTTTCCGTCACGCAGGGTCATGCCGGGGGCAAAATAAATAAAGCGCCCGCCGTTTTGGGCGGTTTGCTTTACTATTGCCCTTACGTTTTCGGGGGTATCCTCTATAAAGGGCAGCAGCGGCATTAAAAGCACACCGCTAAAAATACCCTTTTTCGCAAGCGCTTCTAGGGCGGCAAAACGTAAAGAAGAAGCGGGCGCGTGCGGCTCTACCTTTTTTGCAAGCGCATCATCGGCAGAGGTGATGGTTATTTTGCATATAACGGGCGAATGGCTGCGAATATCGCTTAGCACATCGGCATCGCGGGCAATCAGGCTACCTTTGGTGGCAATGGCAATGCCAAAACCGTAGGCATTGGCAAGCTCTAGTGCGTGGCGGGTAAGCATTTCTTTTTTTTCAAAGGGATTGTAGGGGTCGCTCATGGCACCGGTGCCAATTACGCCGGTTTTAACCCTGCGCGCCATCTCGTTACGCAAAATAGGCAGGGCGTTTTCTTTTGCGCGCACGGTGTCAAAGTTTTCCAAATGGTAGCAATTGCTGCGGCTGTCGCAGTAAATGCATCCGTGGCAGCAGCCTCTATACAGGTTCATGTTATATTCGCTGCCAAACCACTCGGTGGTTTTGGTGCGCTGTAAAATACTTTTGGCAGGTTCGGTTTGCAATATCGGTTCCTCCAAGGCAACAAAGTACCCTCATTATACGCTGTTATAAATGACACCAGTGTGTCAGCATATGTTGCCATAGCAGAATAACTTATGTCAAATTGCAAATATTAGTATACATATTGTATATTTCATCGGGGTTTTTCCCTTTAGGAAAAGCCATTGTACCCTCTGCCAGCATTTGTTTTACCTCGGCAAAGGTAGCCCAGCGGGCGGCAGATGTCTCTCCGCTTTGCAGCACAATTTTTTGGATAGCAACATCTTTGCAAACAAGGTAAACATCCACAAAAGAGGTATTTTTGCAAAATGTTTTTACAAAGTGGATTTGCTCTGCCCCGGCGGCAATGCCGGTTTCTTCGTTTAACTCCCGCAGGGCACCGTTCAGGCTGGTTTCACCCGCCAAAACCGATCCGCAGGTGGTTTCCCACTGGTTTGGATAGGTAACCGAGGTGGGGGAGCGTAGGGTAAGCAATACCTCTCCCTTATTGTTTACAGTCCATACTTCTACAACAATGTGGTAAAACCCTTTGGGTACAGGGGTGCCACGTGTATGGGTTTGGTGCAGTGGGGTGCGGTTTGCATCGTACAAATCCCAAATTTCCATCTAAGGATTCTCCCGTTGTTAAAAATATTGGCAGTGCTGCCCAAAAACAAACATAGGTGTTTGCGCAGTAAGATTTATTTTGAATATACAAAAAGCAATAAAATGCACTAAAAATACAAATTATAGATATGATTGTTAGAGAACTAAGAAATGGAAACAACCGTAACATGGTTACCGGTGGCGCGCACGGCCTTTTCTAAATTGGTAAAAGATAAAAAGACGGTAGCAGTATTATCGGCCGGATGTACGCCTACCTTTTCAAACTTGGCCAAATCGGCATCTAAAAAAACTTCTACTTTGTTGTCTTTATTTAAAAGCGCCGCCAAAGGGGTAACTTCCCCCTTTTTAAGGTGCAGGTGCTTGTCAAGGCGTTCTTCGGAGGCAAAGCTAAGCCGGGTGTGCAGCACCTGCCCAAGCTGTTTAAGGTCTACATGTTTGTCTCCGCAAACCGAAACCAAAAAGTGCCGCTTGCCGGGGCCATCCCGCAAAAAAAGGTTTTTGCAAACATGGCCATGCTTGGGTACGCCAAAATCTTCAATATCCTGCATGGTGTATGCTGCCAGATGCTGATATAGCTGGTAAGGAATTTTAAGGGTATCTAAAAAAGAAAGAACCTGCTGCCGATTATTCATGCATGTGCTCCCTAGGGTGTTTTGTAAAGTGTATCAAAAAAACGGGCAGGCCGCAAACAGAAGTACAGCGTGTATTTGAAGGCAAAATTTGTCTGTATTTGAAGTACAGGGCGTGGTACAATTTAAAATAAGAAGAAAAGATGCACATAGCAAGATTTGTAAGTTTGGAGAAAAAATGCAGCTTTCTATTTTTGAAGTTTTGGGCCCTGTAATGATTGGGCCTTCCTCCAGCCATACGGCGGGCGCTGCACGCCTGGGGCGTGTGGCGGCGGTTATTGCCAGCAAGCCGTTTCATCTGGTGCGGTTTGGCCTTTCTGGCTCGTTTGCAAAAACAGGTGTGGGGCATGGCACCCGCAAAGCATTGCTGGCGGGGGTGCTTGGCCTTGCGCAGGATGACGAACGAATACGAGAAATAGAGCATTTGGCGGCAGAGCGCCGTGTAAAGGCCGAATACTACGACCGCGAACTGGATAATATGCACGAAAACTCTGCAAGTATTGCGTTTTTTCATGATGATGGCAGCCAAAGCGAAATATGGGGTTCTTCTACCGGGGGAGGGCGAATTATCATCACCCGCATCAACGGCTTAGAGATGGAAATTACAGCCGAAAGTCCAACATTGGTTATTCCACATGCAGACAAACCCAGTGTAGTAAGTGACATAAGCAGGGTACTGGCCGGTAAAAATATAAACATTGCAGAGCTTAGGCTTTCGCGCCAAAGCAAGGGCAAACGTTCTACCGTTGTAATAGAAACAGATAAGCAAATAACTGCCGCTGTGCTGGAGCAACTGCGCGAGGTAAAACACGTAATTGAGGTGATTTTGGTTGACGTACCGCAACTTTGAAGAATGGGTGCTGGCGGCCGAGGTAGACAACCTTACGTTGGCCGAAGTGGTGTTGCAAAGCGAAATAGAACTTACCGAAAAAAGCGAAAAGCAAATAAAAGAAAAATTAATGCACCGCTGGCAGGTAATGCAAAAAAGCGCCCATAAGGCGCTGGCACAGCCACAGCAAATGGTGGGTGGGTTAATTTCGGGGCAGGCCAAAAAGCAAAGTGAATACGCGGTAGGTGCCTCGCTGTGCGGCAATATGGCAAACAGAGCCATGGCGATGGCGTTTTCTTGCAGCGAGGTAAATGCCTCTATGGTGCGGGTTTGTGCCGCGCCCACGGCAGGGGCCTGTGGGGTTTTGCCCGCGGTACTTACCACAGTGGCACAAGAAAAGGCCTCTACCGAGGCCGAAATAAAAGATGCACTGCTGGTTGCAGCGGGTGTGGGGGTGGGCTTATTACCCAAAACGCCACGGTTTCGGGTGCGGCAGCGGGCTGCCAGGCAGAGTGTGGGGCAGCCGCGGCAATGGCCGCCGCCGCTGTAACCCTGTGCGGCGGTACCTCGGCACAGGTGGGCAATGCAGTGTCTATTACTTTAATGAACTGTATGGGTCTTGTGTGTGACCCAGTGGCCGGGCTGGTGCAAATGCCCTGCTCTTACCGCAATGCATCGCAGGCTGTAAATGCCCTGCTTAGCGCAGATATGGCCCTCGCGGGACAGGACGCGATTATTCCGCCAGACGAAGTAATTGATGCCATGTATAAAGTGGGCAAGCGTCTGCCGCCCGAACTGCGGGAAACAGCACTTGGGGGCATTGCCACTACCCCCACAGGCGAGCGGATACGTAAAAAGATTTTGGAGGGCAGGCAGTAACAACAT
>JBKEAM010000111.1:0-6704 GCA_047972265.1 Oscillospiraceae bacterium | reverse complement strand
CATTGTGCAAAAAAATCTGCTTGCCATCGAAGCCGGCAGCAGAGACTTTCGCTTTTAACACAGCTTTTACTTTTGGGGGAAATATATGAGTTTAAACAACATGCCATCGTCCGAGCGTGTTCATATTAGCTTTTTCGGCCGCCGCAACGCGGGCAAATCTAGCCTTGTTAATGCGGTTACCGGGCAAAACCTTGCCATTGTGTCTGAGGTGCAGGGCACCACAACAGACCCTGTTTACAAAGCCATGGAGCTTTTGCCCATGGGCCCCGTGGTAATTATTGATACCCCGGGCATTGACGATGAGGGAGAGCTGGGAGCTCTACGGGTACAAAAAACTTACCAAGCCCTGCACAAAACCGATATTGCCATACTGGTTACAGACCTGCCCCAGCAGCTTGCCAAAGAGGATACAGCCCTGCTTGCGGAGATAAAAAGCCGCAATATTCCCTATATTATTGTGCACAACAAGGCCGATTTACAATCATTAACTTTGCCAGAAGGCCAAGACGAAATATGGGTAAGCGCCGCTACAGGCCACAATATTAATGCTTTAAAAGAAAAAATAGCCGGCCTTATCCCCGGCGCAACACCCCAGCGCCGCCTTGTGGCCGATTTGCTGCAACCCGGAGACTTTGTTGTGCTGGTAATCCCAATCGATTCTGCCGCGCCCAAGGGTCGCCTTATTTTGCCGCAGCAGCAAACCCTGCGGGACATACTGGAAGCCGGTGCCATTGGCCTTGTTACCCGCGAAACAGAGCTTACCCAAACATTGGTAGGCCTTGCCGCCCCGCCCCGTCTTGTTATTACAGACAGCCAGGCGTTCGAGACTGTCTCGCGCGATACACCGGCAGAGGTTATGCTTACTTCTTTTTCTATTTTATTTGCCCGTTATAAGGGCAACCTGCCCCTTGTGGTAAAGGGCGCCGCCGCCATTGATACCATACAAGACGGTGATGCAGTTTTAATTTGCGAGGGCTGTACCCATCACCGCCAGTGTGATGATATAGGCACCGTAAAACTGCCCCGCTGGATAGAACGGTACACCGGTAAAAAGCCCAGTTTTCACTTTACATCGGGCACCGAGTTTCCGCAGGATCTTTCCCCTTACAAAATGGTAATTCACTGCGGCGGGTGCATGCTAAACGAAAAAGAGATGCAGTACCGCCAGCAACACACCCATGCCGCTAATATCCCCATTACCAACTACGGCATTGCCATTGCCTATATGCAGGGCATACTACGGCGTAGCGTGGCCCCCTTTGCTGAGATTGCCGCTCTGCTGCCCCAAACCAATTCATAAAATTTTTTGCTTTATAATAAACAAAAAAAGAAGCCCCGCTTATAAGCGGAGCTTTTTTTATTTAGCTTGTTCGGCGCAGTCTTTGCAAATACAATTTGCCATCAGGCTGTAGTCCAGTATTTGCATACCCTCTTTATAAAAGTCCTTAGGCAATTCGTAATGCTCAACCATTACGTCTATAATTTTACCGCATTTTATACAGCGCAGGTGGCTGTGTACCTGTGTTGTAGGGTCAAACCTTACCGGCTCATCCGGAATTGCCAACCGCCTTATCTCTCCCTGGTCTGCCAGGTAATTTAAATTGCGATATACCGTACCCAAACCAATGTTTGGCATTGCTGTTCTTGCCTTGTCAAACACCTGCTCGGCAGTGGGATGATCTGTACTTTCCATTACAATTTCTAATATTTTACGTCGTTGTTGCGTCATTCCCATAAGTCATACTCCATTTTGCCAATTGGTCGTTCAATTAGTATAAATGTTTATAGTATAAATTGTCAATATTGCTGGTTGACTTTTGCATATGGTAAATGGTTAAATAATAATAGGAACCATTCCCAAAAATAAACAATTGAAAAGGAGAGACGCTAAGATGAGTGACAAGAAGTTGACCTTTGTAAACGGGGCCCCGGTACCGGACAATACCAATTCTCTTACTGCAGGAGAACGCGGCCCTGTAATGATGCAGGACATTTGGCTGATGGAAAAAATGGCCCATTTTGACCGGGAAGTAATACCCGAAAGGCGGATGCACGCAAAGGGGAGCGGCGCATTTGGCACCTTTACTGTAACAGGCGATATTACAAAATACACCCGTGCAAAACTTTTTTCTGCCATTGGCAAAAAAACCGATGTTTTTGTGCGCTTTTCTACTGTAGCAGGCGAGCGCGGTGCAGCGGATGCCGAGCGGGACATTCGTGGATTTGCCACCAAGTTTTATACAGAAGAGGGCAACTGGGACTTGGTGGGCAACAACACCCCTGTTTTTTTCCTGCGCGACCCTCTGCGCTTTCCCGATTTAAACCATGCGGTTAAAAGAGACCCCAAAACCAACATGCGCTCGGCTCAAAACAACTGGGACTTCTGGTCTTCTCTGCCCGAGGCCTTTCACCAGATAACCATCACCATGTCAGACCGTGGCATCCCTGCCACCTACCGCCACATGCACGGTTTTGGCAGCCACACCTACAGCATGTACAACGATAAAAACGAGCGGATATGGGTAAAGTTCCATCTGCGGTGCCAGCAGGGCATTAAAAACATCACAGACCAAGAAGCCGAAGAACTGGTTGGCCGCGACCGCGAAAGCCACCAGCGCGATTTGTTTGATGCCATCGAACAAAAAGACTTTCCTCGCTGGACGATGAAAATACAGGTGATGACTGAAGAGCAGGCCAACAACCACAAAGAAAATCCGTTTGATATCTCTAAGGTATGGAGCCAAAAAGAGTTTCCGCTTATTGAGGTTGGCGTGCTGGAACTAAACCGAAACCCCGAAAACTATTTTGCCGATGTAGAGCAGGCCGCCTTTAGCCCTGCCAACATTATACCCGGCATTGGCTACTCCCCCGATAAGCTGCTGCAGGGGCGGTTGTTCTCTTACGGCGACGCACAGCGCTACCGCTTGGGCGTAAACAAAGACCTTATCCCTGTAAATAAACCCCAGTGCCCTATGCACGCATACCACAGGGATGGAGCCATGCGGGTAGACGGCAACTATGGCGCCACCCTTACCTACCAACCAAACAGCCATGGCGAGTGGGCCGAACAGCCAGACCAAAAGCAGCCCCCGCTGCCCCTGCACGGAGAGATGTACCACTACGACCCCAAAGACGATGTAACAGATGATTGTTATTACCAGGCAGGCAACCTGTACCGCCTGATGAGCGATGCCCAAAAGCAGGTGTTGGCAGAAAACACCGCTCGCAACATGAATGGTGTAACCGACAATATAAAGTACCGCCATGCCGCTCACTGCTACCTGGCCGATGCCGATTACGGAGACCGTGTTTGCACCCAAATTGGGCTGGATAAAGCCGAGGCACAGCGGCTTGCCAAGCTAAGCTATAACGAACTGATGGAAGAAACCAAAGCAAAATGAAAAAGCTGCTGCTGGTAACTGCAGGTGCTATATGCCTGGGGCTGGGCATTTTGGGCAGTTTTTTGCCCCTTTTGCCCACCACCCCCTTTGTACTGTGCGCAGCCGGGTGCTTTGGTGCCTCCAGCCCAAAGCTTTACAATAAGCTGGCGGCCTCCCGCCTGTTTGGTGAGTACGTGCGCAGCTATAAAGAAAAAACCGGCATCAGCCGTAAAACACGCATAAAGGGCATAGCAATATTGTGGCTTGGGCTTTTTGTTTCGGCATTTTTGTTTCGCAATGTTTTGGTATGGGGTATTTTATGTATTGTAGGTATCTGCGTCAGCATTCATATTTGGGTTGTACATCGTAAATATGCACCCCCGGATAATGCCGCTGTACAGGCCATCCATACCAAAACCTCCGTTTAAAACAGTATCGTATTTTGGGGAGGTGCCCTGATTTGAACTTTATTGGTATTATTATTGGGTGCGGCGCTTTTTTAATCATTGGTTTGCTTCACCCTGTTGTTATTAAATCCGAGTACCATATTGGCAAAAAAATATGGCCATTGTTTGCGGTTGGCGGCCTTGTATGCGTTGTTGGCTCTATCCTTTTAAACAATGTGCTGGCCTCTTCCCTTTTGGCGGTTTTGGGATTCTCGCTTTTTTGGAGCATTCACGAACTGATAGAACAGGAAGAACGGGTAAAAAAAGGCTGGTATCCTGCCAATAAAAGCAAAGCCGCAAAAGACAACGAAAAGGCCGCATAATTTTTTCTGCAAACGCCTGCACAACCTTACATCCAAAGCAGGCACATACTTAGCTATAACTTTTTAAAACTTTGTGGCAACTGTATGATATTTGTCCCCCATCAAAGAAATTTTTCTTTGATGGGGGTTCTTTTTCTATTTACTTTTGCGGCAAATGCCTTTTTAAAAAACACATACAGTGCGCCGCGTTAATTTTCTTTTGCTTTGCGCCCCCAAATGCTGAAATTAAACACCAACTATGATATACTTTTAATTTGTGGATATATGCGGTATGTTATACAACCCGGCCGCAGTTACACTATTACATAATAAGCAAGGATGGAAGAAATACCCAATGATTAGTGCTGTGAACGTTACCCTGCGCATAGGGAAAAAAGCGTTGTTTGAAAACGTAAATATCAATTTTACCGAGGGAAACTGCTATGGCCTTATTGGCGCCAACGGCACCGGTAAATCTACCTTTTTAAAAATCCTTTCGGGCCAATTAGAGCCAAGCAAGGGTGAGGTAGCCGTCACACCCGGAGAGCGTATTTCTTTTTTGCAGCAGGACCATTACAAGTACGACGAATTTAGCGTAATGGATACTGTAATACAGGGCAATGCCCACCTGTATGATGTAATGAAAGAAAAGGATGCCATTTATTTAAAAGAAGATTTTACAGACGCCGATGGTATACGCGCAGGCGAATTGGAAGAAGAATTTGCCGAGATGGACGGCTGGAACGCCGAAAGCGATGTAGCTGTTTTGCTAAACAGCCTTGGCATAGACACCGAGTTCCATTACTCTACCATGAAAGACCTTAAAGGCGCGCAAAAGGTAAAGGTTTTGCTGGCACAGGCATTGTTTGGCAACCCCGATATCCTGCTGCTGGACGAACCTACCAACCACTTGGATTTAGACGCAATTGCGTGGCTGGAAGAATTTTTAATCAACTTTGAAAACACTGTTATTGTGGTATCTCACGACCGTTACTTTTTAAATAAGGTTTGTACCCATATGGCCGATATAGACTATGCCAAAATACAGTTGTACTCTGGCAACTACGATTTTTGGTACGAGTCTAGCCAGTTGATTATTAAACAGATGAAAGAAAGCAACAAAAAGAAAGAAGAACGCATTGAAGAGTTAAAAGACTTTATCGCCCGCTTTAGCGCCAATGCTTCTAAGTCTAAACAAGCCACCTCGCGTAAAAAAGCGCTGGAAAAAATAGAGCTGGACGAGATGAAACCCTCCAGCCGTCGTTACCCTTATATCGATTTTCAGCCCAACCGCGAAATTGGCAACGAGGTACTGGCGGTAGAAGGCCTTAGCAAAACCATTGAGGGCGTTACTGTTTTAAACAACGTATCGTTTATTGTTAGCCGTACCGATAAAATTGGTTTTGTAGGCAGCAACGAACTTGCCAAAACCGTTTTATTTAAAATTTTAAGCGGCGAAATGGAGCCTGATTCCGGCTCTTACCGGTGGGGCGTTACCACTTCGCAGGCTTACTTCCCCAAAGACCAAAGCCACGAGTTTACCGGCGAAGATACCATTGTGCAGTGGCTTACCCAGTATTCCGAGGTAAAGGACGAACCTTATATTCGCGGATTTTTGGGGCGTATGCTGTTCTCTGGCGATGATGGCCTAAAAAAAGTGCGGGTACTTTCGGGCGGCGAAAAGGTACGGTGCATGCTTTCTAAAATGATGCTTTCGGGCTCAAACGTGCTGCTGCTGGACGAGCCCACCAACCATTTGGATATGGAGGCCATTACAGCGCTTAACAATGGCATGATTAAGTTTTCGGGTGCTGTCCTTTTCTCTTCTCGTGACCATCAGATTGTGGAAACCACCGCCAACCGCATTATAGAAATACTGCCCGACGGCCATATTATAGACCGTGTAACCACCTACGATGAATACCTTGCCAGCGATACCGAAATTCGCAAACGTCAGGTATACTCTGTAGAAACCAAAGAAGAAGAGCTGACAGAGGATTAATGTCTTTTCTTTAAGCAAATCAAATTTGCACAAGTTCACTTTAATCCTATCCGGCTATAAAACTGCACCACTTATTTGTGCCCCAGCTAATAAACACACTTTAAGGTTATACTCTAACAACACATTTTATTTTATGCTTTAAAAGACTTTCGGCAGATAAATTCTGCCGAAGGTCTTTTTTATTATTCTTCAATCATTAGCATATCATTTTGGTCAAACTTCCAGTTATCACCATAAGCTACTTCCCAGTAATAACCATCTATGTCTTTAAAAGAGCCGCTGTATCCGCCCCAAAACACCTTTTGTGGCGGTTTTGCAATACTGCCGCCACTGGCTGCCACCAATGCCATAAAATCATCTACTTGCTGTTCACTCTTCATATTAATGGCTAGGGTTATGCCGCCAAACCCCGTGCCAAGAGCAGGCGGGTTTGTTTCGTCAATGTCCTTGGCCAACTGAGCCCTTCCCGAAAAAGTAGACAGCAAACTCAACAAGCAACGAGATAAAAATTACGGGCGAATTCGTTTGGAGAAATCCAGCCAATAGCAGAGTGCAGACGGAAAGAATTGTAATA
>JBKEAM010000108.1:0-4126 GCA_047972265.1 Oscillospiraceae bacterium | reverse complement strand
ACACACCCTTTGGCAGATACTTGTATGCCATTGGCGGAAACGAAAACTGCGCCCATCTATCTGGCATACGGGTGAAGCTGGTTAAGTGCTCGGCCTATGTTATCAGCGGGTTATGCTGCGGTGTAGCAGCCATTCTGCTTACATCAAGGTTAGACTCTGCTGTGCCTACCAACGCGGATGGCGCCGAAATGGACGCCATTGCTGCAGTGGTTATTGGCGGTATTTCTATGAGCGGTGGTGAAGGGAACCTTTCTGGTACTGTTATTGGTGCGCTTATTATTGGTGTTATTGCCAATGGCCTTAACCTGCTAAATGTGCCGCAGGGTGCCCAGCGTATGGTTAAGGGACTTATTATAGTTGTGGCTGTTATCATCGATGTATTGCGCCGCCGCAGTGCCAGCAAAAAAGTATAAAGCAAAAAATGTGCAATTAGGAGATAACAATGAGTGTTGGCCATAAGGTTTGGTGCCTGCCAGATTTATATTTAAAAGAGCCTTTTTTGCCTTCGGCACCGTCTCACGAAAGTGTGAGCGTTGCAAATTTTGGGGCAGAAGACGCATTTATTACAGTTACAATTATTTTTGAGGATGACACACCACCCTTAGTTGTTAAGGATATACGGGTGGGTGCAATGCGCTCGGCACGAATAAGAACAGATGAACTAGGAGAACAAAAGCGGGCTGTTCCAGTAGATACACCATATTCTATGCTTATAAAAAGCACCCAGCCAATTGTAGTGGGATATGGCAGATTAAATTGGATTGAGGGGCATATGCAATCTTTTGGAAGCGTTGCTTACCACGAAAATTGAAAGGCGGAAAATAAAAAATGAGCGAAAAGCGCGTAGCCATTGTTACAGGCGGTACACGTGGTATGGGGCGTGCCATTAGTGAAAGATTGGCCAAAGACGGCAATATTGTAGTTGCGGTGTACAATGCCAACAAAGCAGTTGCACAGCAGTGTGAAGAAACTCTTATAAAAATACAACCACAAAGCTGCATAATGCAGGCAGATTTAAGCCGCCAAAATGCTGTAAAAGATTTGGTGGCAGCGGTGGGAGAAAAATACGGGCGCATAGATATTCTGGTAAATAATGCCGGTGTCTTCGATTTCAACTTTATAGAGGATATGACAGAGGAATATTTAGACCGTGTTATGAATACCAACTTTAAAGGCCAGTTTTTTATGTTGCAGGCAGTAATACCATACATGAAAAAAAATAAGTATGGGCGCATAGCCAATGCATCATCTATCTCGGGTAGGTTTGCGGATGTTGGGCTTGTGGCTTATGCGGCTAGTAAAGCGGCTGTAAACCTAATGACAGGCATTGCTTCGGCAGAATTGGCACCCTATAGCATTACAGTAAATGCGTATGCACCGGGTATCATCCATACAGATATGACAGATTCTATGATTGTAGAGCGGGGCGACATTCAGGTACAACAAATTTCGGCACACCGTTTTGGTACAGGAGAAGATGCAGCAGCATTGGTTGCATTTTTGGTATCTCCCGAGGCAGGGTATGTTACAGGCGAAATTGTGGGCGTAGACGGCGGATTTTTTAAAGTGCAAAACGCATATAGAGCATATGAATATGTGGCAGAAAAAGAGAAAGGATAAACGGCAATGAGTAAACCAATGAAAGCACTGGTAGCGCATGCACCTTACGACTATAGATATGAAGATAAACCGGTGCCAACAGCAGGCCGGGGCGAAATAATTTTAAAGGTAGAGGGCTGCGGTGTTTGTGCCGGAGATATAAAGGCATACCACGGTGGTGTAAGAATTTGGGGCACCAGCGAGAGCAACCGCTATATAGAAGCCCCCTCTATTGGCGGGCACGAATTTGTTGGCCGTGTGGTAGAACTGGGCGAGGGGATAACCGAGTATAAGGTTGGCGACCGGGTGGTGTCGGAACAAATTGTGCCCTGCTGGGAGTGCGATTTTTGCAAGCGTGGGCAATATTGGATGTGCCAGCAATCGGCTGTTTATGGCTTTAAACAGCGCTGTCAGGGTGGCTTTGCCGAATATATTAAATTGCCTGTGGGCAGTATTAACCACCATGTGCCCGATTCGCTTACTCTTGAGCAGGCCATGTTGGTAGAACCCATTGCATGTGGCATGCACGCGGTAGAACTTGCCGAAATAAAGCACAGTGATGCAGTGGTTATTGCGGGGCTTGGCGCCATAGGTCTTGCAATGGTTAGTATGGCAAAGCTATGTTTGCCCAAATGCATTATAGGGATAGATTTAAAACCAAATCGCCTAGAAAAGGCACTTGATTTTGGCGCGGATATAGTGCTTAACCCCGAAAAAAAGGATATTGCTGCCTGTGTGGCAGAGCTTACAGGTGGCCTTGGGTGCGATGTGTATATTGAGGCCACCGGTAGCCCCGCCAGTGTTACACAGGGCTTAACCGCACTGCGCAATTTAGGCAGATATGTGCAGATGGGTGTTTTTGCACAGGAGGTAAAGGCTGACTGGAATGTGATTGGAGATGGAAAAGAGCTAACCATAAAAGGGTCTCATTTATCGGCACTTACCTTTGGATCAACCATTAAGGGGATAGCAGATGGTTTGATAAAAACCGATGGCTTAATTTCGCATACATTCCCGTTAGAAAAATGGAAAGAAGCGTTTGATACGGCCGAGAAAGAACCGGATGCCGTTAAAGTGGCGCTGGTTCCATAGGCACGGCTATGATATAATAATACAGGCCATCCGCCAGTCATGCTGCGGTCTGCCTAAGAGATTGTATGCATAGGGGGCCGTTAAGTTGGCAAATATCACAGATGTGGCAAAACTGGCAGGTGTATCGCCCGGCACAGTTTCTAAATATCTTAACAATGCCGATGGACTTAGAGAACCCAACCGCCTGGCAATTGAAGCAGCAATAGAAAAATTGCAGTATACGCCCAATTTGCTGGCACGCAATTTGCGCATCAACAGCTCCAGCACCATTGCCGTTGTTGCCCAAGAAATCACCAACCCATTTCATGCGCTGTTATATAACACTGTGCGCAAGTGTGCCCAAAAAAACAATTATTCGGTTGTGCTTTATTCGGTTGATGATATAAAAGGCAATATTGCCGGTATGTTTGGGCAAATACCTGTAAAATATTTTAGCGGTATTTTGTTGTGTTATCTTATTGATATGCCACAGGCCTATTCTTTTGCCCTTGCAAACCAAAGCGTGCCCACCGTTGTTATAAGCAACGATTTGCACCTGTCGGAGGCACACCCGGATATTTGCAGCGTGTATATCGATATTAAAAAAGGCATTATGGATGTGGTAGACCATCTGGTAGGGCTTGATATGCGTAAAATAGCCTTTTTAAGCAGCGCTACCGATCAACCGGAGTTTGAACCGAAAATGGCGGGTTTTTTGCAGGCGCTTAATCAGCATGGGCTAGAACCAGCAAATATTGTTTATCCTAACCACGAATTTTCGGCAATGGCGGGGTACGAGCTGGCAAGCCAATTGTTGGAATGTGATGAAATGCCGGATGCAGTTATTGTGGGCAGTGACATTATGGCAATGGGTGTTATGCGCTGCTTGGCCGATCATGGCATTCAGGTGCCGCGCGATTTGTTGCTGGCAAGCTGTGATAATATTATGCTTTCTTCGGTATACTGCCCGGCCCTTACTACTGTTAACCTGCCCATAGAAGAAGCGAGCAGTAAAGCTTGCCAATTGCTGCTGGACCAAATATCAAAAAAGCCCTTGCCAGGCGGTGTTACCCAGTTTTCTACCCAATTGGTGGTAAGAGAAACAACCAACAGGTAGGTTTAAAACTTGCAAGGCGATTATAAAGCATTCGCAGCACTTTTTAAATGCAGTTATGAGGTTGTAATTAAAGATAATAAAAGCCGCCTTTTGGCGGCTTTTATTTTATTGTAAGTTTATTTGGCGGGTAAGTGAGGCAAAACACTGTGTGCAGCATAATTGTTTATATTAAACTTTAAAACCAAGGGACAGATACAGTAAAAGCCTAATGTATATGTTTAAACAGTGTGTGTTTTGCTCTACAATATTCCCTCGTACAAAAAGCGGGTCATTAATTCTGCCAGATGCTCGGGTTCGTCAATGCAGCCATCTGCCAGCCACTTTCTTATCATGCTCAAT
>JBKEAM010000055.1:0-31444 GCA_047972265.1 Oscillospiraceae bacterium | reverse complement strand
CCGATATGCAGGCAGGGCTAAAGGCTGCAAAAAACGTAGGCTACCCGGTATTGGTACGCCCCAGTTTTGTGTTGGGCGGGCGTGCCATGCAAATTGTGCCGGAAGAACAAGATTTGCAGCGGTATCTTACACAGGCTTTCCACGCGTTTGAGGGCGCGCCTGTTTTGGTAGACCATTATGTGGCGGGGCGAGAGGTAGAAGTTGACGCCGTGTGCGATGGCACCGATGTGTTTTTGGCCGGTATACTCGAGCATGTCGAGGGTACCGGGGTCCACTCGGGAGATTCCCTCTCGGTGTATCCCCCTTTCTCCATCTCACAACAGGTGCAAAATACCATCGAGGATTATACCGTGCGTCTTGGCCTTGCCATCGGCATAAAGGGGCCTTTCAATATCCAGTTTATTGTAGACGAAAAGCAGAGCGTATATGTAATAGAGGTAAACCCGCGGTCTTCCCGCACAGTGCCGTTTTTATCCAAGGCCACAGGCATAAACCTGGCGGGCATTGCCGCCAACATTGCTTTGGGGCAAACACTGGCACAGCAGGGGTATACCACAGGTACCGCACCCAAAGCAAAAAGATGGTATGTTAAATGCCCGGTATTCAGCTTTTCTAAAATTGTGGGGGCAGATGTTTTCCTCTCTCCCGAAATGAAATCTACCGGCGAAGCCATTGGGTACGATACCAGCCTAAATCGCGCCATGTATAAAGCGCTTAAAGCGGCGGGGCAGCGGGTGGCAAACTACGGCACCGTTTTGTTTACCATTGCAGATGCCGATAAACAAAGGGCTTTGCCGCTTGCCCGGCGGTTTTTGCAAATGGGCTTTAGCATAGAGGCAACCCGCGGCACAGCGCAGTTTTTAAAACAAAACGGGGTGCCCACCCGTGTTAAAAACAAATTAAGCGAGGGCAGCCAAGAGATATTACAGGGCATGGCCGAGGGCAACATAACCTATGTTATAAACACCAGCGCCTTGGGCAGCAGCCACCAAAACGAAGATGGCTTTAAAATACGGCGGGGGGCCGTAGAAAATAATATAGCCTTTTTTACCAGTTTGGATACGGTGGGTGTCTTGCTGGATGTACTGGAAGAGATTACAATAGGAGTATCGGCCATAGATGCCGTGTAATACAGGGGGGGAGAAACAATGGCAGAAAACGCGCTGTACACAGTACAAAGCAATACCTGCATTGCAAAGGATGTATACCATATGCGTGTAACGGGGCCAACAGGCTCTATCCGCGCACCGGGGCAGTTTGTAAACATCAAGCTGGATGGCTTTTACCTGCGCCGCCCCATTTCCATCAGCGATTGGGATGCAGAGGGCATGGACCTTATTTACAAGATAATGGGCAAAGGCACCGCCCAAATGGCCGGGTTTGAAAAAGGCCGGGTGCTTGATATGCTGGCGGGGCTGGGCAATGGCTTTAATATCCGCAAGGCCGCTGGCAAAAAAGTGGTAATTGTGGGCGGCGGCGTTGGGCTTCCTCCGTTGTATGGCCTTGCCAAATGGCTAATTTCCACCGGCAACACGCCAAAGCTTTTGGCAGGATTTCGTGGTGCGGGCGATGTTTTTTATATGGAAGAGTTTGAAAAACTGGGCTGCGAAATTTGCCTGGATACCGAGGACGGAAGCGCGGGTGAAAAGGGATTTGTTACCGCCCCCATGTGCGCAAGCGCTTTTGACTATTATTTTGCCTGTGGGCCGCTACCCATGCTAAAGGCAGTAAAAGAGCTGGGCCAGCAAATGGGGGTAGAAGGCCAGCTTTCTTTAGAGGCACGTATGGGCTGCGGTATGGGGGCCTGTATGGGCTGTACCTGCAAAACAGAAACCGGGCCAAAGCGTGTTTGCCTTGAGGGCCCCGTATTTACATCACAGGAGGTACAGCTATGAGTACACCCGATGTATCGGTAAACCTAAGCGGCATAAACCTGCAAAATCCGGTTATCACCGCCAGCGGCACCTTTGGGCATGGATACGAAATGAGCCGCTGGTACGATTTAAACTGCCTTGGGGCTATCTCGCTTAAAAGCATTACCAAAGAAGAACGCTTTGGAAATCCCACCCCCCGCATTGCAGAAACCACCAGCGGCCTATTAAACGCCGTGGGCCTGCAAAACCCCGGCCTGCAAGTAACCTTGGCAGAAGAAGTGCCAAAACTGCGCCGTTTGTATTCGGGGCCGCTGCTTGCAAACATCAGCGGATTCTCTATACAAGAGTATGTGGATGTTTCTGCCGCATGCGATGAGGACCCAAACATCGATATTCTCGAAATCAATATTTCCTGCCCCAACGTACAGCATGGCGGCATGGCATTTGGCACCAACGCAAAAACAGCGGCAGAGGTGACACAGGCCGTAAAGCAGGTTGCTAAAAAGCCGGTGTATATCAAGCTTTCTCCCAATGTGGGCAACATAGCCGAAATTGCCCTTGCCTGCCAGCAGGCGGGTGCCGATGGTCTTGTGGCCATCAATACCCTAATGGGCCTGCGTCTTAACCCGCGCACAGGCAAGCCAATTGTTTCCATCGGCAGCTGTGGGGTTTCCGGTCCGGCCATTCTGCCCATTGCGCTGCAAAAAGTATACGAAATTTGCAGCCAGGTAAGCATCCCTGTTATTGGCGTGGGCGGCATTGCCAGCGCCGATGATGTGCTGGAGTTTATCTCTGCAGGGGCAACGGCGGTGCAGGTTGGTTCGCAAAACCTAGTAGATCCCTTTGTATGCAAAAAAATAATACAAGACCTGCCCGTGCAGATGGAAAAATACGGCTTTGAAAATCTGCAGCAGGTGCGTGGGCGTGCGTTGCCCGCCAAACAATAAGCCAAAGGAGACCCCAATGCAAAACAAAGATGTTATTATTGCGTGCGACTTTCCTACCAAACAAAAGACCCTGGCCTTTTTAGACCAGTTTACAGGTCAAAAACCCTATGTAAAAATAGGTATGGAACTGTTTTATGGCGAAGGCCCGGATGTGGTGCGCGAGATAAAAGCACGCGGGCATAAAATATTTTTAGATTTAAAGCTGCATGATATCCCCAACACGGTGGGCAGCGCCATGAAAAACCTTGCAAAGCTGGGGGTGGATATGACCAACCTGCATGCTTCTGGCGGCATTACCATGATGCAGGCCGCCCGCGAGGGGTTGGCTGCGGGCGCATCGGGTGCGGTACCAAAGCTAATTGCGGTAACCATACTTACCAGCATTTCGCAGCAGGTTCTGGAGCAAGAGCTTTTAATTGCGAACAGTTTGCAAGCCGTTGTGGCGGGGTATGCGCAAAATGCACAGCAGGCCGGGCTAGATGGCGTTGTGTGCAGCCCGCTAGAAGCAGCCGCGGTAAAAGAGGCACGTGGAGCGGGCTTTCTTACCGTAACGCCGGGCATTCGTTGGCCAGAGGGAGATGTGGGCGACCAAATTCGGGTAACCTCCCCTGCCGATGCCTCTAAAGGCGGCAGCGATTATATAGTGGTGGGACGGCCCATTACCGCATCACAAAATCCGGTGCAGGCATACCAGCGCGCCTGCCTAGAATTTTTGGGCAAATAAAACAAAACCAAAGCGGAGGGAAAATATATGATAGACCCTAAAGTAATAGCAAACGATTTGATGGATATTTGTGCGGTTTTTTTGCGTCCCGAAGATCCCTTTACCTGGGCAAGCGGCATTAAATCCCCCATTTACTGCGATAACCGCCTGGTGCTTTCTTATCCCGAGGTACGCACACGGGTGGAACAGGGTCTGGCCGAAATCATTCAAAAAGAATATCCCGATTGCCAGTTGGTAGCGGGTACCTCTACCGCGGGCATTGCACATGCCGCCGTTGTGGCCGATAAACTAACCCTGCCCATGTGTTATGTGCGCGGCACCGCCAAAGAGCATGGCCGCAACAACCAAATAGAGGGCAAGGCCGATGCGGGTGTTAAGGTAGTGGTGGTAGAAGATTTAATCTCTACCGGGGGCAGCGTTATAGATGTAGCCGAAACCCTGCGTGCCGCAGGCTGCGAGGTATTGGGCATTGTTTCCATCTTTACCTATGGCCTGCAAGCTGGGCTGGATAAGCTGGCTGCACACAATCTTAAAAATGTATCCTTGCTTACCTACGATGTATTGATTGAGCAAGCAGTTGCCTCGGGCTACGTGCAGCAAAATCAGCTTGTAAAGCTGCGTGCTTTCCGCCAAAATCCGCAGGATAAAAGCTGGATGGAACAATAAAATTACACTTGAACGCGCATAAAATCACATTGTGATTTTATGGTATACAGGGTATTCGCCCGGCAGAATAACACTGCCGTTTGTTTGTGCAAGGCCTGCAAACCGCCTCTTAGTAAGATACCCTATGCCGCAAAGAACTATAACTCCAAAAACAACTGTACATGGTTTTAAATTAGAACACTAAAATAAGTATAAATCCTCCAAATGGGAACTTCCCGTTTGGAGGATTTGCGCATTAATGCATAAAAACATAATTTTTTTGTTTCAATATGCATGCAAAATGCCATATTTAGTATAAATATACATAAAAATCTTGATAATATTCACTTTGAGTGTATAATGAAAACAATATAACATATCCGCCGGAATACGGCCGAAAGGGATGTCTGCAATGGAAAAAAAATACAATAAAGTAGTACTGGCCTATTCGGGAGGTTTGGATACATCCATCATTATTCCGTGGTTAAAAGAAAATTACGGCTGTGAGGTTATTGCAGTAGCGGCCGATGTTGGCCAAAAAGAAGAACTGGACGGCTTGGAAGAAAAAGCCCAAAAAACAGGCGCTTCTAAGCTGTATATTGCCGATTTGCAAAAGGAATTGGTAGAAGATTATATTTGGCCCACTTTAAAAGCGGGCGCCAAGTACGAAACATACTTGTTGGGCACCAGTTTTGCGCGTCCTCCCATTGCAAAAGCATTGGTTGATATTGCAATAAAAGAAGGCGCAGATGCCATTGCCCACGGCTGCACCGGCAAAGGCAACGATCAGGTGCGTTTTGAGCTTACTATTAAGGCTCTCGCGCCCGAGATGGCCATTATTGCTCCCTGGCGCGAGTGGGATATTACCAGCCGTGAAGACGCCATAGATTATGCCGAGGCACACAATATCCCCCTTAAAATAAACAGAGAAACAAACTACTCTAAAGACAAAAACCTTTGGCACCTTTCTCACGAGGGGTTGGATTTGGAAGACCCGGCCAACGCGCCCCAGTACGATAAAATACTGGAACTTGGCGTTTCGCCAGAGAAAGCCCCCGATGTTGCCACCCATCTAAGTGTAGAGTTTGAAAAAGGCATTCCCGTTTCTATCAACGGCCAAAAGATGGAAGGCGTTGCCCTGATTGAAGAGCTGAATAAGCTGGGCGGCGCCAATGGTATTGGCCTTTTGGATATTGTAGAAAACCGTTTGGTAGGCATGAAAAGCCGCGGTGTGTACGAAACCCCGGGCGGCGCAATTTTGTACCACGCGCACGAAGTGCTGGAAAGCATTTGCCTCGATAAAGAAACCGCACATTTTAAGCAAACCACAGCGCAAAAATATGCAGATCTTGTGTATAATGGCCAGTGGTTTACCCCCCTGCGGGAGGCGCTGGATGCCTTTGTTGATTCTACACAGAAAACGGTTACCGGGCAGGTAAAGCTAAAATTGTATAAGGGCAATATCATCAATCAAGGTGTAACAAGCCCCTATACTCTGCACGACCTTGGTATTTCCTCCTTTGGCAAGTCGGAGTATAACCATGCAGACGCAGGCGGATTTATCAATTTGTTTGGTTTGCCCCTATATGTAAAAGCAAAGCTGGATGCCCAACGCGGACAAAAATAAAACCCTATAAAAACCCCGGCGCAATTTTGCGCCGGGGTTTTTTGTAAAAAAACAACAAAAAAGAAACACAAACGTCACGAAAAAAACGGGATGTCATAATTTTTTAAAAATTTCTCGTATCTTCTTGCCTTTTTGATAAAACATATGTAGCATAAGGCGAAAAATTTTGCGGTCATTTTTTTAGCAACCAGAGCAATAAAAAAAGAAAGGCCAGAAAGGAGCGAAAAAGTTTGCGCAACAAAATATCCACGGCACTCCTGCCGGCTTTTTCGTTTCTGCTTATGCTTTTGCTTTTTACCTCCTGTGCGGGGGTGCTGCCAAACATTGGAGCCGAAGGGTCTGAATACTTTAATCTGGATGGGAGCCCAAAGCTTTCCAACCCCGATTTTCAAAGAACACCACCGCCCTTTCTCACAGCCGCCTCATCGGGTACCGACATAAAGCAGTACTCAAACGGAGAAAGCAATGGTAGCATAGATCTTTCCAATCTGTCGCAGGGTTATGTTTCGGCAAATGTGGTGGCACAAACCACAGCGGTATTTTGGATGCAGCGCGGCGAAGACGAGCCGTTGTACTACAGCCTTAAAAACAACGGAGAAAGTGAGGTATATCCCCTTTCTTTTGGCGAGGGGCATTATACCTTTATTATTTACCTCAATGTAGGCGGCACAAGCTATACACCGCTCATGCAAGAAGAGGCCGATGTAACGCTGGAAAGCGAACAGGCCCCTTTTTTGGTGCCAAACCAGGTGGTAAACTATACACAAAATTCTAAAGCGGTGCAAAAAGCCTACGAACTGGCACAAAACTGTTCTACCGATGCAGAGGTGGCAGCACAGATATACTACTGGATTAAAGAAAACATTGCTTACGATACCGATAAAGCGGACGCTGCCTCCAGCGGTGAGTTAAACAGCCTTGGCTACGTGCCCAATGTGGACGAAACGCTGGAAAGCGGGCTTGGGATATGCTACGATTATGCGGCACTTGCGGCCGCAATGCTGCGGGCCAACGGCATACCCTGCAAACTGATAAAGGGTTATGTAAGTGTTACCAACGCCGGTGCCCAGCAAGAGATATACCATGCATGGAACCTGGTATGGCTGGAAGATATAGGCTGGGTTGCTATAAAGCTGCCATCTAAGCCAGACGATTGGCAACAGATAGATACCACATTTGCGGCCAGCAACTCAGATGATTTGGATAAGTATATAGGGAGCGGAGAGCGCTATCTCCAAACCTCGGTACACTAAGGGGGAAAAAACGTGTCATCAAAAAACAGTTATCTTTCCAATCAGGAAATCTCAGCGTTTTTTGCCAGTTTGGAAATGCTGATGCGGGCAGGTGTGCCGCTAAGCGAATCTCCGGGCATTATTGCCGAGGACGTGCAAAAAGGCGCGCTTGCGCAGGGAGCTTCTAAACTAGATAAAATATTAAACGGCGGAAAAATATTTACTCTGCACGAGGCAATGGAGGAAAGCGGCCTTTTTCCAGAGTATGCCAGCGCAATGGTATCTTTAGGAGAAAAAGCAGGCCGTTTAGATAAGGTTGCACTTACACTCTCGCGGTACTATCTCTCGCAGCACAACCTCAATGCGGGTATTGTCAACGCAATCAGCGGTCCGGCACTATTGCTTGCCATGATGGGTATTGTGCAAATTTTTCTGTTGTTTTTTGTGCTTCCTGTTTTCGACAGAGCATTCGAGAGCATTGGCGTGGCAGCGGGCGTGGGTATGCTTGGCGCCTATACCGTTTCGCATATCGTTATTGTAATTGTTTTTATTCTTTTGGCGTTTTTGTTAACAATACTATTTTTCTTTCGTCGGCCCACCGGCAGGCAATACCTGTCAGAGCTGGCGCAGTATCTGCCTCTTACCCGCCGCCTGCACTATACTATTTCGGCGGGCAGCCTTACCCACGGGTTAGAGATGATGATTGCCAGCGGTATTTCTGGTACAGAGGCCTTGGACAAAGCGGCGGCAATGGTTTCCAACAAAAAGCTTCTAAAGCAAATTCCGCAATGCCGCCAACAGGTAGAAGAAGGCGTAGATATTGGCAAGGCATTGGTACAAAGCGGGGTGCTTTCAGGTTTTGAAGCTCGCATTTTACTTAGTGCGGCCCGCTCCGGCGATACAGAAAAGGCAATGGGCAACCTAAGCAACCTGTATAATATCGAGGCCGAAAACGGCATCAATCAACAGCTTGCCATTATCGAGCCGGCTCTGGTGGGGGTACTTACTGTTGCCATTGGTGCGGTATTGCTCTCGGTTATGCTTCCCCTTATCAGCATCATGAACGCCATCAGCTAAGCAGTACTATATAAAATAAACAAAGCAAAAAGGAGGCAGGTATATATGTTACATCAAAAAAACAAGCGCACCGGTGCTGCGTTGGCAGTGCTTGCAGGCATACTGTTTTTTATTACTCTGCTTTTGGTTTTTGTTTTTGGCACAAGCCGTATTGCAAGCACAGGGCAAAGCGAAGAAGCAAGAATTACCAAAGAAGCCATAGAGCGGGCAACAGTGCTTTGCTATGCCACCGAGGGCTACTACCCGCCGGGCCTTAGCTATATAGAAGAAAACTATGGTGTACAGGTAAACCATAGCCGGTTTGTAGTAGAGTACAACGTCTTTGCCTCTAACATACGGCCCAGCATTACCGTTATGGAAAAGCCAACAATAAAATAAGAGTACTTTAGCAAGAAAGTGTGGTGACAGGCAGAATGAAAAATGGTAAAAAAAGCTACGAGCTGATTATAGGCATTGTACTTCCAATGCTTTTAATCTGTGTTTTTGCATTCTGTTCTTTGGGCATTACACTTATGGGGGCGCAGGCGTACCGAAAACTCCAATCCAACTGGGTAGATGAATTTGGTTCAAGTGTTGCGGCAAACTACCTGCGCACCAAAATATCGCAAAACAATATCGAGGGCAGCATCTACCTTAAAATAGAGGGCAATTACAATGTGCTGGTAATAGAAGATACCCAGCAGGAAGAACCCTACGAAACCCGTATTTTTGTAAAAGATAACGATTTAAAAGAAATTTTTGTGCGCAAAGATACCCCTTTTGACGAAAATCAGGGCAACACAATTGCGCAGGTATCGCTTTGTGAATTTTCGATTGACGGCGGCATATTCTCTGCCGAAATACGCAGTGTTGAGGGAGGCCATACACGTGTGGCCGTAGCCTTGGCAGGAGGGGGTGCCTTGTGAAAAAGCGTTTCCGCATCACCGCCTTTTTGGTAGAGGTTTTAATCGATATCCTCTTTTTTAGCATTGCCTGTGGGCTGCTGGCAGGGGTTTTTGTAAAAAGTTATGCAATAGGAAAAGGCACCAACGAAAAAAACAAAGCAGCGGCCGAGCTTCGGGCCATTTCTCAAGAAATGAAGGTAAACGGAAGCGATGCCATGCTGGAAGAAGAACAAACCGAGCAAAATACATGGAACCTTTATTACGATGACGACTGGAGCCGCTGCCCAAAAGAAAGGGCGGCATACTATATTACCCTGCAATGGACACCCGAAACAAAACCCAACGGCACCATACAAACTATGGATGGCCGCGCATTTAAAAGTGGTGTCGGCACAGTTATTTTTGAAATGCAAACCTCCTACTATATTCCTCAGCAAGGGGGTGCCACCTGATGGAAAACAAAGAAGCTTCTTTTAAAATAAGAACAGTGGGTGTAGGCACCGGCGCAGTCTCATTATTAATGATTTTTACCGTTTTAGGGCTAACCACTTTGGCTCTGCTTGGTCTTTCCACCTCGTTGGCCAACCGAAGAATGGGCGAAAAAAGTTTGCAAAACAACCATCAAATTGCACAGGCAGAGCAAGACGCCGCACAGGAACTTGCGGATATCGATGCCTACCTGGCAGCTTTGCGAACTCAGTATCCAGAAGACGAGCCAACCTACTACGCCAACGCTCAAACATGGCTTTCGGGCAGGGGCTATGCTCTTAACTGGAAAGAGAAGGAGGCTACTTTTATAGTAGCTGTAAGCGACAGTGCACAGTTGGAATATACCTTTACAACACTGCCCCCCTCCTCCCCTTACAGGTATCACATCACCAAAGAAATTCTTGTCTCTACTACAGAGTGGCAGCCAGAGCAGGGCGGCCAGCTTTGGCAGGGATAACAATATAACCCAATAAATCTTTTACCATTTACATGATATGGCTGCGACCATATCAGGAGGTGTTTTTTTGGAACTGTTAAATTTGCTCACAAAAGCAATCGAAAAAGGGGCATCAGACCTTTTTTTAATTGCGGGGGCGCCCCCCTCTTACCGCAAAGACGGCAAGGTAATAGACACAGGCGATGATCCTCTTTCTGCCGCGCAGGTAGAGGATCTTGTTACCTCCATTTACAGTTATACCAAGGGTCGCGCAATGGGTGACCTGCAGCAAAAAGGCGATGATGACTTTTCTTTTTCGTTGCCCGGCATCGGCCGTTTTCGCGCCAATACTTTTCGGCAGCGCGGCACACTTGCGGCGGTTATCCGTACTGTATACTTTGATTTGCCAAATCCAAACCAGCTCAATATCCCCACAGTGGTTATGGAGCTTACCTCGCTTACCAAGGGGCTGGTGCTTGTAACAGGACCTGCGGGCAGCGGCAAATCCACCACGCTTGCTTGCATGGTAGATAAAATAAACAACAATCGCCCGGCGCATATTGTCACTATGGAAGACCCCATAGAGTTCATCCACCGCCATAAAAAAAGCATTGTTACCCAGCGCGAAATAAACAACGATACCCAAAACTATGCCAGTGCACTGCGCGCAAGCCTGCGGCAAAGCCCTGATGTAATATTGGTGGGCGAAATGAGAGACTTCGAAACCATCGAAATTGCCATGATGGCAGCCGAAACAGGCCAGCTGGTTCTTTCTACCCTGCACACCAACGGCGCCGCCAATACCATAGACCGTGTACTAAATACTTTCCCGCCAAACCAACAGCCCCAAATAAGGGTGCAGCTCTCTATGGTTTTGCAGGCCGTTGTTACCCAGCAGTTAATCCCCGCGTTGGATGGCGGGCTGGTACCGGCGTTTGAAATTATGTTGCTTACTCCGGCTATCCGCAACCTTATCCGAGAGGGTAAAGTACACCAAATCGATTCTGCCATTTTCTCGGGCAGCAGCATGGGCATGGTTACTATGGACCAAAGCCTGTTGTCTCTGTATCAGCAAAAAAGAATATCTGAAGACGAAGCGCTTAGGCATTGCACCAACCTGGAAGAGATGAGAAAACGTTTGGAAATTGGACCCAGTTAGCCGTGGCTATTGCAATTTTGTGCCAATAGAAATATACTGTTTGTGTAAAGTTCTGCGGGCTGCAAAGCCCGGGGATGGCATGTTAATAATTTGCAAAGCCCTATAGGCAAAAGGAGATATGATATGAAACAAATTAAATCTATTAAAGCCCGCGAAGTAATCGACAGCCGCGGCAACCCCACAGTAGAAGCCGACGTTCTTTTGGCCGACGGTTCTTTTGGTACAGCCATTGTTCCCAGTGGTGCATCCACCGGCAAGTTCGAAGCATTAGAACTGCGCGATGGCGGCAGCCGCTACCTTGGCAAAGGTGTGCAAAAAGCCGTTGCAAATGTAAACGAAAAAGTGTCCGCCCTTTTAAATGGCAAAGATGCCGCCGACCGCGCCGGTATAGACCGTGCCATGATTGAAGCCGATGGCACCGATAATAAAGCAAACTTTGGCGCAAACGCCATTTTGGCTGTAAGCCTTGCCAACGCAAAAGCGGTTGCAGCAAGCGAAAACCTGCCCCTGTACGAGCTACTTGGCGGCAAAGAAGCTGTAATCCTGCCGGTGCCTATGATGAATATTTTAAACGGTGGCGCTCATGCGGGCAACAACGTTGATATTCAAGAATTTATGATTATGCCTGTGGGTGCTCCCAGCTTCTCCGAGGGTCTGCGTTGGTGTGCAGAGGTATACCACACTTTGGCCGGCCTGCTTAAAGCAGAAAAACTGGATACTGCCGTGGGCGACGAGGGTGGGTTTGCTCCCAGCCTTTCCAGCGATGAAGCCGCCATCCAGTACATCTTAAAAGCGGTTGA
The DNA here is from genome assembly GCA_047972265.1 of Oscillospiraceae bacterium. Lineage (GTDB taxonomy): Bacteria > Bacillota > Clostridia > Oscillospirales > Ruminococcaceae > JAAYCI01. Next base: position 19,550 of record JBKEAM010000055.1, on the reverse strand, counting down.
AAAAGCGGGCTATACCCCCGAAAAAGATTTTGTGCTTGCCATCGATGCTGCCTCCAGCGAGTGGGCTCTGCCCGAGGGCGGCTACCATCAGCCCAAAAGCGGCAAAAACTTTACCACTGATGAAATGATTGCCTATTGGGAAGATATTGTTTCCCGCTACCCCATCGCTTCTTTAGAGGATGGCCTGGGCGAAGAGGACTGGGAAGGTTGGCAGAAGCTTACCAAGGCCATTGGCGGTAAGGTGCAACTTGTGGGCGATGACCTGTTTGTAACCAATACCCAGCGCCTAAAAAGAGGTATTGAAGAGGGCAGCGGCAACTCCATTCTTATTAAATTAAACCAAATTGGCTCTTTAACAGAAACACTCGAATCCATTGAGATGGCTCATAAAGCTGGTTTTAAAGCAGTTATCAGCCACCGCAGCGGTGAAAGTGAAGATACCACCATTGCCGATTTGGCCGTAGCTGTAAACGCAGGCCAAATCAAAACAGGTGCACCGGCTCGCAGCGAGCGGGTAGCCAAATACAACCGCTTGCTCCGCATCGAAGAAGAGCTTGGTGCCAACGCCAAATATCTGGGCAAAAACTGCTTTGGCCGCTAATCAGGCAAAAATAAGATTGCACCACAGGCTGTAAAGCCGTATAGTATAAACAGAACATCAATCCCTGCCCCGTGGAATATTCTTTTCCGCGGGGCTTGTTTTGGAGGAAAACTGTGGAAAAACAAACCGAATGGAACGAACTTGTGGTGCAGGTTCCCCGCACACAGGCAGATACAGCCGAGGCAGTGTTAACAGTGCTCGCAAATGGCGGGTTGTATATAGAGGATTACGCCAATCTCGAAGCCGATGTGCTGGCCATTGCCCATATAGATTTAATAGAGCAAGAGGTGCTGGATAAACCCCGCGATATTGTTCTGTTTCATCTGTATTTTTCGCCAGAGCAGGATATGGCAGCCGTACTGGAAGAAATGCACGCAAGGCTGCTAACCGCCGGAGTGCAGGCGGCTGTAACGCAGGGCACAGTAAAAGAAGAAGACTGGGCAACCGCTTGGAAACAATACTACCATCCTATCGAAATTGGCGGCCGCCTGGCTGTGGTTCCCTCGTGGGAAGAATATAAAAGTGATCGTGTGGTGCTTCGGTTAGACCCCGGCATGGCTTTTGGCACCGGCACCCACGAGACTACCTGGCTTTGTTTAGAATGGCTGGATGAAGTAATAAAAGGTGGAGAAGACTTGCTGGACGTGGGCACAGGCAGCGGTATTTTGGCCATAGCGGGCCTTTTGCTGGGCGCGGCACATGCCGATGCGGTAGATATAGATGCAATGGCAGTACGCACAGCCGGAGAAAATGCCCAGCGCAATGGCGTTGATCAAAACCTACGGGTTATTATTGGAGACTTGGCACAAAAGATCAAAGGCACTTATCAGGTGGTAACCGCCAATATTGTAGCGGATGCAATCTGTCGGCTGGCTCCTGCCCTGCCTGTGCTGCTTGCGCCCAGTGGCCGCCTTATAGCCAGCGGTATTATATTAGAAAAACAGGAAGCGGTAGAACAAGCATTGCAACAAGCAGGCCTGCAAGTGCTGGAAGTTCGCAAAAAAAACGGCTGGGTGGCACTGGTTGCCGGGCGCTAGGGCAATAAAGGAGTTGATTGTATGGCGCACCGCTATTTCACTCAAAATATAGCAGGAAAGCAGGCCGTACTGCTGGGGCAGCAGGCGGCGCACTTGGCGCGCGTTTTGCGGGTAAAACCGGGCGATGCTCTTATCCTGTGCGACGGAAAAGGCACCGATTACGAGGCCGTAGTACAAACGGCCAGCCTAGAAGAAGTAAGCCTGCAAATTATAAAAAGCTATCCCTCTAAAGTAGAAGCAGATGTTAAGGTGCATTTGTTTTTGGGCTATGCAAAAAGCGATAGAATGGAATGGGCCATTCAAAAATCGGTTGAACTTGGAGTCTATTCCATCACACCCTTTTTTAGCGAAAAATGCATTGTGCGCCCCGCACGTGAAGAAGAAAAAAACAAAAGGATGTGCCGTATAGTAGAGGCGGCAGCCCAGCAAAGCGGCAGGGGTATTGTGCCGCAGGTGGGTATGCCCCTATCCTATTCTCAAATGATACAACAAGCTACGGCCTATAATCCTGCCCTGTTTTTTTACGAGGGCGGCGGTCTTTCTCTTTCGGAGGCAATTCCAAAACAGGCGGCAAATACCCAAATTGCTCTAATTACGGGTGCCGAAGCAGGCTTTACACCGGCCGAAGCAGAAGAGGCCGAAAAAAGCGGATGTATTTTAGCCACCTTGGGGCCGCGTATTTTACGGTGCGAAACCGCACCTGTAGCAGCACTTGCCGCCATTATGGCGCTAACTGGTAATCTACAGTAGGTCATCTGATTTAAATAGGTTCCAATCAAGGTTTTAAAAACAAGATAAACGGTGGTTTTTGAATAAAAACCATGTTATAATGCTGACAAAGCAAGTTATAGTTTGCTGTATATGGTGTTCTTTCAAAAATATTTTGATAAAGAATGTGGCCGTTGCAGTGGTGCTTGTATCAATTCGGCCATATTCTGGCCCAGGGAGGATTATCATGAGCGAATATGTGTTATTTACCGATTCATGTGCAGATTACGATTCTAAAATGGTTGCGGAACTGGGGATAGAGGTTATGAACCTCACCTTCCAAATAGGAGACAGCTCTTACGAAAACAAGCCCGATTGGGCCGAAATGGCGCCCGAAGTTTTTTACGGCCGCCTGCGCGGGGGCGAAGTTTCTTCCACAAGCCAAATCAATGTAAGCGAGTTTGAGGCCGCGTTCCGTAAGGTTTTGGCAGAGGGAAAAGACGTACTGTATGCAGGTTTTTCTTCTGCCCTTTCGGGCACTCTCAATTCTGCCAGTGTGGCGGCAGAAGAACTGCGCGGCGAATTTAAAGACCGCAAAATTGTAGTGGTAGACACGCAGGCAGCCAGCCTTGGGCAGGGTCTTTTGGTATGGTATGCTGCTAAAATGAAAAAAGATGGTAAATCTTTAGAAGAAGTTGCCGCTTGGTTGGAAGAAAACAAGCTAAAACTGGCGCACTGGTTTACAGTAGACGATCTTAACTTTTTAAAACGCGGCGGGCGTGTATCGGGCGCTTCTGCTTTGCTGGGTACCCTGCTTAACATTAAGCCCATACTGCATGTAGACAATGCCGGTAAGCTTATTCCGGTGGGCAAGGTACGCGGACGCCGTACTAGCTTAGATACCCTGCTGGCCCACATGAAAGAAACAGCCGTCAACCCGGCAGACCAAACCGTCTTTATCTCCCACGGAGACAGCCTGGAAGACGCACAGTATCTGGCCGAGCAAATTAAAAAAGAGCTGGGTGTAAAAGAAATCTACATCAACTATGTAGGCCCGGTTATCGGCAGCCATTCTGGCCCCGGCACAATGGCATTGTTCTTTATGGCAACCACCAGAGATTAAGTAAATATAATAAACCGGCCAGGCAAAAGCCCGGCCGGTTTGTCTTTTTAGGGAGTGTAAACAATGGTTTTGAAACTGGGCGATAAAATAGGAATTACAGCCTGTTCCAATGCACTTAAAAGCCAAAGCGAAACCAAAATAAAAGCGCTGGAAAAACGATTGCAGCAAATGGGGATTGTCCCCTGCTTTTCTCCATATATTTATGCCGATGATGCCGTATATGCAGCAGCAAATCCAAAGCGGGCCCAAGTGCTCAACATTTTTTTGCAGATCAAACCATAGCGGCTATATTTGATATATCGGGCGGAGAGGTTGGCAATGGTGTTTTAGAGTATTTGGATTATCAAATGATTTCGCAAAACCCAAAACCGTTTTTTGGCTATAGTGACCTTACCACTGTGCTGGGGGCGTTGTTTGCCAAAACCGAAATTCCCCTCTGTCTTTTTCCGCTTTTCAGCCTTGCGCGCAGTGGGTGGAAAAAACAATCTGAAGATTTTGAAAACAGCCTGTTAAAGGGAACAAATGACCTGTATAGTTTCTCACCCCTCTTTTTAAAAGGAGAAGAAATGCAGGGCCCAGTTGCGGGCGGCAATATGCATTGCTTGCTAAAGCTTGCGGGCACACCCTATTTTCCGTCTGTAAAAGGGCATATCCTTTTTTTAGAGGGGCTTAGCACCACACCGGGCGCTGCCGGGGCCATGCTTGTGCAGTTAAGACAGATGGGGGTTTTTAAAGAGATAAAGGGTATGCTTCTGGGGCAGTTTACCAAAATGGAAAACGAAAAAATGTCGCCCACAATAGAAGAACTGGTTTTGGATGCAACCAAAGCAGAATCTTTCCCCATTGCAAAAACCTCTCAAATAGGCCATAGTGCCAACACAAGGGCCTTGTGGCTAAAAAAGCAAATGTACCTTAAAAGCGGCCTGCCCTATTTAGGTTAAAATATATAGCTTGCCCGCGCTTTACGCTATTAGTACAGTAAAACATGTTTTAAAACAATAAAATGAAAAACCCGCGCATTTGCGCGGGCCTTTCATAAGGGGTATCTCATTGGTGTGAGGAGGAATCATGCGCAAAAGGTTGGGCTGCGGCTTCCCGTCCTTTGCATCTACAGTATACTTGCAGAATAAGAAAGGTCTGTGAAAACAATATGAATAGATTGTAAAGTTAAAAAAGAAATAAAATGTACAAAAAAGAGTACTTTTTATTGCTGGGCAGCCTTGCGCAACGCTGCTTCTACCTTTTCTAAATCTAATCCGGTATCACCCATATACTTTTCTTTAGACAACAGGGTTTTAAAATCTTTATAGGTATAATGTCCGGTTTGGCGCGGCAGGGCTAGCTGGGCTTTTTTGTTGCAAAAAACAGCAACTACCTCTACCGGTACATTTTTAAGCTTGCTTTCAAAAAGCACATCCCGCAAAACGCGCACGTCTAAAGCGGCCTGGCGAATGGGATTGGGGAAATAGGTTCTCTCGTCCTCGCCGTTTTTTTGCAGCCATTCCTCTTCTGCGGCACTGCCGTAAATTTCACCGTTGTAGCCAAATGCCTTTACGCCCAAAACACCAAAGTAACCCACAACAAGTGCATCTAGGTTGGCGGTGCGTCCGTTTGTGGAAACAATGGCAGGCGAAATAAATTTAAACGAATTAGAACGTGCAAAGCGCTGTGTGGCCCCTATTGCATTGGCAATACTGCCGACCGATTGGCGCTTTTTTGCCTTTGGCTGCTGCCTGCGGTAAATAAGCCATAAAACAAGGCCAATTGCTAAAAAGCCAATAACAATAATAATGGCTATCATCCAAAATTGATCCAACTGTAAACCCTCCTCAAATAAATAGGCGTATAACAAAACAGATGCTTGTTATTATAGCAAAACAAAAATCTCTTTACAAATTGTACATAAAAAGTCTGGCGTTTTTTTGGTATTGGTGTAGGATATAAGAATACATGGCAAAACCACCGCGTAAAATACGCGCAACAGTAAAATAATTGTTCTCCTATTGGAGACACAACGGCAGCAGGAAATAAAAAAGACGCTAATCATATAAAAATATTGCATAAAACTGTATACATAGTAAAGACAATATTGGCAAGTTTGTGGATTGACATATCTTCCTGTTTATTATACTATTTGCAATATAAACTTAATTTAGGCAGTTGCGCACTCTTAGCACCAAGGTGGTTTTTTACCGCTGTTTATGCTAAGATATTTAGTTGTTCGGCAAAAAGAAAGAATGATGTATAGTGAAAAAGTGTAAATTTGACTTTGGGCGCCCTCTTTTTAGGGGGAGTTTGCACGCTGTAAAACGTGTATTTTGCTAAAACGCCGGGGGTCAAATGTTTTTTTCACGCTTTTTTAGGGGAACAAGAAACAACCCTGTGTAAAACCATAGGGACGACTATTAATAGGGAGTGGGAGTTGTATGGCCAGGTATGCTATAAAAAGGGTGGCTTTGGCGGTATTAACCATTTTGGTTGTAACCACCATTACATTCTTTTTAATGAACATGGTGCCAGGCGGGCCGTTTATATCCGAAAAAGCGATGACGGCAGAAGCCATGGCGGCCCTAAACGCAAAGTACGGGCTGGACCAGCCAATACCGGTGCAGTTTGCCAAATATGTGCAAAACATATTTAAAGGCGATTTTGGAGATAGCCTTAAGCAAAGAGGTAGGACAGTAATGTCTATTATTACCTCTAAGTTTCCGGTGTCTGCCCGCTTGGGCGGTATCTCGGTAGTGGTGGCGCTGGTGCTGGGCATACCACTGGGGTCTGTGGCGGCGCTTAACCGCGGTAAATGGTTAGACAACTTAATACGGGTATTTGCCACCTTTGGCATAGCCGTGCCAAGCTTTGTTTTATGTAATATAACAATGTATTTCTTTGGGGTAAGGCTGGGGTGGTTCCCCACCTTTGGGTTAACTTCACCCCTCCATTATATTTTGCCGGTGTTTTCGCTGGCGTTTTATCCCACGGCGTATATCGCACGTCTAATGCGTTCGTCTATGCTGGACGTTTTGGGGCAAGACTACATGCGTACAGCACAGGCCAAGGGGCTTTCTCGTTTTAAAATGCTGTTTAAACATGCGCTGCGCAACGCTGTTTTGCCGGTGGTTACCTATATAGGGCCGCTGGTTGCTTATACTCTTACAGGCAGCTTTGTAGTAGAAAAAATATTCTCGGTGCCGGGCCTTGGCAAAGAGTTTGTAAGTGCAATAACCAACCGCGACTATACCATGATTATGGGTACCACAATCTTTTTGGCTGTGTTGCTTATCGTCATCAATGTTCTGGTCGACTTTGCCTATAAAGCAATCGATCCCAGAATTAAACTGCAGTAAGGAGGCGGAGCAATGGAAAAGAATCCCTTAAGTTTTCATCTAAAAGTTAAACCGGAAGATTTTCTTCCTGCCTCTGATGAGGAAAAACAAAGCCTGGTCGTCATGCGTGAAAGCGTCAGTTTCTGGCGCGATGGCATGCGCAGGCTGCGCAAAAACCCCATTGCAATGATAAGCCTTATCATTATTGTTGTTATTATGGTGTTCTCGTTTGTTGTGCCGGCGTTTTATCCCTATGCGTACGAGCAGCAAACCAAAGGCTCCGAAAACCTTGCCCCCATGACCTACTCTGTAAAAGAGCAGGAGCGCATGGAAGCGGGCGAAAAGGTGTTTCCGCACGTTTTGGGAACAGATAAGCTGGGCCGAGACTACGCCATTCGTATTATGATGGGCAGCCGTGTTTCGCTTTTGGTAGGTCTTATCGCCTCTGCAATTATCTTAATCATTGGGTCTTTGTATGGTACCATAGCCGCCTTTTTTGGGGGCTGGGTAGATCTTATTATGATGCGTATTGTAGACATTATATATACGGTGCCCGATATTTTGCTTATTGTTTTGCTTTCGTTTGCGCTAGAAGCGCCCATGAAAACACTGGCAACCCTGCCTGGGTTTACCTGGGTGCAAACACTGGGCACCAACCTTATCAGTATCTTTATTGTATTTGCGCTTTTGTATTGGGTAGGCATGGCGCGCATTGTGCGCAGCCAGGTGCTTATGCTTAAAGAGAGCGAGTACGTTACCGCAGCCCGTGCGCTGGGGGCCTCTAATGGCCGCATCATTCGCAAGCACCTGCTTACCAACTGCATTGGTACCTTAATTGTAACCACCACACTGCAAATTCCCTCCTCTATTTTTACCGAGAGCTTCCTCTCCTTCTTGGGGTTGGGTGTTGCGGTTCCCATGCCGTCTTTGGGCAGTTTGGCCAGCGACGCCACCAATGGCATGGCTTCTTATCCGTATCTTTTGCTGGCACCTGCGTTGCTTATCAGCCTTATCATTTTAAGCTTTAACCTGTTTGGTGACGGCCTGCGCGACGCATTTGACCCCAAGCTTAAAGTGGGTTAAAAAGGAAGGATGATGAACATGAGCGAATATCTGTTAAACATCCAAAACGAGCGCCTATCCTTTTTTACACCCGCCGGTGAAGTAAAAGCGCTTAACGATGTTTCGTTCCACTTAAACGACGGCGAAGTTCTTGGAATCGTTGGCGAGTCCGGCTCGGGCAAATCGGTTACGGCATACAGCCTTATGGGGCTTACAGCCTATACTGGCAAGCTTATTGGCGGTACGCTCGATTTTAACGGCCACAGTATCAATGATATGACCGAGAAGGAACTGCGTAAAATACGCGGCAACGAGGTCTCAATCATTTTTCAGGACCCGATGACAAGCCTTAACCCTGTTTATACGGTAGGCAACCAAATAAGAGAAGTTATTTTGCTGCATACCAATAAAACAAAAAAAGAGGCCAACGAGCGCGCCAAAGAGCTGCTTACCTTGGTAGGTATTAGCGAGCCTGAAAAGCGCCTTAAGCAATATCCGCACGAATTATCGGGCGGTATGCGTCAGCGCGTTATGATTGCCATTGCCTTGGCCTGCGAGCCAAAACTGCTGATAGCGGACGAGCCCACAACGGCGCTTGACGTTACCATTCAGGCTCAAATTATAGAGTTGATGATGGAACTGAAAGAAAAGCTTGGCATGGCCATTATTATGATTACACACGACCTTGGCGTTGTAGCCAATATGTGCGACCGTATTGCTGTAATGTATGCGGGCAAAATTGTAGAGTATGGCGCTGTGGACGATATCTTCTATCACCCCTCGCACGAGTATACCAAGGGGCTGTTACGCAGCATTCCAAAATTAAACGAAAAAGAGCATACCCGCCTTGTTCCCATCGAAGGAACACCGGTGGATATGCTAAATCCGCCAAAGGGATGCCCCTTTGCACCGCGGTGCGATTCTTGTATGAAAATATGCCTGCAAGAAATGCCCGAATATACCAACGTATCCGATGTTCATTACAGCGCCTGCTGGTTGCTGCAAAAAGCCGAGTATGAAAAGGCACAGGGAGGGGCGGCACGATGACAGATAAAAAACTTGTTGAAGTGCAAAACCTCAAACAGTATTTCCCGGTAGCAGGCGGCAAATTGTTTGAACCACGCGTAGTAAAAGCGGTAGACGATGTTTCTTTCTATATCAATAAGGGAGAAACCCTTGGCCTTGTAGGCGAAAGTGGATGTGGTAAAACCACCACTGGGCGCACCCTGCTGCGCCTTACCCCCCCCACCAGCGGCCGTATTATATACGATGGCAAAGTGTTGTTTGACAGTGGCAAACTGCCAAAGCAGGATGAAAACGGCAACGAAATAAAAAATGCCGACGGAACCCCGGCTTTAAGCAAAAAAACAGCTGTTAACATGCTGCCCTACCGCCGCAAAATGCAAATTGTATTTCAAGACCCCTATGCCAGCCTAGACCCCCGCATGACGGTAGGCGATATTGTAGGCGAGGCCATCGACATTCATAAGCTGGCAAAAAACAAAAAAGAACGTCAAAGTAAAATTATTCACCTGTTAGAGCAGGTTGGCCTTAACTCCGAGCATGCAAACCGCTACCCGCACGAGTTTTCGGGCGGGCAGCGCCAACGTGTGGGCATTGCGCGTGCCTTGGCGGTAGACCCCGAGTTTATTGTTTGTGACGAACCTATTTCAGCGCTGGACGTATCCATTCAGGCCCAGGTGGTAAATATGTTTGAAGACCTGCAAGATAAAATGGGTCTTACCTACCTGTTTATCGCGCACGATCTTTCTGTGGTAAAGCATATTTCAAACCGCATCGGGGTAATGTATCTGGGCCGCTTGGTAGAGCTGGCCGACAGTTACGAAATTGCATTCCACAGCGTGCATCCCTATACCCGTAGCCTCATCTCTGCCATCCCCATTGCAGACCCCGAAACCAGCCGTAAATCCAAACGCATTGTGCTGGAGGGAGACGTGCCAAGTCCTGTAAATCCTCCGTCAGGATGTCGATTCCGCACCCGTTGCCCCTATGCGGACGAACGCTGCGCGGCAGAGCAACCAGAGTGGCGAGAAGTCTCCAGTGGGCATTATGCGGCATGTCACCATATAGAACGCATTAAATAATTGTGCATATTGCATATTCTAGGTTGCAAAAAGATAACAAATCTCAAAAAAGAATTGCGGTTCTTCACTTCATGGGTATAATATAAACAATCTGTTGCGCTAAAGTGTTTGTGCTTAAAATGTAGCAGAAAATGATTATATTGTATTATACATTAAACAAGGAGGAATATATTAATGAAAAAGCTGTCTCTTATGCTGGCAGCAGTTATGATGCTTGGCGTTGTATTAACCGCTTGCGGCGGTAGCGCTAGCTCTGGTGCTGCTTCCGGTTCCGGAACTGCTTCTGGCAGCGGTGCTGCCGGCGCACTTAACCTGGTAGTACAGGTTGGCCCCAACCCCGAAACCATCGACCCGGCTTTGAATACCACTGTTGACGGCGGTAACATGCTGGTTCATGCTTTCGAAACTCTTCTCATCATCGACAAAGACAATGCCATCCAGCCCGGCCAGGCCGAGAGCTATGATGTATCTGAGGATGGTTTAACCTGGACCTTCCATCTGCGTGATGGTTTGAAATGGTCCGATGGTACCGACCTGACTGCAAACGACTTTGTTTACAGCTGGAAACGTATTGTAGATCCCGACGTAGCTGCTCCTTATGCTGCTACCGTTTTGGGCATGGTAAAGGGCTTTGATGAAGCACAGGCCGGCGATGCCGAAGCACTGGCTGTATCTGCTCCCGACGACAAAACCTTTGTTGTAGAGCTTGCAAAACCCACACCTTACTTCACCAGCCTTGCCGCTTTTGCTACCCTTAGCCCTGTTCAAGAGGCTACTGTTGAAGCCAATGGCGAAGCTTGGGCTACCGAAGCTGCTTCTTATGTTTCTAACGGCCCCCTGTATGTTACAGAGTGGGTTCCCAGCTCTCATATCACCATGAGCAAAAACCCCAACTACTGGAATGCTGACGCAATCACAGTAGAAAGCATTAAGTTTATGCTTATGGAAGATTCCAACGCTTCTTACAGCGCTTACCAAACCGGCGATGTGCAGATGATTAAAGACGTTCCCACCGAAGAAATCCCGGCACTTAGCGATAACAGCGAGTTCCACATTTCTTCTAACATGGGCACTTACTACATCAGCATGCGTAACCAAGAAGCTCCTCTAAACGATCCGCTCGTTCGCCAGGCTCTTAGCCTTGCTATCGACCGCGACTACGTTGCAAACACCATCATGCAGGGTACTTACACCCCGGCCTACAACTTTGTTGGCCCTGGCATCACCACTGCTGATGGTTCTGAATTTATGGACACTGCCAACGGCGGCGTTCCTTACATCAGCGAAGACTACGAAGCCAACCTTGCCAAAGCAAAAGAATTGCTGGTAGAAGCTGGCTATCCCAATGGTGAAGGCCTGCCTGCCATTGAATATGCAACCAACGATACCGCTTATCACCGTCCTGTTGCAGAATACCTGCAGCAAGCATGGAAAGAACTGGGCCTTACCGTTGACGTTAAAATTGTAGAATGGGCTACCTTTAGCGCAGACCGTCGCGCCGGTGCCTACATGTCTGCCCGTAACGGCTGGCTGTTTGACTACAATGATCCTTCCAACATGCTGGAAAACCTTGCTACCGGCAACGGTAACAACGATGGTAAATACTCCAACCCTGCTTACGACAAAGCTTTGGAGAACGCCAGCATCACAGTAGATCCCGATGCACGCTTTGAGTTCCTGCATGAAGCAGAAGACATTCTGATGGCCGATATGGGCGTAATCCCGCTGGCTTACTACAATGACTTCTACCTCATCAACGACAACCTTACCGGTTGGTGGCACTCTCCCTACGGCTACTGGTACTTTATGTACACCGAAATAGCTGCCTAAGCTATTTTAAAGATATAAATAAAACAGCTCCCTTTTCGGGGGCTGTTTTATTTTGTGTAAAACCAGAAGCAATAATTAATGGCACCTATATTTAAAATATAGGTCTGAGGGTGCGAAACAAAAGCAGGCTTTCAACAGTCAGCCTCATCAATGTTAAAAGAATCTCCTCGATGGACAATGCGCCGTGGTAAAATCAAAAGAATCAAATATATAAGATAAACCACGATATTCTAAGCACTTTACCAAAAGCAAGGCTTAAATAAAGTAAGTAGGCTCTGCCTTTGCACCATGCCCCTTCAGTATAAATATGCGCTTTTAACCTAATTTTTGCTAAGGGTTAATTGGCAATGCGGTAAAATACATTGGGAAGTAAATAAAAACAGCTTGTGCAGTGCTGCACTGTAAACAAAGTAAAAGGCTATAAAATAAAATCAGAATGCCAAATGCATTCTGATTTTATGGTTTATAAAGTTGTAAGGCAACAAATGGTTAATCAAAACAGGCTATTGGTAAAAATACAATAAATTGCCTTTTCCATTAATAAGCAATTCGGGGTTCATGGTTTTGCTGCCAACCCTAACTTCAAAGTGCAAATGTGCTCCGGTAGAATATCCGGTGCTGCCAACCTGCCCTATTTGCTGGCCCTGCTCTACAATGTCGCCCTCGCCTACAGAAAGAGCACTCATATGAAAGTAGAGCGATTTAAGCCCGCCCCCGTGCTCAATAACAATTGTCCAGCCGGAGGTATCTAAAAAATCGGCAAAAACAATCCGTCCCGCGGCCGCTGCAATTACAGGAGAACCCGCAGGCGCGGCAAAGTCCATACCGGCGTGTGGTTTAGAGGTAAGCGCGCCGTTGGTATATCGGCTGGTTGCATATTGGGTTGAGATACGTCCCTCTGCTGGCTGTATAAAAGTGCCCTGCCAATACTGCGTGTCATCTATAATGCGGTATAAAGAGTCCATTTTGCTGTTAAACTGCTGGTAGGCCTGTGTGGTAGAGGCTGCAGCAACACCGGGGTCGCTGGTATCAATGGTTAGGTCTTGCCGCGGGAAATCTGTTTTTAATACATTTATACTCAGTTCCCATGTTTGTTCTCCCAGTGTTATCGCCAGTGCGTGTGCCCCGGTTTCTGTGCTGTAAGACATAGGCAGGTATGCGGCATAACTGCCGTCGTCCAGCTTTAAAAACTCGGTAATGGCAAGGTCTGTTGTAGCACTGGGTACAACGCCCTCAGTCGGGTTGGTTATTTTAACCGCAAAGGCATCCCCTTGGTATACATCTGAGGGGCTGGTAAGCAGCTCAGGGTCTGGTATGGGTGTAACCAAGCTAAAAGAGATTCTAAACGAAAACCACCCATAAGCAAAGGCATTTTGGGTATAAGATGTTTCGCTGGTTATATCCATAGTATACTGGCCATCACCCGGCAGGGTGTATGCTGCCCACTCCTCGCCTTTTCCCTGCCATAAAGGGATGCTATCCTTTTGCAGCACAAGGGTGGTTTGGTAGCCCTCTGGCAATGTTAGGGGCAGTGTGGGTTCCTGTAGCTCCCCAAGCTCTATAGCATTGCCGCTTTGTGCTGCCTCAAAGGTTTTGCTTAGTATGCCCCCCATAACAGGCAGGTGCCATGCATAACCGTCTGGGGGTACGGTTTGCTCCTGCGCGGTTATCTCTACAGTAGGTACAGCCGCTTGGGTAACACCCGCGTAAGAAACCGCCAAAATAACTCCCAAAACAAGCGGAACAGCAATAAGGATGCAAAGGAGGATCACTAAAAACTTTTTCATATAGCCTCCAAAATAAAAGTACGGTACAATAAACTTTCTAACCTATACAGTATATCACATACCAAAGGCAGAATGGAAAATAAAGGGGGTTTGTGGTATTGTAATACTTAGTATGTAAAGAACAAACCGTGTGGGGTTTGTTTGGCCAGTATACGCTTTTAATGCAAAAATTATTTACAAGAGTGGTTTTTGATTTAAGGCGTGTATCTAAATATTTTGCCGGTAATACATAGCGGTGCATACTTGCCATTTGGGGCAAAATGTACATTTTGTATTAGGTAAGATATTTATTACAAGAACGGGTGCTTAAAGTGCCATATTTAGGAGGAAATTATGCAGCGTACTACCATTGCAAATTTGCATGCGCAAATGCCCGGGGATGGGGCAAATGTTGTTGTGGCGGGCTGGGCCCGCACGGTAAGAGATTCTAAAAATATCGGCTTTATAGAGCTAAACGATGGTTCTGCTTTTAAAGGCGTGCAGGTTGTGTTTGAAAAAGCGAAACTGCCAAACTTTAAAGAAATAGCAAAAACCGGCGCAGGGGCCTCTTTTGTGGTGCACGGCAAAGTGGTGCATACCCCCACAGCAAAGCAGCCGTTTGAAATTAATGCCGATAATATAGAGATAGAGGGTGCCTGCCCGCCCGAATATCCCATGCAAAAAAAGCGGCATACGGTAGAGTTTTTGCGCACCATGCCCCACCTTAGGGCGCGCACCAATACTTTCTCTGCCGCCTTTCGTGTGCGCAGCGTAGCCTCGTACGCCATTCACGATTTTTTCCATAAAAATGGATTTGTATATGTACATACTCCTATTATCACAGGGTCTGATGCAGAGGGCGCGGGAGAAATGTTCCGTGCCACTACCCTGCCCGCCGATAATCCCCCCCAAACATCGGATGGCAAGGTAGACTTTAGCCAAGATTTTTTTGGCAGGCAGGCGCACCTTACCGTATCGGGTCAGTTAGAAGGCGAGACCATGGCCACTTCTTTTGGCCGCATATACACCTTTGGCCCAACCTTCCGTGCCGAAAACAGCAATACTCCCCGCCATGCGGCCGAGTTTTGGATGATTGAGCCCGAAATTGCATTTGCAGATCTTTCCGATGATATGGACCTGGCAGAGGATATGGTAAAAAGCGTTGTGGGCTATGTTTTAGATACCTGTCCGGATGAAATGGCGTTCTTCAATCAGTTTTTTGATAAAGAATTGCTGGAACGTTTGCAAGGCCTGCGCACTGCCCAGTTTGAGCGCATTACCTATACAAAGGCAGTGGAACTGCTAAGCAAAAACAACGATAATTTCCAGTATAAAGTAGAATGGGGAGCAGACCTGCAAACCGAACACGAACGCTATTTAACAGAGCAAGTGTTTAACCGCCCGGTTTTTGTTACCGATTATCCCAAACAGATTAAAAGCTTTTATATGCGCGTAAACGATGATGGAAAAACCGTAGCCGCTACCGACATGCTTGTGCCGGGCGTGGGTGAGCTAATAGGTGGTAGCCAGCGCGAAGAGCGGTTGGATGTGCTGCTAGCCCGCATGGAAGAGCTTGGCATGGATACCAAAGACTACGAATGGTATTTAGACCTGCGCCGTTTTGGCAGTGTAAAGCACGCCGGGTTTGGCCTTGGGTTCGAGCGTTTAATTATGTACTTAACGGGTATCCCCAATATCCGCGATGTTATCCCCTTCCCCCGTACAGCGGGTGGTTTTTAAAATATTTTTTGGCGGAGGCCCCATGCCACAACAACTAAACATTGCGCAGCCACTGCTGCAATGGTACTACAAAAACAGGCGCATTCTGCCTTTTAGAGAAGACCCTACCCCCTACCATATATGGCTAAGCGAAATTATGTTGCAGCAAACTCGCGTGGCCGCAGCATTGGATTATTACAACCGCTTTATACAAGAACTGCCGGATATTGCCAGCCTTGCCGCTTGCGATGAAGAAAAGTTGCACAAATTGTGGGAGGGCCTTGGGTACTATAGCAGGGTGCGCAATCTGCAAAAGGCTGCGCAGGTGGTAATGCAGCAGTATAATGGAGAGCTGCCGGACAATTACGAAAAATTGCTTGCGTTGCCCGGTATTGGCCCCTATACAGCTGGGGCTATTTCCTCCATTGCTTTTAACCTGCCCCATGTGGCGGTAGATGGCAACGTACTGCGGGTGTTTAGCCGTCTTTTGGCATTTCCTCAAAATGTAGAGGAACCTACTGCTAAAAGTTTCCTTACAAACCAGGTTCAAGACCAGCAACCCAGCAACCTACCGGGGGATTTTAACCAGGCACTAATGGAGCTGGGCGCACTGGTATGTTTGCCCGGTACTCCCAAATGCGAGATTTGTCCTCTGCAAAACCAGTGCCGCGGCTTTAAGCAAGGTATTGCCCAAAACCTGCCTTATAAAGAAAAAAAGCCGCCAAAAAAAATAGAAGAATACACGGTTTTGGTGGTGCAGGTGGGCAGTGATGCATTTGTGTTGCAGCAGCGCCCCCCAAAAGGGTTGTTGGCTGGCCTGTGGCAGCCGGTGCTATACCCGGGGCACCTCGCGCTTAACGAGGCCGAGCTAAAGTTAAAAGAGGTTTTACCGCAGGTGCAGTTGGTACAGACACTGCCTGCATCAGAGCATGTATTTACGCATAAGGTGTGGAAAATGCAAGGCTGGCTGTTTTATTCACCCCCGGCAAATGCCCCCAAAGGCTATATTTTGGCAAGCTCGCAGCAAATTTTAAATCAGCTTACCCTGCCGGGCGCGTTTAAGGCTTATCTGCCCTATTTGCTGCAAAGCTTATAAATCAAAAAGCAGTATACAAAATAGCGGTTGTATTTTAACCGCTAAACCGTTATAATAAATGAAATACTTTTGCTGCCTTTATGGCAGATGCTCTTACAAAGGAGGGGCATGTATGGCTAAGAAAAATCAAGCAACAGATGTTTTTGAATTGGCAAAAGAGGCTTTTCGTGGAACAGGAAAAACCGCAATTGCAGGTGCTGCCGCCGCTGTTTTGGTGGCTGGTAATTTGTTGCGCGCACTAAAAGGAAAAGCAACCGAAACAAGAACTACCATTAAAAATAAGTTTAAAAAACCTGAGGAGGAAACCGGGATGAAAAAATCCACCTTTGCAGCAATTTTAATTGCATTGGCTGCTGTAGCCGGTGTGCTGGCTGCTTTATATGTATATGTTTTACGCCGCGAAAAAGAGCTGGACGAGTACGAGCAGCTTTTGTTTAGCGAAGATTTTAACGACGAAATTCCGCCCGATGCCACCTTGGCAATAGACGACGAAGACTAATATTATTATTAATTTAGGCAGGCTGTTTTATTGCAGCCTGCCTTTTGTTATATGCGCAAACACCGATTTATAACAAATTGTAGTATTTTTACAAAATGATGCAAATTGTATAATATATAGTAAAGTAAAAAAGTCACTTGCTAATCCTGTCCGTTTTATTGTACAGTTTAACTGTCATACTGAGTATGCTGGAACGAAACAGCAGAAAGGATGGCGCAAAACCATGGACTATATTTTTAAAACTGTATTTGAACATATTGAGGTGTACGATGTAAACGGAAGTTTTCTTTTTTCTGCCGACACCATGAAAGAAGCGCTGGCCGAGTTGAGGTTGACAAACGCAGCGTAAACACACAGGAGGCATACATGCCCAAAAGTGAAAATCAAAAACTAAAGCTGCTGTATCTTAGGCAGATATTTGAGCAAGAAACAAACGAAGAAAATCCGTTAACGCTTCGTCAATTAGAGGAAGCGTTAACACATTTTAATATTCAGGTAGAAAGAAAAACGCTGCTGGCAGATATCGAGGCATTGCAACAGTTTGGTATGGATATTGTTACCCTGCGCAGCCAAAGAAACTCTTATTATCTTGGGCAGCGTTCTTTCGAAATGCCCGAGTTAAAACTATTGGTAGATGCAGTACAATCGGCCAAATTTATAACAGCTAAAAAAAGCGAAGCTTTAATTACCAAAATAGCGGCTCTCTCCTCCCGGCGAGACGCCCGCCTGCTGCGCCGGCAGGTGCATGTACAGGGCCGGGTAAAGGCCGAAAACGAAGGCGTATACTATACGGTAGATGCCCTGCATACCGCAATGGGAGAAAACAATCAGGTTTCTTTTTTGTATTTTGGGTGGACTATAAATAAATCTGGCCCTACAAGAATAGAAAAAAAGTTGCGCCATAACGGCGAGCGGTACACAATAAGCCCCTGGGCGCTGGTTTGGGATGATGAGTTTTACTACCTATTGGGATACGAC
The DNA here is from genome assembly GCA_047972265.1 of Oscillospiraceae bacterium. Lineage (GTDB taxonomy): Bacteria > Bacillota > Clostridia > Oscillospirales > Ruminococcaceae > JAAYCI01. Next base: position 1,703 of record JBKEAM010000055.1, on the reverse strand, counting down.
CAACAGGCTCAAATAATAAAACACTATAGGGTTGATAAAATGGATTCTTTGCAACTGGTAAAGCAAGATAGAGCCGGCAAAGAAGTATTTGAAAAACTGGATATGGTAGAGTATGCCAAGCGAACTTTTGGTATGTTTGGCGGCGATTCCGAACCGGTGAAACTGCGCTTTGCCAACCGCCTGGCAGGTGTAGTGGCCGATCGGTTTGGCCGCGATATATCAGTATATGCTCATGATGATGGATGGATTGAGGTATCGGTACAGGCAATACCCAGCCCGCAGTTTTTGGCGTGGGTACTGGGCTTTGGCAACGAGGTAGAGGTGTTGCAACCACCCGCGGTGGTGCAAACGGTACTGCAAACATTGGCCGAAGTAGGGCAAGTATACAATCAAAAAATATAGCCCCGTTTTGTACGTTTTATAATAAAGGCATTTGGCGCACAAGTATTGATTTTTGCAGGGATATTTGCTATAATCATAAAGCTTCACAATATAAGTGTGCTGGTGTAGCTCAGTTGGTAGAGCAGCTGATTTGTAATCAGCAGGTCGGGGGTTCAAGTCCGTCCACCAGCTCCACAAAAAAAGGCGTTGTATCGCAAGATACAACGCCTTTTTTATTTGCGAAAATAAATGAATGAGGAGCGGGCCAAGATGCGGGCCAAGTTTTCTGCGAAAAAAAATATAAACAACCCAAAATCAGGCCAAGAAAGAGTATATTTTGAGGTGCAATTTAAAACTAAGAGCCGTCTGCAAAAGTATCGGGTAAAAGGATATCACCCATCGTTTTGCTGGCACGCTCCTGCGCAGATATTAAAGCGTGACTATAAAAACGGAGCCCGGTACTCGCATCAGCCCAACCAAGGCGAGCCTGTACTGTACGCAAATCAACATTATTTGAAATTTGTAGGGTAGCAGCGGTATGCCTTAAACTATGCACACTGTAATGCTCAAACCCATGTTTGTCGAGGAAAGAATTTAGCCAGTTATTAATAGTACTAGGAGAAATAGGCTTGCCGTTACGCTGGATAAATACTCGTTGGCTTTTATCTTCCCAAGCGGCGCCCCATTTAAGGCGTTCCTCAGTCCACCATTGTTTATAAAACTGTAGCTGGTTAATTACAAAAAGCGGGACGGTAATTGTACGGTCGCTGGGGTCAGTTTTCATTTTTGCGGTAACAATACCTTTGTTTTTAATATACTGAGACTGCCGTTGAAAATGGATGCAACATTTGTCTGTCTGTATATCAGGAAATTCTAATCCGCACAACTCCCCTTTGCGTACGCCGGTAAAAAGGAGCAACAACAAAGCAGTTTTTACCCGAATGTCTTCTTCATCCAAAAGACAGGCCATAAATTGCTTTGCTTGTTCGTCATCCAAATACTGTGGCTTGGGTTTTCTTTGCCTTGGAGGATTTTTTAAAGCCAAAGCAACATTGGTTGCTAAAAGTTGTTCATCGACAGCACAAGATAGAACTGTGCTGATAAAAGAATGGTAATGATGGATAGTGCTTTCGCCAAGCGGGGTATTGTCACGAGTTACAGTAAAAACATCTTGTACTTTCTCATTGAGGGCAGCCGCTATTTTTATTGCACTGGCCTCACTAATGGTGAAACACTTACAAGCTGCCCCGATTGTAGAGTCGGAAACCCCCGAAAGAGTGGCAAGCTTATCTAAACTAAGGTGTGCGGCGGCACGCTTTTCG